>JAQXGF010000084.1 GCA_029006155.1 Lachnospiraceae bacterium
CCGAAATCTGGTTGATGATCTTCTTTTCTCTGTGATATTTCCCTTTTCTTTCAAAGGTACTAAAGTCCACAAAGTGCGTAAATTCAAGGATTTCTAGGTATCTTTCCGTTGTATTAAAACTACCGTCTCCACATGCACCGAGCATACAATGATGAACAGCCCGCCAACCGCACCTCCTAAAAATGCCACCACCCCAACGCTCAACCAGTCTGCGCCGGAGTCTCCATCTTCCAGACTGTCCTTTGCCGCCTGAAACAAATCGTCCGGCGCTTCCTGATTTTCGAGTCCTTCTTCTTCGTAAATCACTGCCACCACTGCCGTCGCACACTCGCTCATCGAGCTGATCAAAGACAGCGAATTGACGATCAATCCCGCTGTCAGGATATACCGGATGCAGAATTTAAAAACCTCGTCGATGGAAAAATTGTTCCGGATTTCTACGGAATTGCGCATCCATCCAAGGACAAAGAACAGGACAGATAAAGAGGCCGCAATGCCAGTAGAAAGCGTGTACACCGATCCGGTCACTACCTGCCATGCGCCAAGCGATTCCGGCTGCTGCTGTACATACTGCATCGCCACCTTGCTGAAACTTCCCCATACCGAATAGCCACCTTTTAAGAAGAAATTTCCGGCGTCCATCATCCCACTTCCAACCGCTTCCATCGCCCCGGAAATCGCACTGTCAATCAGTCCCATACCCCACCTCCTGTCACTTTAATAAAGAAAGCAACGCACTTGCGCATAACATAATGAGCCCGCCAATGATGACCCGTACACCCTGGAACTGCTGGCTCGAATCATGCGCCAGCCAGCCTGCACCAAAGCTGAAAATCCCGAATAAAATCACAATCACACCTGCTGCCTGAACGATCTGCAGCAAGAAGTCAGAAAGGTTTTCGATTTTTGTTGCGACTTCATTTGCATAGACCGGACTTACAAAGCAAAATGTCAATACGCCGCACCAAAGCAGAAGCTTTCCAAATGTTCTTTTTTTCTGCATACTTCCTCCTCAATAAAGCAGACCCTGCGGTGAGGGCCTGCTTTAAAATTTGTCTTATTTCTTCTGTTTTCTTTTCCGGATGCCCAGTACCATCAGCACGCCTCCGGCTGTAATCAGCAAAATCGCCGGAAGATACCGGAACACATCTCCGGTCTTTACCGCCTGTGCAATCACGGATGTCGCACCGCCTCCGCCAAAGCTTCCTCCGGTCGTCTTCGTTGTCGTCTTGCCAGTCAGGTCGGTCGTCCCATCCTTTGGCGCATCATACATCTTCACGGTCTGCACTTCCATGCGGTCTGTCACAGTAAAAATAACCGTCTCTGCGACCTCATATCCGTCCGGTGCGGTCACTTCCGTCAGGGTATACGTCCCGGCTGCAAGGTTCATCTTGTGCGGCTCTTCGGTGGAAATCCATGACTCGATCTCTTTTCCTTCCTGATCTTTGACAATCAGCTTCGCACCCGGCAGTTCCTGATCGTTCGTCACATCCAGCTTGCTGATCCACACTTCAATCGGCTTATCATACATGACGACACGCTGCACTTCCATACGATCCGTCACTTCAAATGTGATCGTTTCTGCTTTTGCGTATCGCTCCGGTGCTGCGATCTCAGTTAAGGTATACGTACCTACCGGAAGGTTGACCATGTGCGGCTCTTCCGTTGAAATCCAGTTTTCAATCACCGTTCCATCTGCGTCTGCAATCGTCAGCTTCGCGCCCGGAAGCTCCTTCTGGGACGTAATGTCCTGCTTGGAAATCGCAACCTCAATCTCTTTGTCGTACATCGTCACCTGCTGTACCTGTAGGCTGTCCGTTACTTCAAACGTAATCGTCTCCGCAACGGCATAGCCCTTCGGTGCCCGTTCCTCAGTTAAGGTATACGTGCCTGCCGGAAGTCCCTTAATCTTATGCGGCGTCTCTTCGGACACCCACGTTTCTACGACCTGATCTTCTGCGTTCCGGACGGTCAGTGTCGCCCCCGGAAGCTCCTTGCCACCGGCAATATCCATCTTCGTGATCTCTACATTGCTTGCCGTATTCGAAATTTTCAGCTCATAAGATGCTTTGCCGTCAATCAAGCCATTTGCATCTACGGTCAGCTTATAGAGCTGCTGCTCTAAGTGATAACCCGGCTGCGTCTCGGACTCAAAAATGTAGTAAACCGTATCGTGGGTCAGGTCTTCGATATGAACCCGTCCATTTTCATCCGTAACATACTCCGTTCCAAGCGTCCGCAGCACTTCTTTGTCCAGCTGATCCACCGTGCCTCCAGCCTCATCCAGTTCTTTCGAGGTAAACATCCGGAAATGGATCCCGGCAAGCGGGGCATCCTCTTCTGCGTCCACCTTTAAAATGTCCACAGCGGTTTTCGCGTCCTCGACCTGCAGCCTGGCTGTGACCGTCTCGACCTGTGCATCATACGTCAGGCTGACCGGATATTCCTGCCCGCTGACGGCATAATGCTCTGCCGCTGCCGTCTCTGTTACTACATAATCGCCAAGGTACAGCTCTGGGGACTGTGCTACTCCATTTTCATCCGTCTGTATCTTTGCGACGAGAGTTCCCGCTGTCAGCGAAGTTTCTTTTCCGTCGATCTGCATCGTCCGGATTTCCCCGTCTGCATCGACAACATCTTTTGCTACTGAAACTTCGAACGTATAGCCCTCTCCGAGCTGCTTTCCACTCTCCTGATCCAGCTTTACGACCTGAATCCTGCCCTGCTGCGGCGCATCATAGCAGACTACCTCGAGCGGATCCAGGTAGCTGTGCTTTCCGCTTACCTCAAATGTCAGCTTATCCGCAAGCAGATATCCTTCCGGCGCCTTTACCTCTTTTAGCGTATAGGTTCCTTTTTTGAGCGCCTTGGTTAAGCTGATGATACCCTGTTCGTTTGTGGTAAATACATCCGTTACCTTCGTAAAATCCCGGTTATCCGGCATCTTTAAGGCATCCCCGTTTTGATCTATGATCTGGAACTGCGCACCTGATAGCGGAATCATTTTCTTAGTCTCTGCATCTTTTTTCAGGATGCGTACCTGAGCATCCTGTATGTCGTTTGTCACAACGTATTTCAAGGTCGCGCCGTTTTCTGTGATTTTGATCTTTGCCTCTTTCAATCCGGCATAGCCATCCGGTGTCGTGTTCGCATCTTCTGATAAAGTCCATACCCCGTATGTAAGGGCATTCTCTTTTGTTGCCGCATAGCCGTATTTGTCCGTTGTGATCCACACCTCCGGAACGGATGCATCTTCATGCTGCAGCCGAAAACGGATTCCTTCCAGCTCGCCCCGGTCGATCCATTCCTGTAAAACAGAATCGTCGTAATCATCATCGAGATATTTCATCAGGGAAAAGCTGCCACGAATCACCGGCTCATAGGAATTTACCAGCACAGATGTGGAGCCATCATCTGACACGTCAACTACATGTACCGTCTCATCTGCCAGATAGCCGGTGGATGGTCCTGTCTCTTTCACATAGTAGGTTCCAAGTTCAAGATCCGCACTCTTGGCATGCCCGTTCTCATCGAGCGTCAGGACTTCTACCGGTGTGCTCAAGGCCGCGTCCGCATAAACCGTGTACTGCGCACCAGTAAAAGAAAGCGCCATATTTCCCGGCTTTGCTTCTCCGGTCTCCTGATCATATTTCTGCAGCTCGAGGGGCTTTTTAATGCGAGGCTCAAAGGAGGACACCTTGACTGATGCCTGTCCGTCATCTGATACGGTGACCGGATAGACCGTCTCGTCCAGTCCATATCCGTAAGATGCTTTTGTCTCTTTCAGGTAATACGTGCCATAATACAGGTCAGAGCTCTTCGCGTATCCGGATGCATCCGTTGTCAGGACTTCTACCAATGTGCTTAAGGCCGCATCTGTATAGAGTGTATACTCTGCCCCCTGAAAGCTCACAGCTGCACTTCCCGGCTTTGCTTCCCCGGTTGCTTTATCATATTTCTGCAGCTCTAATGGTTTTTTCTTTGGCTGCTCATAAGAGGTAAACGTCGCCGTCTGCCCCGGCTCGGCCACAATCGTATAAACCTGCGGGTCGGACTCATAGCCCGTCGACGGACTTGTCTCCTTCGCGTAATAGGTCCCGGCCTGAATGACAGCCACCGGTGATTTTCCATCTTCCCCGGTCGTCAGAGTCAGAACGGCCTGCGTACATGCCTCATCTGCGTACACCGTATATACCGCCCCGGAAAGTGAATAATTTTCATTGGCCGGTACTGCCGTTTTGGTGTCCGCATCCAGCTTCTGCACATAGACTTCGGACGTCCGGTCATTGATATTCAAGGTCAGTGTCAGACTCTTTTTGCCGCTATAGTAGCTGAATCCAATGTCCTGATACCCCTTTAATTGCAGCTTATAAGCGGAATAATCAACCGCATACTTACACTGGAAGGTCAGTGTTTCCGTCATACTACCGGAATAATTTTCGCCAACAACCAAGTGAAATGTATCATCGCCATCCAGCGTGACCTTGCCAGTACCAGTCTTTCCGGTTGTCTCATTTACAAGCGTAATTCCATCTGGAAGTGTGACCGTCGCTGTATTTCCTTCCGGAGCTTTGTACGTCACAGAACCGCTGACCCGGTCTGCGCCGACACTCGCATTGGTCGCCGTCAGGGTCGTCTCGGATAAATGTGTCTCCGGCTCATCCAGCTTTTTCAGTATGCCAACCACTTTTTTAACCAGTGCAACGCCAGTAGCATTCAATACGTTGCTCTCTCCGCTGTTCGCATTCCAGTTGCTGCCGTTCATATAAATATAGGAAAGGATGTAATGAGTCATCGTGTAGTAATGACCGGTCGACGAACAGCCTGCATCCGTCAGAATCTGTTTCAGGTTCACGCTTCCTGATCCGTCTGCATAGGTTACTTTTTTGCCCCACATCGGGCCACCATACAGGTAATACATCCCCTTTGCCATACCGTTCGATGCATCCAGTTCGACTGCATCGTCTTCCTTATAAGTATGGCCGGATCCCGGCGAGTTTAGTTTTGGCTGAATGCAGTATGCGATTCGAGTCACACTGTCACTCCCGTCCTGCCACTGAACCGTTTTATACGTCGTGGCTGCATTGCCGCTTTTTAAGGCGGCCGGTGCAAAATAGATTGTACTGTTGACAATCAGCTTGAACTTGTCCGGTGCTTCCTCCGAAAACAGGGCGATGCCATCCTCGGACAGCTCGGTCTCGTCGGACGGAAGCTCGGTCTCGGTTTCCGGCTCTTCGGCTGTGGATGGCTCGGATTCCAGTTCAGTCTCTGCAGGCGCTGATGGCTCGGATTCCGGCTCCGTCTCTGCAGTTGCTGGTGTCTCAGATTCTGGCTCTGTCTCTACGGGTGATGATGGCTCAGATTCGGATTCAGCCTCACTTTCGGTTTCTACTGCTGCTGGCAACTCGGATTCCGTCTCAATCTCAGTCCCTTCCTCCGCCTTTTCTGCAACGGCAACCGGGCGCAGCACATACCAGTCCTTCCCGCTCTCCTGATCCGTTACCTTATAAATACAGTTATAGGTTCCGACCATATCATAAACAATGTCATCTGAAATATACTGGATGACATACCGTTCACCCTCATAGCCAACGCCCCGGAAGTCCTTATATTTGTCAAACTCCCATGTGTCAAACGGAATGATAACGGTCGTCCCGGTAACGATACTTCCCTGCTTCGGCAAACCGTCAACATCCGTTTCCGGCTGCTGCACATATTCCGTCTGTGTCTCCGGCTTTGACTCCATTTGCTCTGCTTTATTTTCGGTCTGTTCTGTCTGTGCTGCCGATGCTTCTTGCTGTATGCGATTTTCTGTCTCGATTGGCTGCACCGATGGCTGATTTTCTTCTGGCTGCGCAATGAACGATGCTTTCAGCCACACATCTGACTCCGGCATGACCGTCTTAATGCTGCCATCCTTTTCCCATGTATACGCCACCTCATCCTGCTTTACATCCAGCAACTGCAGCTGATTCAGCTCATATCCGTCCGAAGACTGCACACAGAGTCGGACAACCTCACCGGCTGCATAGGACAGCGTAATGTCACTTTTTTCCTTCTGTTTTTCTTCCTGCACATCTGCCTGTTCCAACTTGTCAGTCTCATACTCATACGTGCATTCCTCGTAATAAGGCAGGGTAAAATGATACCGTTGTTCCGGCTCGGTCAACGCTTCCGGCAATGTACTGCTCTTTGGCATGTCCGCTTCACTCATCGACTCCTGCTCAACCGCATAGGCCGGAAGCACTAAGGATGCTGCCGTCAGCGCTGCAAGGGCCACGGACATCCATCTCTGGCTTTTCCTCTTCATACCTGTATTCCTTTCCATTTCTTTTTCATCCCAGATCACTGCTGCCGTTCTTTCTCGGCGGCGCACGGACACCTCTGTGTTTCCTCTCCATAGTCTCACTCCCTTTTTTGCGCAAACAAAAAGAAGGCCGTTAAGCCTCCTTCTGTTTTCGCCTGTTTTCGTCTGTTCAACTATTTTAAGTATAACACATCGCCCGTGCAGCCTGATGCGTCATCGTGATGCATTGTGCGTCACACCATATAAACGCTTCACCTTCTGTTGTTAATTTTCATTTCTATATCATGCCCCTCTTGACATTCTAATTATACATGATATAATTAAGTCAATCATCTACCAAGTTGTAGAAGGATGTGCTGGGACGTCGTTGGTATCTAAACCAATGGCGTTTTCTGTTTTTCATAGATTTCAAATTTCTTAATTCTTTTATTCAATTCCCAATCCCGCTCAATATAGAAACTTGTAATTAAGAAATAAATATCCCTTCTCTGCTCTAACACAACAAGAAACCTTTCCTCTTTAAATAACAAATTACATCGAACCCGTCCTCTATACATCTCTTCCCAATACAGTATCTTTCCACAATTATATTCTACAGAACATTCATAGTTCTCTATGATTCTTCTAACCCAGTTTAACCGTTCACTCCTTCGTAAATCTGGAATGCGGTCATTAGGATCATCCGAATTATGTAGTAAATCCACATGGGTCATATGCGTGAAGCCATGTTCCCAATTTCCATCCATCGGCTCACGTCTACTAATCACATCCCATCCCTTAAAAGTCGGTACTGTTTCTATAAATTGTGGTTTAAATACTTCCACGTATAGTTTATTCAAATAGTTATTCCATTCAGCCAAGTTCTCACATTCTATCATATCCGGAAGACATACTTTTGAGGTATCTTTTGTACATATCATTTTACCTTTCCTCCCCGTCCAAATTAATAAAGAATAAATTAAATTTCTGTTCGGATGGATATGTAGATTTTTCCAGCGAATAGCTGCTTCTGTACTGAATGTGCTGAACAAGTTCAAGTTTCGCTTTACTTGGATTACTAATTATTCTATTATGATACCCCACTGCACCAATTAATAAATCAGCCAACTGTAAAATAGGTAATTCTTCCGAATTTACACACTGCATTCTGGCAATTTTGCTTTGATCAAAATCATGATTTTTTCGACTGATAATTTCCTTTAACTTCATGATTTTATTCGTACCCTTGGTATCCTTTTTGTCCATGTATATATAATTTTCAGCTTGTGTATCAACCAAACGAATTAAGCAGTAATAATACATTTTGTAGTAAAACTCATTATGCGTTTGCCCAAATCTTTCATGATCTAATTTACTCTTATCCACAACAACTGCTCGGAATTGTAAATCCTGTGTATCAAAAAATAAATCCACTAATTTTTTAAAATAATCCAAATTGCAAGTAGAAACTTTATTCCACTTAATCTCTGCCATTTTAGGAATGCTAAAATTTTCCTTTACGCGATAAATACAGTCAATTATCGCTTTACGGCTTGATTTCGGACATTTTATACCACCGATAACCATTACTCTTTCATTGTCATGTTCCAAGTGACAAGTTTCATCACAATAAATATTATATTTTTCCATCCCAATACCCTTCCATTCTTTAAGCACTTTTGATCTTTTCGAAAAAATTCTTACTTTCCAGTAAGCCCTTTATACTCACAGTATAGTATACCTGCCCCTAAACCAAAAGACAATTTCTACTTTATTTTCACCTTTTGCAATTTTGACCATTCCCCATATATGCAACGCCCCTGCACCTTTTTCCACGATCTCATCCGTACATAATAGGTGCTCTTCCGCTTCAGCTTCTTTAGCGTGATTCCTGTCTTACCTTTCCCGGAAATTTTCTTTCTCTTGGCCTGTTTGAATGTTTTCCGTGTGCCATACTGTACCTCATATCCGCCTATGCCCTGCTTTTTCTTCCAGCGAATGACCAACTGGCCTTTCTTTTTGCTCCGCAAAGATGCGATCGCTATCTTGGGGAGCTTCTGTTTCATAACCACCGTTTTTTCTGTTTTAGCCGGGGCCTGATCTGATGCCGCCTTGGACAATTGCTCTGATTCCGGTTGTCTTTCCGGTATCTTAGTCTGAATCGAAAATGAAACAGGCCATATGATAGATGGCTCCTGCTTTAAGCATACCTGCAGAACCACCTTCCCGGATGCTTTCGCACAGATCATCCCATCTGTCACCTCTGCGATCTCCGGTGTCAGACTGCGGATCGAAAACGCATCCAGCTGCTTTCCCCGCACGCCTGTTGTCTTTTCCCTATAAATCAGGTACAGCGGAACGTTTGTCTGGTAGGGAAACTGATACGCTCCGCCCACTGTACTGCTGCCCCCAAAAGAACAGTTTTCCACATGCAGTCCGGATATGACTCTGTCTTTTGCACACGTTCCAGTCCGGATCCCCGCGTTTATCTGCTGATTATATCCAAACGTCATAACCGCCGCATAGCCGCAATCCCCCTGTGTACAAACGCCAATGCCTACAGCCTTTACACTCGGATTGACCATCGCCCGGTAATGGCCCGGAGAATTTTTCCAGCTACTGTATATTTCATAAGCAGAGAGCAGCTGACCACCCATCTGCGCATTTTCTCCGACCATTTTACCAGTTGAATCTACCGTAATTGATGGTCTGCCATCCGGTCTGGTATGTCCGTATAAGACATACTGCTCTGCTGCACGCTGCATGGCTGCTTCCTGCAGATCCGCATCCAGCATAAGTGGCTGCGCACCAAGCCGTTTCCGCTCTTCATTCACGTAGTCCAATACCTGATTTGCCCGGTCATAATATTCCGTTACCATAAGATTCATTGAAAACGTATCTATTGGCTCTGCACACACCTTCTTCTCTGATCCGGTTATCAGAATCAGGAAACATGCTGCAAACATCACAATCCACTTTCTGATTTTTCTTTGTCCTTCCATAAAGTTCCTCCCTTGCATTTTATCGGCAATAAGGCGTTCAGCCTATAAACCGGGCCGCTCTGTTTTATAGCGATACCCGTCTGCCGCTAACCTCACGGCAAGCTTTTCGCACAATCGATCCTCCGCCTGCTCTGACAGTACCACTTCCTGAACCTGCTCTTTTCCGGCAAAGGAACGTACTGCCGCACAAATATAATCTTTGATCGTCTTATACTTCTGCCTGTCGCGATTCAAAATACAACTATCGACAATCTGATCTGTCTCTTCTTCCATTGATAATTTGATCGTGATCTTTTTTGATTCCTTTTCTGATCGCTCCATCCACTCTTTCCCTTCCTTTTGACTCGTCTCATTTGCCCTTTCCATCGGTCGCCAACGATCCTGTTTCACCCGTTGCTGATTGGAACCTAAGCTGAAAATTTACTTTCTTTTATTTTGATTTTCTGCGATTCGGATTCCCTGTACCACCTGCCGGAGTGCGCTATCTCCGGTACAGGTCGATAAGGTCACCACCGTTTCTGATTCGTTCAGCTCTGCGCCAGTCTCCACTTCCGATGCCGCGTCCATTTTTTCCAGCCATTCCCGGTATGACGTTGCATCCGGAAATCGGACGGTATAAGTGCTGCTCTGCGTCCCCGCCGTATGGATACTGAATATCCGATACAGGCAATCCTGCATTGGCGTACTGATCCAGAAATAAGGACACTGGGCAATCGTTTCCGGATTTTTATATTCTTTCAGTTTTGCGAACATGCTTCCGTCGCGCATGTTGTGGCCATACAGAATCGTATTATAGTTTTTCAGATCGGGCGAATTGTAGTAGTCCATAAAGATGCTTCCCGCGAACAGCTCTTCCCTTCGCACAGACCGGTGCAGATAATATTCGTTATCATCTGATTGCACCACCGGGTAAGACAAATCCACTGCCGGTAAATACAGCCACGCCACAATGTCTTCATTCTCCTTTTTCAGCTCTTCCCAGTCCACAACTATCTGCTTCGGAGCATCTTCCGGCCACCGTTCCTGCGATTCTGTATCTCCCCCGTTTTCCCTGCTTTCCTGCCCGGCATCGGATTCGGACTCCCCTTCTGTCAGGAGATATCTCTGCCGAACATCCAGATATTCTTCCTGTCCTTTTTTATATCCCTCATAGACATCCCATCCTGTCTTTATCCCCGTCAGAAGCAATGCTACAGAAATAAAAATCAGCCATTTACCCTTCCTCATCCAGCACCTCATTTTTCCACTTGCTGTGTTGCTGCATCACATAGGTGTTATAAATATATACCAGATTGTTCATCGCCCGTGACGCATTCCGCAAAACCGTAGACCGGCTGATGCCATGTGACAGGGCATATTCCTTCTGCATCATCCCTTCGACATACAGCATCCGCAAAATTTCTTCCTGCCCTGCCGGTAGGAACCGCATGCAGCTACGCACAGAGCCAAGCTTCTGCTCTTCTTTTGCGATCCGCAGCGCTTCCTCAGACAATACGGTAAGGCGTTCCTCATATTCCCGCTCGATATTTTCCCATATGCGGTATAAGGTGTCCGAATCCCGGAAGCTGCTTCGCCCCATACCTTCACCGGAATGGCTGCCGTAGGCATTCAGCCGGATATATTCATCCACTGTCACGATCTCGCCCTCCACCTCCTGTCTTCGTTTTCGCAGACTCTCTTCCTGCATTTTCATATCTGTCAGATATTCTGTCATTTCAGGAACCGTCATCCGCTCGGTATCTCTTCCTGCCCTGAAATGGACTCTTCCTGCTTCCTCTATTTTCGTGACCGGTTCCTGATACATAGCCTCTCCTTTCTCACTTCCCGACACGATGTCGGGAAGTACTCATGTCATCCCGTCTGCACGCAAATCATGTTGTGCCTTTGCCTGATAATACAGATCAATCGTATTGGTTGCATTGAGCATGCTGCTTAACAGATACGCCTTGATGTTCCGTACCTCAGTCGTATTTTTCTGGAAGCATTCGAGCACATACCGGATATGCGCATCATCGAGAAGCAAAAAGCGATTCCTGACGTACTGGTACGGATATTTCACACCACCAACGAGTACAGTCTCCCTTTGCATACTCAAAAACTCCGCAACGATTGCCACGATCTCATCCAACAGTTGCTCTTCTCCTATCTTGCAATCATGCCGAAGAATGTCGTAAGAGATATTCTGCTTTATAAGCTCTGTATAAAATTCAAACTGCTGCATCTGATCTTTCTTATCTATCTGTTCTGAATCTATCGGTTGTTCTACATCAATTAGATCATCCGATCTTTTTGATTGCTTTCTATCAGATGGATAGATCGAATTGATCTCACTCCTGTCAGTCTTATTACTCTCAGTTTCACTCTTATCAGTATTATTAGGGTCGGTTTTTCCGACTTCAAGAAGTCTATTTTTCCGAACTCCAGAAGTCGGTTTTTCCGAACTTGATAAGTCGGCTTTTCCGACTTCAAGAAGTCGACTTTTCCGAACTCCAGAAGTCGGTTTTTCCGACTTCAAGAAATCGGTTTTTCCGACTTCAAGAAGTCGACTTTTCCGAACTCTGGAAATCGATTTTTCCGAACTCTTAAAATCGGCTTTTCCGACTTCAGCAAGTCGGCTTTTCCGAACTCCAGAAGTCGGTTTTCCCGACTTCAAAAAACTCTGCGTTTCTTCGGCTGCTTCTGTCCGGATAAAATTCTTCACATAGATAATGTCTGGCTGTCCTAAACCGCGCCTGACCCGTTCGATCAATCCAATCCCCTTCCGCGCATCAAGCTCTGCCAGAATCTTTACACTTTTATCACGTCCACAATTCATACAACTCATGACTTCTTCCACGGTAAAGATAATATAGACTCTCCCCGTTTCATCAAACCATTGATTCCGTTCTGACAGTGCCATCCGGTCAAGCATCAGCCCATAAAGCACCTTCGCCTCCGTAGACAATTCCTTAAAATACGCATCGGTAAATAAAACCTTTGGAATACGGTAAAAGGAAAATTGCTCGGATTCATAAGCACGGAAATAACCAAATACTTTCTTTTGTGTCTCACCCTTATCTTTCATACGCGCTCCGTTTTTCTGCTATTCTTCCAGTTCTCAAGCAACTCCAAAATCACTTCTTCTATTTGCTCACTTCTATATTCTGGTGGAAAATATTGGCGGATTTTTTGCTCTGGCAACATAAGTTTCGCCACCTTCGGTTTGGTACTTCCTAAAATCAACTGTACCGCCAGCTCGGTCAGATTCCCTTCTGCACTGTACCGTCTCAGTTCCTTAATCATTGCACTGGTAACACTCTGCTTCTTCTCCTGTATGCAATGCTGTACCCAACTTTGCTCTTCCCGCGATAAATATGACAACGCAACTCCATTCACAAAACTAATCTTTCCGTCATCGACCGCCTGCAGCAGAAACGGGATCAAACTGGTCAGGCGGATATAGCGCTGTACTGTCCTTCCCGAATCTCCGGCCCTTTTTCCGACTTCATCTGCGCTCTCGCTCTCACCCGTTTTTGTTCCCTGATGCCGGATGGCATCCATCTTCATTTTATACGCCCACGCTTTTTCACTGTATCTTAAATGCTCACGCTGAATGTTCGAATCCACCATCACAATGACAGCCTCATCATCTGTGTAATTCCGTACCAGCACTGGCATCGTTGACTTTCCGGCAAGCTCACATGCACGCTTCCGCCGATGTCCGGATATCAGCTCATATCCCCCTTCGGGGCGGGGCCGTACCAGCCCCGGATTCAAGACACCATAGGTTTTTATGCTTTCTACTGTTTCTTCCATCTTTTCATCATCCAGCACCTGATACGGATGATTCCGGAATGCATACAGCTCCTCAAGCGCCACCTCAATGATCTGATCCGAGTCGTTGTTATCAGAAGCCATATCTGAAATTCCCAACAGATCATCATAGCTGGTCAGCTGGATTTCCTTCTTTGGTTTACGCATTTTTCAGCACCTCCTCTACGATTGCGCTGTAGCTGGAAGCGCCTTTTCCTCTTTTATCATAAGCATAGATACTGATTCCTTCTGATGTGGCCTCGGCGATTGCTTCTGTTCGCGGAATGCTCTGGTCAAAAATCTTAATATCATTTCCGTAAGCATCCCGGATCGCCTGTTTATTTCTTTTCGCATTGTTATACCGGCAGCTGTCCATCGTAAACAGGATTCCTTCTATTTTCAGATCCGGATTAAACCGTTTGCGAATCCCGCTTATGACTTTTAACAGCTCTACCAATCCATCCGCTGCAAAAAACTGTGGCTGCACCGGTATCAGAACACTGTCCGCCGCACTCAACGCATTGATCGTCAACATCCCCAGGGATGGCATGCAGTCAATCAATATGTAGTCATAATCTGCTTCCAAAAGTACCAGATATTCCTTTAATACCTTTTCCCGATCCTCTATCGTAAGTAATGACATATCCATGCCCGCCAGCAATTTATTTGATGGGATCACGTCTACCCCTTCTGCATGATGCAAAATTGCCTCCCAAGGATCACTCTCGATTCCCATTATGATGTTTTCCATCATACTTTTTAATGTCACTCTGAGATTCTTCGAAAAACCAAGGCCCATTGTTAAATGCCCCTGCGGATCTGCGTCTATTAAAAGCACACGCTTACCGGCCTGCGCAAGCCCTACTCCGAGGCTGATTGTCGTAGTCGTCTTAGCGACTCCGCCCTTCTGATTTGCGATTGCGATTACTCTGCACATATGTTCTCCTCCTACTGTCCTGCTTTTTCTATATCTGCGTATACACGATAATATTTTGTTGTCCCTTTGTTGTTATATATTTCTGACTGGCTCAGAACGGTAAACTTCTCACTTTGTTCCAAGACTTTCAGAAACCATTTCAAATCTTTCTGCGTTCCCTGTAATCTGATTTTCAGCATTTCACACCTCCAATCACAAAAGGCAATACTCCGGATAACGAAGCTTTATTGCCTCCCAAAAGTATTTTGCGTAGCTGCAGCAAAACAGCTCCTCCGTGGTGTACCGTTCACATTCGTTCAAGCGCTCTTCCTCTGTATTCATCATAGAAACGCTTGGACTTCCGTTACAATAAAGGTTAAACGCCATACGGACAATCCGTAAGCTTCCACTGGTCTGCCATCCTTCCTGCAAACATTCCGGCTTTACGCAGCCACTTTCAAAATCATAAATCCTGTCAACGTGTTTTCATGTATCATCGCTAATCCCAAGACAATAAATCAATGCCTGATGGTAGGTGTCCATCCATCTGCATCTTGGCAGGTATTCCCAGAAAAATTCTTCGTGTTCCCTGCTTTTAAATCTGATTGTGCGAGCATCGTCGCTGTTTGCACCTGTCGCTGTACTTGCCATAGTCCTTTTCCTCCTGATTGTTTTTGTTAAAATAAGCACCCATTGGGTGCCCTATATAGAAAAATAGGGATACCCATTTAAAGTATCCCTATCATTCTCTCTACTTTGAACCTGCGTTCATTGTACTTCTGTCAGCTCTCTTCTGACAGTTCTTTTTTCACCTTACATTCAGGATTTAACGTGTTCCACACACCGAGGTCAAGTGCTACTGTAACCGAAATCTGGTTGATGATCTTCTTTTCTCTGTGATATTTCCCTTTTCTTTCAAAGGTACTAAAGTCCACAAAGTGCGTAAATTCAAGGATTTCTAGGTATCTTTCCGTTGTATTAAAACTACCGTCTCCACATGCACCGA
>JAQXGF010000085.1 GCA_029006155.1 Lachnospiraceae bacterium
AACAGATCACATCACACAGGGAATCAATCTGAATCCCGAAACGCTTTTGATCTTCCGTCCGATCTTTTTTTGTTCTGGCCACCTTCCCGTCAAAGGTATCCAGCAATCCGGACAGTGCCAGGCATGTGATCGCCAGATGCAGATGCCCGGAAAACGCAAAGAACATACCTGTAATCGAAGCCGCAAGGCTCAGATATGTCAATATCACTGTGTAATCGTAAAATCCCAACATATTCTTCTCTCCCCTTTTTTCTGTCTGCATCCGGTCTTCGTCGCCTTCATGCAAACGCTTTGTGTTTCTCCTTCGCCGTCTTACCGGCGCATTCTTCTGTAGATCATTTTTGCTACAGAATATTTGCTTTTGATAATGCAGCTCTGTTATATTTGCTCTGACGTTATGTTTAGCCGACCTTCTTGCAGATTTCTTCATCCTCAGACAGATTTGGCGCTGCCGCATGCGCCCGCGCCGCCCGCTCCCGATGTCCAAACACGACCACCGCCACCAGCGTAAACAGCGCTGAAATCAGCAACTCACTGTAGTATCCCAGTCCCCTGCTCAGCACCATTCCTGGAAGCAGCAATTCTCCGAAAACCGGCGCAAAAATAATCAGAAACAGGGTCTCGCTGATTCCCATGCCACCCGGAAGCGGAAGCATGTCGACGGATACAGCGATCACCGCCTGCAGTGTAATCAGCGTAATCATTGGCGTGCCGGTCAGAGAAAAAGCACGATACACAAAATATGTGACTGTGAACAGCGCGATCCGCTGACCGAAGGTAATCAGAAATACATTCAGCATCAGCATCGGATGCTGCCGGATGTAAGCTGCCGTGTCATTATACATATCCATGGATGCTTCCAGCTTTGCCAGCCGACCTTCTTTTTTCCGCAGCAGATGCAGCTTTTCCAGAATGGTATGTCCCAGTGTCATAATCCGTTTTGCAAGAAACGGGTGAAACACAAGAATCATCATAAACGTCACGCAGAAAATGTTCAGGCCAAGTCCAAGATAAAAGATAAACAAAATATCTCCCAAATAGGTATTCAGGAACCCTCTTGCAAACAGGACGATTCCAAGCCCGATCACTACCAGCACAAGCTTGTAAATAATCGTCACAATCATGAGAATGACTGTAGATACCGGTATTGGTATCTTCTCTTTTTTCATAAAGTAGATTTGCATCGGCTGTCCACCGGACGCAGACGGCGTCACACAGCTGAAAAAGAAGCCGACAGAGGAAACCAGAAAACAGAGACGCTCCTTTAAGTGAATTCCGCAGGAACGCATCATATACCATATGATGATCGACTCGCCCCAGATAAAGACAAGCACACAGATAATCGCCGGGAACAGCCACTGAATCCTTGATTGATGGATTGCTTCATTTATATCTCCGATATCTTCTCCGTAAAAAACGCCATACAGGGTCAGACCAAAGACTACAAAGAAAAGCAGTGTATTCAGAATGATTTTTTTTCGGCTTTTCCGATTCTCTTTTCCCTCCTGCACTACTTCCTCTCCTTTCGCTGCTTGCTCATGAACGCAATCGCCTCGTGACTGTCAGCGGGAACCTTTCGCTCCCGCAGGCGTCAGAACAGCCGACCTGCTGTGTCATCACAAAAGCATTCATACCTATAACAGTTGTCCTTTAAATATTCTGCGATTCACTTTCCCCGCTATTCTTCCATAATACGAATCAAATCCAGTGCACCTGGCTACCCGGTATGCCACCTCCGCAAGTGCCGCGCCTGCGATCACATCAATGACCACATGCTGCTTCGTCGTCAGTGTCGATATGAACACAGCCAGTGCAAACAGGCAGGAAAATACGCGATACCATTTCGGCACCTCACGGCGTCCACGAATTCCAATGTAACAAAACCAGCTCGTCAGACAATGAATCGATGGAAAAAGATTGTCCGCAGCATCAACCTGATATAAAAAGCGCATTACAACATCCCATATAGAGCTTCCGGTGATTTCCGGTCTAGTATTTGTCGTAGGCAGTATTAAAAAGCAGGCCAGACAAACCAGCTTCGCTAGAAAGTCTGCGCTCAAAAACTGCCATGCACTTCTCCGATCCAGGCGAACACAGAGCACATAATTGACCACCCAAAAAAGATAGCATCCAAAATAAATGATAATCGTCCATGGCACGAGCGGAATGCTCCGATCCAGTGCCGACTCGATATTGTAATGCCGCCAATGTGCTGTAAAAATCCTGCTTCCGGAATAGACAAGCATATTTAAGGTCAGCTCAAAAATTAATGGAAGCCATGCATACTCCGGTACGATTTTACCAATCCGGATCCGAAGGCTCTGAAGTTTATTCTTTGTCAAACTATAAATCTTCCTTTTCGTTTTTATTTATAAGGATAACTTATTTTTATGAACAGTTCTTTAATAAAACCTTAATATAATGATGATGCCAGGGTCAAAAGGTCAAAAGGTCAAAAAGCCGTTCAACATTCAAAGCTTACGGCTAATGTAGTCATACAGCTGCTCGTCGTCAGAAACCACCGCGTCTGCTGTGACATCCAGCGGCAATGGAAGTGCGTGCCGGTTCAGCCAGATGGCGCTCCATCCTGCCTGCTTTGCTCCAACGATATCATTTTTCCAGGAATCCCCCACATAGCAGCACGCCTTGGCCGAAGCTCCTGCGATCTCCTCTGCCTGCCGAAAGATCCGTGCATCCGGCTTCGCAGCTACGCAATCCTCAGAGATGAGAATGTGTGCCTCCGGAATCCATTGTACAAGCTGCATCGTCCGCACCTTATCCATCTGATGATCATGTGCGCCATTCGTAATCACCCCAAGGTAAATTCCCGTCTGCAGGCAGCGATCCAGCAGCCGCTTCATTGCTTCCGATACATGAATATGCCCCTGGTATTCCTCATACCTGCGCTGAAACTCCAGGCAGGACGCATCGTCAGCATGAAAACCAAGCTCTTCCAGTGCCTTTTGAATGCGGTAAATGAACATCCTCTCGGAGCTGATCTTCCCCTCCAGCAGCAGCTGATAAGAAATGTCACTGTGTTTGCGGCTTCTGCGAAACAGATCGGAAATATCCAGTCTGATCTCCCCTCCAAATACAGCTTCAAAAGCCTGCTCATATGGTTCCAGCTGATTGTATAAGGTATCGTCGATGTCAAAAAATAGTGCCTGCATGCTACTGCTCATAACTTTACCCCGGTATTCATCCGATTATTTTTGCACAGCCTCTGTTTTTTACTGGCAATACCTTAATAGTAACATAGATACCGAGGTGGCGCAAGTAAATCCTGCCCGCCGCGTCTAGCAGATTACACAAAAATTGTTTTCCGATTCAGTTAAAATATATAAAAATATCCCTCTATCAAATAATCCGTTTTCGTACAGAATCTGATAAAGGGATATTCATTTTATTTTATTTCATTCTTTTTATTTTTGCGTATTGCCATTAAAGCGGACATTCGCAATCCATCCCTGCAGCTCTGCTGACAGGGCCTAGCTTCACTACATCATTCGTCCTCTGTCTCGATCGGAGCAGTCTCGATAATGAAC
>JAQXGF010000086.1 GCA_029006155.1 Lachnospiraceae bacterium
TATAACTCTAGCACTTTTACACAAATCTGTCATTAGCCAATTTAATTATTATTTGTCTTTTTCTACGATATTATTTATTATTTTCTATTCCAAAACCCGCATGAAATCGTTTTCTGTCATTGTTTCATTTGTCAGAAAAAAGGAACAATTATTTTCCGGTCTGATTCTTGACAGCTCCACCTCATTCTTGCTAAAATAAATACATGTATGGGTGCTGGTTTTGGAATCAGCACCTTTCTTATGAAATGAAGGAGGGCTATTATGCTAAAGGTATGGATTGCCGGATCCGCCGGGCAGATCGGCACTGCGATCAACCGGGTACTGGATCCGATGGAAATGGAAGTCTTTAATACAGATAAAAATGAACTCGACATCACACAGACCGATGAGGTGCTGCGTTTTGGCGAGATCAACCGTCCGAACATCATCATTAATTGCGCTGCGATTACGGATACTGCCCTGTGCGAGCAGGAGCCGGAGCTTGCCTTTCGCGTCAATGCGCTCGGCGCACGGAATCTGAGCATTGTCGCAAATAAAGTCGGTGCAAAATTTGTACAGCTCTCGACTGACGATGTTTTCGATGGTCAGCGCCAGCAGCCGTACACGGAATTTGATCTCACTAATCCGCGCACCGTTTACGGACGTTCCAAGCTTGCCGGCGAACACTATGTAAAAGAATTTACCCAGAAGCATTTCATCATCCGGAGCAACTGGGTATACGGCCAGGGCAACAACTTTGTAAACCGCGTACTCGAAGCTGCAGACCAGAACCGACCGATTACCGTTGCGGCTGAGCAGACCGGCTCTCCGACCAGCGCGCAGGATCTGGCACGGATCATTCTTTATCTCATCCGGACAAACGAATATGGCACCTACCATGCGACCTGCAAGGGCATGTGCAGCCGCCTCGATTTTGCGAAAGAGATCCTGCGTCTCTCAGGTAAAACGGCAGAACTGACCACTGTTCCGTCCTCTTCTCTGGATGTCTCAGAAACACGACCGGACTATTCTGTCCTCGACAACTTCATCCTCCGGATCATTGACGTCTATGATATGCCGTCCTGGCAAGATTCTCTGAAGGAATATCTTACCGGTGATGCCTCGCATCTTGCATAGTGTATGATCTCTGACGGATGTTTGTCATCCATTTTGCCACTCGTTCATAAGTCAAGCGGATATTCGCAATCTATCCCTGCAGCTCTGCTGACAGGGCCTAGCTTCGCTACTTGCTTGATTCGGGTCAACCGGATATTCGCAATCCGCTTCGCTACTTGCAGGATCATAAGGAATCTTCCCGCAAGCGGGCCCTCCTTATGATATGTCATAACCGAATAGCTGCTTCGCAGCTTATCAGGGGTGGCTTGTACCACTCCTGATACAAGCAAGTCCCTACCAACTGCTTATTGCTTTGCGCAATTGAAGCAGGGGACTTGCTTGATTCGGTTAAATTACAGGAGATTGAATATGACCAAAACAACCACGAAAAAGAAACAGAAGCTCGGACTGACGACGATCATCTTTCTTGCATTGATCCTCGGTGTTCTCTTCGGAGCCGCACTCTGCTACCTGGTTCCGGATAGCTCCTTTAAAAATGATATCCTCATCGACGGCATTCTCTATGTCATCGGACAGGGCTTCATCCGTCTGATGAAAATGCTTGTCGTACCGCTTGTACTCTGCTCCCTTGTGTGCGGAAGTATGGCAATCGGGGACACGAAAAAGCTCGGCACCGTCGGTGTTCGGACGCTGCTTTTTTACCTTGTCACGACTGCCCTCGCCGTTACTGTGGCAATCACCATCGGCAACATCATCAATCCGGGCATCGGGCTTGACATGAGCAAGATCCAGACGAACGGCTCGACCGTTGAGACCATGCAGGCAACCTCTTTTTCAGAGACCCTGCTCAACATCCTTCCGGACAACCCATTTAAGGCCCTCGCCAATGGCGAAATGCTGCAGGTCATCGTCTTTGCACTGATCATCGGTGTCATTCTGGCCAAGCTCGGCGAGCGCGCGGAAACCGTCGCAAATTTTTTCAGCCAATTCAATGATATCATGATGGAAATGACGATGATGGTCATGAGCCTTGCCCCGATCGGTGTCTTCTGTCTGATCTCCCGCACCTTTGCAACCATCGGATTTTCCGCATTCCTTCCGCTTGCAAAGTACATGATCGCAGTCCTGATTGCACTCGCCGTGCAGTGCTTTGGTGTATATCAGATCCTGCTGAAAATTTTCACCGGCTTAAATCCGCTCAAATTTATCAAAAAGTTCTTCCCGGTTATGGCCTTTGCCTTCTCGACTGCAACATCCAATGCGACGATTCCGCTGTCGATCGATACATTAAATAAAAAGGTCGGTGTTTCCAAGAAAATATCGTCCTTCACGATCCCACTTGGTGCAACCATCAATATGGACGGAACCTCCATCATGCAGGGCGTGGCAGTCGTATTTGCCGCACAGGCATTCAATATTCCACTGACCCTGACCGACTACCTGATCGTCATCGGCACCGCAACTCTCGCCTCTATCGGAACAGCAGGCGTCCCGAGCGTCGGACTTGTCACCTTGACAATGGTATTCAACTCTGTCGGTCTTCCGGTCGAGGCGATCGGGCTGATCATGGGTATCGACCGTATCCTTGATATGACCAGAACCGCCGTAAACATCACCGGCGATGCCGTCTGCACGACGATCGTCGCACACCAAAACAAGGCGCTTGATAAGGATGTCTTTTACCGAGAATCTTAAGTCCAACCCACTTCTTATTGCTTTGCGCATTGGAGCAGGTGACTTGCTTGATTTGGTTAAAAAGCTGCCATCTTATGGGTTTCCCGTAAGATGACAGCTTTTTTGATCTTCTTATATCGTATCACTCTGTATTTCACTTAAGAATGCCGGAGGCTCTATCAGATATTGATTGATGCTCCGCTACTGCACAAGCTTCACCAGAATAATGACCGCACCGAGCACCGTCAGTACGATACCGAGCGCCCGGTTCAGAGTCTTTGCCGATGCCTTGTTTGCGAAGACCGCTGCGACCCGTGCAAAGAACAGGGTGCTGAGCATGCACATCAGAAGGATTTTCACATCCGGCATGCCGCCTAAGTAAAAGTGGCTCGCAGCTCCGGTCAGTGCCGTAAACGTCATGATAAACACACTCGTTCCGACCGCCGTCTTCAGCTCATAACCGAGTACAGAGGTAAGAATGAGCAGCATCATCATGCCGCCGCCTGCCCCGACAAACCCACAGATCAGTCCGATCACGGTTCCGCACAGAATTGACTGGATCACGCGGGTCTTTTTGTCTACTGCCATCATCGTTTCCTTCGTCGTCATGACCGGCTTTACGATAAATTTGATGCCTAGCAGCATCGTCATCACGGTAGAGAAACCACCCATTGCATTTCCGGATACGAAACTGGACAGATAGCTCGCAATAAATGTAAATACAAGTACCGTCCCCATCATGACTAATCCATTACGGATATCCAGATTTTTATGTTTTCCATATTCATACGCAGAGATGGCACTGGCCAGCACATCACTCGCAAGTGCGATGCCGATCGCCTGATATGGCTCCATCCCAAGAAATGTGATCAGCATCGGACTGATCACCGCTGCTGCGCTCATCCCGGCAAAGCCGGTTCCAAGTCCTGCTCCCAGCCCTGCCAGAATGCAAACTATAAATTCCGTTATCATCGTTCCTTCTCCCTTCCCTGTGCAATCCGGATCACATTTTCCCGGATCTGCTCCGATATCTTCCAATACAGTTGCAGCTCTTCCTCCGTGATGCCGCTCATCATCTGCTCACCAAAGACACGCTGTGCCTGCCGTCCCATTGCGATGGCCTCATTGGCCCGCTCTGTCAGAATCAGGCGCTGCAGTCTCCGATCCTGGGCATCCGCCTCCCGCTTCAGGTACCCGCGCCGGACCAGTGTCTCGATCGCCACGGATGCGTTTCCGCTTCGGATGCCACGGATCTCCCACAAATCCTTCGCAGTATTATACTCCGGATTATTTGCCAGAAATAAAATCACATCCAGACAGGTCTGATTCAGCTGATACCTTTTGCAGACCGGCTGGCAGACCGCTTCGTAGGCTTTCATCATTTTGCTACTTAAAGATACAAAATCCAGTGGACGCATAATGCCCCTCCTTTCCTTCCCGCCACTTTGCGGCAGGACTTTGTTTCCACCTGATACTTTTGTATGATATTTTCATACTTTGTTCTTATATATATTTTAACTTTAGATATTCTAATATTAGATTATTTAAATGTCAAGTTTTTATTTATAAAAAAAGGTGAAATCAATGTAAAATCCATCCAAAAACTCACTTCTCACAACTTTCAAACCGTGCTATACTTTTTCTAAGATGCCAGGGTCAAAAGCCACCAGCAATCCTACAGGAGATAACTATGAAACAAATTGATTTTGAAAATGGAACCATTACCCAAAATATTTTTATGGCAGCGATCCCGATGCTGGTCGCACAGGTGCTGAGCCTGCTTTATAATATCGTGGACCGCATCTACATCGCCCGTATTCCCGGTGTCGGAACAACAGCCCTTGGTGCTGTCGGTCTCTGCTTCCCGGTCATTATGATTATCACCGCCTTCAGCAACCTGTTTGGAAGTGGCGGCGCACCGCTCTTCTCGATCGAACGCGGACGCGGTAACCGCGAAAATGCCGGTCGGATTTTAAATACGTCCTTTTCTATGCTCGCGCTGGCCTCTATTGTCCTGATGCTGGCCGGACTCATCTTTGCCTGTCCGATCCTGACTCTGTTCGGTGCATCCGCAGACGCACTCACCTATGCCTATCCGTACCTGATGATCTATCTGCTTGGCACCTTTCCGTCCATGATTTCCACGGGCATGAATCCGTTCATCAATGCGCAGGGCTACGCCACGACCGGAATGCTCTCTGTAGCGCTCGGCGCCGTCGCCAATCTGATTCTCGACCCGGTCTTTATTTTTGTGATGGGACTTGGCATCCGCGGAGCCGCCATCGCCACAATCCTGTCGCAGTTTCTATCAGCATCCTTCGTGCTCTTTTTTCTGCATTTCCGGGCAGAATTTAAGATCCGGCTGCTGCGTCGTACCGAGCTTGCAGCCTGCATCCGCTACGCCAAAAATATCGTGAGCCTGGGCACCGCCAGCTTCATTATGCAGCTGACAAACAGTCTTGTCTCCATCTGTTGTAACAATGTGCTCGCCGACACCGGCGGAGACCTGTACGTATCTGTCATGACAATTATTTCCAGTGTCCGCCAGATGGTCGACACTCCGATTTTTGCCATCACAGAAGGCTCTTCCCCGATCATCAGCTACAACTACGGTGCCCGTCGTCCGGACCGCGTGCGAAAGGCCGGCATCACCATGGGAATTCTGGCACTCGCCTACACTGCCATCATGTGGTGCGTTATTTCTTTATTCCCGCTTCCGCTGATCAGCATCTTTAGCTCAGATGCCTCCCTGACCGCCGACGCGATCCCGGCTCTGAAGCTCTATTTTGCAGCCTTCATTTTCCAGGCGCTACAGTACATCGGACAGACCTTCTTTAAATCCTTAAATAAAAAGAAGCAGGCGATTTTCTTCTCCCTGCTTCGTAAGGTCATCATTGTCGTACCGCTGACCTATCTTTTCCCATATGCCTTCGGTATGGGTGCAAACGGCGTATTCATGGCAGAACCCGTTTCCAATGTCATCGGCGGAACCCTGTGTTTTGTTATCATGCTGCTCACAATACTGCCGGAGCTCAAACAGATGGAGCGGTGATTACCGCTCCTCTATCTCCACCCGCTCAAACCGGTACTTCTGCCGAACCTCCGGGTATTTTTCATGGTCTACCTCACTCATGAACATCTCATACGGCCGCGCACAGGTCTTAAACGGCGCATACAGCGCCTGATAAATAACAAGCTTTTCTTCGGATTCCGTATGAGTTGCAAATGCAATGACCCGGTACAGATACTCGGATGTCTCCTCCGACACCCACTCCCGCTTAAAATGCCGCACGACATCCCCGACGCGGATATCATGTGTCATTTTTCCACCGGACACCGTCGAATCCGCTTCGTTATCCACTTCCATATTCTTTTTTCCACTGACTTTTCCTTCTGCACCGGACTTCTCCAACTCCTCATCCTCCAGTACAACATACTCCGTTTTATCCAGTGATACCGGTATCCCGGAGCGTCCCGCAATATGCACGCCTCCATACCACATACCGGTCGTGTCAAATATGTCACCGACCTCATATTCCAAAGAGTAGTCGTCGTTTTTCTTTATGATTTTGATTTTCATGGTTTCTTCCTCTTCTTTCTTATTCCTCATCCTTGCAAAACTGCGAAGGTGTCACCCCTGTATACCTTTTAAACGTCCGCCGGAAGGTTACATCATTTGTAAAACCACATTGAAGCGCAATTTCCTGAATACTTTTCTTCTTTCCCTGCGGATCCCTGCTTAAACATTCTTTAGCACACTCGATCCGTCTTACTGCTACATATTCCTGAAATGCACAGCCAAACTGTTCTTTAAAGTATTTTCCGAAATAAGTCGCTGTATAATGCATGATCCTCGCAGTTTCATTCAAAGACAGATTTGCATCTGTCAAATGCTCCTCCACATACTTTCTGATTTTATCATTTTTGGCTACATAGGCCGGATTTTCTCTGTTACGGCTACACTCGATGCGATTTTCCAGTCGGCTTGCAAATACGGATATATAAGCTTCAAACGTATTATATTTCACCGGATCAATCGTCTCCGTAAGCTCCGGCAATTTCCCATATCCCTTAAAGGAAGCAAACACCCACTCGCTTAAATGAATCGCTCCGGTTCTCCACTCATCATCTTGCATAAACGGATTCGCACTGTTCCTTCGTAGCACAGTCGTACACACTTGCAGCAGTCTGTCTGCATCCAGATTCGCTACTGCATCCTCCATTTGCCTCTTTTCCTCCTGAGTCACCATAAAGTAAACTTCCTTTTCCCCCCGGTGACAAATCTCCTCTCTGTCATAAATAATAACATGTTCTTCCCCAAAAAAGAAATGATATTTTATTGCCTGTTTCGCTTCCTGGTATGCCTTGGCAAGTTCGCGAATATCCTCATGTGCTGCCCCTAGCCCAAGTACAGCCTCTTTCCAATTCAGATCACTAAATACCTGCGTTAGCAATTCCATGATTTCTGTAATCAGATTTTCTTCACCATAATTCAGAACCCACAAATAACATTTACCCTCTCTCAGAAACGCGGTATGTATCTGTGGATATATTGCAAGCTGTTCGTCAATCTCATCTATATAAGGTTCTGCATCTGAACCATCATTCAGCACCATAACTCGAAAATTTGCAAATTGCCGAACCATATTAATATAGCGTTCTTCTTTTTCATCCATTCTTTGTTCATTTAACAAGCCATATAAAATATATTGTTCAATCATCGGATTTTGTTCATATACAGAGACTTCCAGCTTCTTTTTCTGACTCTCCAGATCTCTTAATGCCCGCTCTATCATCTCATACTCATCCGCATTTGCAGCTGTTTCTCCTTGCGTATCCAACAGCTGTACGATATGTCCGATTGGTTGGTAGCTTCTTTTCGTTTGCTGAAGTGAAACAAGAAAAATAAAGATGGAAAGCAGCGAATCCACAAAAAGAATCCATCGAAAAAATGCCCAAAAATCACGTGATAAAAATTGATTATCTACAATTTGTATGATTCCAATATCCATCCCCGTCTTGCTATATACAGATATGTATGCCCTTAACTGTTTCTGATAATATAAGTTCTGATCTCCATGATCATATGTCCCAATATAAGCATCTTTCTCCAATATTGGCTCTCCATTGTTCCTCACTTCTGTATATAACACTTTTGAACCATCCGTCAGGCATACCTGTTTCATCCCATCATCTGCAAATTTCGCAATATAATTATAAAGATTCTCGTATGGAATAATATATTAACTTCACCAGAATAGGAATTTTCCAATGGTATTGTCTGAATCAAAAAAAATCCCTGAATTTTTTTTGCGTTTTTTATCATTGTTACATTATGGCAAAGCACATGCTGATTATTTTGTTTCAGAATGTCGCCATTCATAAAATCCTGATTTGCGCTTTCTATCTGATAAATATCCGTATATCCTTTCCAATTAATCTTTCCTATACTAGTGATTCCAAACTCTCCGGTACTATAATAAATGTAAATCGACTCTATAATACTGTCATTGATTTCCGTCAACGCAAGTGAACTGGCATAATCAGAAATATCCGAAGCCGTAATATTCTCTTTCATTAATTCCGGCATTTTCTGCATATATTTTAAACGTTTTACCCACGGTGTCATAGAATACTGCGATGCAGATTTCAGCAGATTATCTATCACCTCTTTCATCTGATTATCTACATTATCTGCCGTATCATCTTCAAAAGTCAAAATTCTGACTTTCGACATAGAATAATATGCAACTGTAAACAGTACAGAAAACATGAGTAATATAGCAATTGGAATTACAATATAGGAAATAAACATCCTTGTCTGAAGCTGCCTCTCTTTTTTCACCCATATCCCCCCATCTTTTTCATGAATAATGATAGAAAAAAGCAGCGCAAACGCGCTGCCCTCTCATTATCTAAAACAAAGTAGTCTCATCCAAAGTAGCCAGCCCAATCTGTTCAAAAACCCAGATCGGTTCTTCATATGCAGCTCCATTGTACCACATCATCCAGCTTTTTCCCACCTTTAAAACAAATGGTTTATAGACTGCCACGGAATCCCATGAACCTTCTGTCGGACAAATCAGTGGATTCTCTGGATGCTTTTCCCAGTTTGTCTTTCCATCCCTGGAGCGTGCTAATCCCACCTGTGCCCGTTCTTCATGCAAATGACCCACATAAAACATATAGAACCAATCATCATCTTTTATCACGCATGGGGCTACCACTTTATGTTGCTCCCATAAATAAGATGGATCCGGAGCCAATACCGGATTATTTTTTTCTTTTTCCCAATGGATTCCATCTTCGCTTTCCGCATAGCCAATTGCATCCGGCTCATGATTACAGCCAGCTGCATACCACATTTTATAATATTTATCCTCTTCATCAAACAAAACATGCGGACACATAATCGCCTGTTTTTCCCATGGCTGTCCCGGTTCCATCACCGGTCTTTCCTTTCGTTTCCAGTGAATTCCATCCTCGCTTTCTGCAAAACCAATGACGGATCTTCCATCTTCCATATATGGATGCATCTGTCCAGAATACCACATCTGATACGTTCCGTCTTTATAAATCACAGAAGGTCTGTTTATTTCATCAGCCTCCCAATCCGATCCTTCTACCGGCTTCAAGACAACGACCGGCTCCTTCCAGTGAATTCCATCTGCACTTTCTGTATAGCCGATTGCACGTTTCGGTCTCCAAGAAAACCACATTTTAAATACCTGTTCACTGCTTCCTTCATGCTCCAGAAGCAGCGACACGTCAAAACAGGTTTCATACACTCCACCAAACACCGGATTACCTGCATACTTCTTCCATCCACCTGCAGTGCCATATTGATAATATCGTTTGTTTTCCTCACAATCATAAAAGCAAATACGTTCCTTACTGCTCAAATTTTCCGGTGCTTTTAATTTCATTTCTCCTCCTCCATTTCCTGTACGCCTTTTTATTTTACCGCTCCAATGAGCACACCTTTCTCAAAATATTTTTGTATAAATGGATATAAAATCATAATCGGAAAGCATGCAACTACAATTACTGCATATTTCATCTGCTCGTTCATCAATACTGCATCCAACCCCATGCCCGATGCCTGCATTTGACTGGTGATTAGTATTCCTCTTAAATACAGCTGTATCGGTTGTAGCTTCTCGTTTGAAAGAAAAATCAACGGTGCAAAATAGCTGTTCCAATATCCAACCCCATAAAACAGGACTAATACGGAAATAATAGGCTTTGACAACGGCATAAATACTTTTGTCATAATTGTAAATTCAGATCCACCGTCAATCTTAACTGCATCTGCCATTTCCTCTGGCAATGATTCATAAAAGGAACGTGTAATGATCAGATTATACGCACTAATGATATATGGCAAAATAATAGACCATCGAGTATTATATAAATGCAGTTTTTGAACTAAAATATAAAGCGGAATCAGTCCTCCACTAATAAACATGGTAAGCGTCATTAAAAATGACAGCTGTTTCCGCAAGAAAAATTGTTTGCGTGCAAGTGGGTAAGCAGTCATAGCAGTTAATAATACGCTGATAAATCCTCCAACAAACGTATACCAAAGCGTATTTCCAAACGACCGAAGTACTGTATCATTTTTGAAAATCATTTTATACGCTTTTAAAGAAAAACCTTTAGGAAGAAGATAAACATCTCTTGCCAATACATGTGTTGGATCGCTAAACGACATGCTTACAACATAAATAACCGGATAAAGCGTTATAATTATAATCAGAATAATCCCTATTATAATAAAAACATCTGAACAGGTTTTCTTTGTTTTTTTTCGCATGATACTCTCTCCATTCCACGTCCATCGTCAAATCGGTTAAAAAATACTCGTATCTGTCATCTTCTTGGCAGTGAAATTCGCTGTCAACAAAATGACAATATTAATGAGCGAATTAGCAAGACCAACTGCTGCTGCAAAACTATACTGCGCATTCAAAAGGCCTTTTCGATATACATAAGTTGAAAAAATATCTGCGGTGGAATAAGTCGCTGAATTATACATGAGAATTACTTTCTCATATCCGATGTTTAACATATTCCCCATATTTAAAATCAGAAGAAGAATAATGGTCGGCGCAATAGAGGGCAGTGTAATATGAACTAATTTCTGCCATTTTCCTGCGCCATCCAGTGCAGCAGACTCATACATCTGCTGATCAATCCCTGATATTGCTGCCACATATATAATCGAGTTCCAGCCAAATTCCTGCCATACTCCAGAGCCTACATAAAGTGGCCGAAACGCTCCTGGAAGATTGAAATAATTCTTAGGAGCTACACCGAAAGCAGAAAGCACCTGTGTGATTACACCACCATCCGATGACAATAAGTCTTTCAAAATTCCTACCACTACTACTACCGAAACAAAATGCGGCAGATATGCAGCAGTCTGTGCAAACCGCTGAAAATGTTTATTTTTTATTTCATTTAAAAGTAAGGCAAATGCAATCGGAATGGGAAAGGACCATAAAAGCTGCTCGATACTGAGCAAGAATGTATTTTTTACCAAACGCCCAAAATATACCGATTGTACCAATTCTTTAAAATGTTTTAGTCCTACCCACGGACTTCCCCAGACGCCTTTCGAAATATTATAGTCTTTAAAAGCCATCAAAATTCCATACATTGGTCCATAACAAAACACAGCAAAATAAATCACTCCAGGAAGGATAATTAATAACAGCATCCAATCCCGTTTTATATTTTTCTTCAAGCTTTTTATCGCCGTCATATCCCTTCCACCCCTGTAAATCTTTTTTCGTTCATCCCCTGTTCATGCAGGGGATGAACATTCTCTCATTCGACTTCAGTTACTGCGCAACGATCTCCTGATATCTTGCATACTGATCAGCCTTAATGTTAATAATATCCTGCATTCCCATACTATTTGCAGTCTCTACATAGCTGTCAAAGTTATCCAGTGACTCTGTGCCTATTACAAATGAAGTAAACATCTCATCCAAATAAGTAGACAGATCTGGCCATACGCTCGTATACACTTCTGACTCTTCTGCAGTACCAAGCATTTCCGGGAACGGGTCTTTCATGTTTCCGTATGCGTCTTTGCAGGCAGTTTCTACTTTCGTACCTTCAAAAATCTTCATAAATGCTTCACCGGAATCATCAATAAAGTAAGTTGGCCATGCCCCAATACTACGCAACGCAGAAAATGCAGAAGTATAAGTCTCATTATTTGTTATAAGATCGGTAAAGGAAATATTTCCATCCGCATCCTTTTCATATGACAAACCTTCTACGCCATAGCTGTAAAGCATTCTTCCGTCTTCGCTTGCATAAACATAATCAATCCATTTTATCGCTGCTTCCGGATTTTCGCAGGCCGAAGTAATTCCATAATAGTGCCAGGTAAGAGAACGCTTTGTCATTTGTGCGGTTCCATTCTCATCCTTCTGTATCACCGGCATAAACTGATAATTACAATTTGGATTCGTTGTCAATGCAAGATCATCCGAAGATGCCATATTATCTGCTGGATCATGGCAAACGATTCCTACCTTATCCTCTGTAATATTCTGCGTAAGCTGTGTTCCATCCAGATCATCTGAAATCAATCCTTCGGAATAGCACTTATTTAAGAATGTAAGCATCTCCTTATAATTGTCTTCGACTGCTGCATAGTGCACTCCACCGTCAGCATCAGTATACCACAAACTGTTTGTGTCATATCCAAAACCAGTCATTAAATAATACAACTGCTTCAGGCCATTTTTTGTAGCAACCGGAATTTCATCGTTCGGATCTCCATTTCCATTTGCATCCTGTTCCTTAAATGCCTTCATAACATTATACAACTCATCAACAGTTTTCGGCATTTCCAAACCGAGATTATCCATCCAGTCCTGACGGATGTAAAGGTAATCTGGTACATAATCATTGATGTCTCCCCACCATCCTGCAAGCCCATAGATATTTCCATCAGATGATGTACACATTGCTTTCAGCGCCGGGTACTTTTCAAATAGCTTCTGAATATTTGGCGCATACTGTTCAATTAAATCGTTAAGCGGAATTAATACTCCATTGTTGGAATAGGTATCTACGCCTACATTAGAATCAAACGGCGGTATTTCCACCATATCCGGTAATCCTTCCATAGAAGCAAGTCTGGTCTGCAGAACTGTTTCTACATCGCTGCTGTAAGTATCCCATTTGATATGTACTCCCGTTCTTTTTTCAATTTCTTCCTGAACTGGTAATCCATCATTGTAGCTTACACCTGCACACCACGTATCGTTTCCCATATAAGTCAACTCTACCTCTCCTGGCTGACAAATTGGAAGCGATAACCCTCCAAGATCATACACTGTCCCTGTTGCTCCTTCTAAGGATACCTGCGTAGCCTCTTCCGCAAATGCCGGAGTTACCACTCCTCCCGTTGCTATCATTGCCGCCATCGCTGTTCCCATTATTGCAGATACCGTTCTTCGTATTTTGTTTCTGTTCATACTAAAATCCCTCTCTTATTCGATTGCTACATACAGATAAATCTCTGTAACCCCATTAGTATAATTTTCTGCTAAAGCATACTCAGAATTATGTTTTTCGGCCGAACTTCACAGTAGCTTTCAGCTGTTGATACTAGTTTATGTCTATTTTTTATGTTTTAAAAGCATCAAAATCAGCTTTTTTGTATATTTTTAATGTTCCGTCACTGTTTTTGTTCGAAATCTTTTATTTTGTTTGCCAGATCATCTATGTTTTCCCTTAAATATACTATCTTTTTTATATCTATTTTTTTCGCCGCTTGCACCCGCCGCCGCTTTTCGCTATAATAGTTTCATGTTTTCATCTATCCCATTTTCGATCTCAGAAAGGATATTCATCATGAAAGAAACAGTTTTATATTTTTCTCCGAAAAAAACGCCGCAAACCGCAGCGCTCAAAGGTCTTCTCATCCGTATGGGAATCCGGATCCGGAATATTGCGCCCGAACAGGTACAGGAGCAGGTAGGAGCACTTGCAGGAGCTGCCGGATTCGAAAAATCAGGCGCAGCGTCCACTGCAGACCCGGAATCTCTGGAAAAGCTTCAGGAGGAGATGCTTGTCCTGTGTAATTTTTCAGAGGCACGGCTGGATGCACTCCTGCAGGGCATGCGCCGTTCCGGTATCCGGATCGCCCTGAAAGCCATGCTGACTGAGAGTAATGCCGGCTGGACATTCCTGCAGCTGTATGAGGAGCTGCTAGAGGAGCATGCCAGAATGACAAAGGGTCCGCAAGCTTCTACAGAAGCATAAAAAATTAAACTGGCCCATCCACATACCTCGACAAAGCCTCTGGTATATGGACAGGCCATTTTTCACTTTTTTACATACTGTTCAATCAGGCACTGGTGCTCTTTCGTCTTTTTATCATTATTGATTCCTACCAGTAAAATATCCCCCGTATAGCCAAGCAGTGAATCTGGATATCGTTTTTCTTTGATCTGTTTCATCGCCGTCTTTGCGTTCCGGTTCCATTTAAGCTCTACAATCAACGCCGGATAATCATTCCGATATTCCGGTTTTGGGATAAATACAAAATCTGCAAATCCACGACCAGCCGGTAATTCCCGAATCGGCTTGAAATAATACTGCATGGCGCTTAAATAGGCAAGTGCCAGCACACTGCCAAGCGAGTTTTCATTATTATACTGAATCGCAGGAACGTATTCGGAATGAATTTTTTCCATCTGTGCAGCCACCGCTACGCCATCCATATCTAAGGTATCGTTCAGCAACTGCTCTGACTCCTGCCAGAAAACGATCAGTTCATTCCATTGTCTCCTTCTGGTCGCTCGGATCAGCTCCTGCCGGATCTCTTCATTTGGTACAAATGCCTGCCGCAGACCGCCAAGATAAGCAAGGTATCCAAGATGGATCAGATAAGTAAGCACATCGTCCTTATTCACAATATTTACGATATCGTTCTGAAAAGATGATACATCGACTTCCACTGACGCGCCCGACAGCATTTCAATAATCGAAGCCCGCAGGCCGTCAAAATCCATGTTAATCAATGGCACGATCGCATCATAAGAGGCAGTTCCGGACCAGTAGCTCTGAAATTCCCCCTCTGTTATCAGGCTGACCACTGCGTTTGGATTGTAAACATGATACTTGCCAAGCTGGTATCCATCATACCATCGTCTGACTTCTGCGAAATCCTGATCATATGTCTCGCACAGCTGTTTTACTTCTTCTTCCGTAAATCCAATGTAGGATGCCAGCGGTCCGGCACTCACCATCGAATAGAGTTTAAAATTATTCAGGGCAGATTGAGAAATTTCCTTCTTCACAGGAAGAATCCCGGTGAGATAGGCCAGCTGGATGTATTTTGTCGGTTCTGTTCCCTTAAACATCCCTCTCAGAAAATTAATATACGCATCCTGAACCTGCTTATTTGCTGCCTCATCCCGAATCAGGACGTCCCACTCGTCAATAATGATAATAAATTTCCGCCCGGTCCTATTTTTAATTCTGGAAAGTCCGTCCGGCAGAGTTTCTACTTCTGATAGCAATACATCCGGGTACGCCTCCCTCAGTTCACTCAAAACTGACTTTGTAATAAATTCCACGATCTGATCCACTTTTTTACAATTCGACAGAAACCACTGAATGTCCATATGGATTACATCATATTTATTGAGGTGATCCTTAAATTCTTCTGTTTTTCCAATATTCAGTCCGGAAAACATCGCTCCTGACTCGCATCCCCGGCTATAATATGCAGCAAGCATATTTGCAGTAAAGGATTTTCCAAATCTGCGCGGGCGACTGTTACAGATATATGCATCCACCGTATCAAGGACGCTGTTTGTATATTCCAACAACCCTGTTTTATCTACATATATTTTCGAATTTAACGCGACCTGAAACGCACTGTTGTCCGGATTTACAAATCTTCCCATAGATCAGACTCCTTTTCTACATGATACCCATTGTTCTATATACCAATTTTACCATTAAGCCGGATAAATAACAACCAGTACAAAAAGGCCGTGTTCTCTGTCTGTTTCTGAACAGCACAAAGCCCCCGCATTCCACTGCGGAGGCTTTGCTTCAGTAAAATTCTGTTTTTATTTCACTACAATATTCACAATCTTATTCGGTACATAAATTTCCTTTACGACATTCTTGCCCTCGGTCAGAGCTGCGATCTTGCTGTCTGCATTCGCAATCGCGAGTGCCTCCTCCTTCGTGCAACCGTTCGGGATGACGATCGTAGTCTTAAGCTTACCATTGATCTGGACACCGATCTCGATCTTGGACTCGACGGTCTTGTTCTCATCATACTTCGGCCACTCAGAGAGAGACAGGAAGCCTTCTCCGCCGATGCTCTCCCACATCTCCTCGCAAAGATGCGGAGCAAACGGGCAGAGCAGCTTGATGAAGATCACGAGATCCTCGCGGCTGATCGTTCCAGCTGTGTAGATGTCGTTAATCAGAGTCATCAGGCATGCGATCGCGGTGTTGAACTTCATCGCCTCGATGTCTGCCGTCACCTTCTTGATCGCCTTGTGGAATTTTACTTCCATATCCGGATCTGCCGGAGCGTCTGTCATGATATCGGTCAGACCTGCCACACGCTCAAGGAAACGCTTACAGCCCTTTACAGAGCTGTCGTTCCACGGAGCAGCTGCGCCGTAATCGCCCATGAACAGCACGTAGGTGCGGAGCGTATCTGCGCCGTATTCCTTTACGATGTCGAGCGGGTCTACGACATTACCCTTGGATTTACTCATCTTATCGCCGTCTGCGCCGAGGATCATACCCTGTGCAGAACGCTTTGCATACGGCTCCGGTGTATTGACTACACCGATGTCGTACAGGAAATGATGCCAGAATCTGGAGTAGATCATATGACGGGTCACGTGCTCCATACCACCATTGTACCAGTCAACCGGCATCCAGTAGTTCAGCTTGTCCATCGCTGCCAGCTCATTATCATTATGCGGATCGATGTAGCGCAGGAAGTACCAGGATGATCCTGCCCACTGCGGCATCGTATCCGTCTCACGCTTTGCTGCGCCGCCACACTTCGGGCATTTGCAGTTTACGAAGGAATCAATCTTCGCCAGAGGAGACTGTCCGTCCTCACCCGGCTGGAAATCTTCCACGTCCGGAAGACGAAGCGGAAGCTCCTCAAACGGAACTGCTACATCGCCACAGGTCGGGCAGTGTACGATCGGAATCGGCTCACCCCAGTATCTCTGACGGTTGAACGCCCAGTCTTTCATCTTGTACTGAACGCCTGCCTCACCGATGCCACGCTTCTCCAGCTCCTCAAGCATACGCTTGATGGAATCTTTCTTATTTGTATAACCATTCAGGAACTCGGAGTTGATCATCTCACCGTCGCCGGTATAGGCTTCCTTCTCGATGTCGCCGCCCTTGATAACCTGAATGATGTCGATACCAAATTTCTTTGCGAAATCGTAGTCTCTCTGGTCATGTGCCGGTACTGCCATGATCGCGCCGGTACCGTAGCCCATCATAACATAGTCTGCGATGAAGATCGGGATCTTCTTGCCATTGACCGGATTGACTGCGGTCAGACCATCGATGCACACACCGGTCTTGTCCTTGACCAGCTGGGTACGCTCGAACTCAGTCTTCTTTGCGCAGACATCACGGTATGCCTGAATCTCTCCAAAGTTCTTAATCTGATCCTTATACTTATCGATCAGCGGATGCTCCGGTGCGATAACCATGAAGGTCACGCCATAGAGGGTATCCGGTCTGGTCGTGTAAATGCGCAGCTGCTCATCCAGCCCATCTACCTGGAAGTTTACAAATGCACCGGTAGACTTACCGATCCAGTTGATCTGCTGCTGCTTGATGTTGGCCGGATAATCGACCGTATTCAGTCCTTCGAGCAGCTTGTCTGCATACTGCGTGATGCGCAGATACCATACGTCCTTGGAACGCTGTACGACATCGCTGTGGCAAATATCGCATTTTCCACCCTGGCTGTCCTCGTTGGAAAGAACGACCTTACAGGACGGGCAGTAGTTTACAAGTGTCTTGTCCCGGAATACCAGACCATGTTCAAACATTTTCAGGAAAATCCACTGCGTCCACTTGTAGAAGTCCGGATCGGTCGTATCGATCACGCGGCTCCAGTCAAAGGAAAATCCGACGCTCTTTAACTGCTCGGAAAAACGGTGGATATTCTTATCCGTGATGATACGCGGATGTGTGGATGTCTTGATCGCATAGTTCTCGGTCGGAAGTCCGAATGCGTCAAATCCGATCGGGAACAGTACATTGTATCCCTCCATACGGCGCTTCCGTGCGATGACCTCGATACTGGAATATGCTTTAATATGTCCGACATGCATGCCGGCTCCGCTCGGATACGGGAACTCTACCAGGCCGTAGAACTTCGGCTTCTCGCTTCCGTCTACTGCCTTAAAAATTTCCTGCTCCGCCCATTTCTTCTGCCATTTGGGCTCAATCTTTTTAAATTCGTGTCTCATATGCTCCTCCATTGCTTCCTATTTATACACAGGATTGCACAAATCAGTACTCATTCTAATCCAATGTACCCTTTTTGTCAATGCTCCCGCGCAGCTTTGACGGCGGATATCCGTACTTCTTTTTAAATGTCTTGCTCAGATGAAACTCATCATAAAATCCGAAGTTTACCGCAGCTTCGTGGAGCTTCGCATCCGGCTGATGCGAGAGGAATTCCCGCACCATCTCCAGCTTCAGATCCATCTGATAGGCAGAGAAGGTCTGATTGCAGGATGCCCGGAACCGATTGTTCAACGTGCGGGGGCAGATGTAAAACTCCGCCGCCATCTCCGGTGCGGAAAAAAAGACCTGCGGATTGGAATAAATCTTCTGCCGTACCCGTTCCAGCATAGAATTGCTCCCTGCCCCGCCCGCCGTCTCCTCCTGCAGCGAAGCGAGCTCGCACAGAATCAGATTGAACAGCAACGTCAGCCGATCCTCCCGCTGCGCATCGCCGCCCCAGTAGGCAGAGATCAGTTCATGAAAATACTGGCGGATCTTCGGCTCCTTCTGACAGTGGATGAGGGTGTGGCTGCGCAGGAAACGTGAATCTTCAGAGGTTTTTGTGGCTTCCATTTTATCCATGCAGGTTTTTCTACTCTGCTCTCCTTCCGTCGGCAGCACATGAAAATACATATGCCGGTTGCCCGGATTGCACAGCCGCACTCCGGTGTGATATCGCCCCGCACAGAGGATCAGCAGGTCGTCTGTCTGCAGTTCATACGGAATCCCCTCCTCGATCACCTCCCAGGTGCCATCCAGAATGTACAGGAAGTCATGTTCGGTCATTGTGCGGGTGGGGTGCAGCATGCCATTGACCGAGGTGATATAGTTGGCGCTGGTAATGGTGCGGGGGACCATTTTTTCGAGAGATAGCATGAGGGGCTCCTTTCAGGTTGGATAGCGAGGGCGTTTCGCCTACCAAAAAATGCCACCCCAATCCAAGTCAAATAAATTTGCCTTGGACTGCCTTGCCATTTTTCTGGCATTCAAAACTGTTTTCCACATTTTACATGTTTTCTTCCAGTTTGGCAATGGTTTGGAACGATGTTTTTTGGTAAAATACAAATACATAAATTTCAGAACTACCAGAGCCATCACAACCATTTCACATGGCTCTGCCGGATAAAAAGGAGGAAACTTACATGGACAAGCAGAAATTTTCATCTCCGCTCTCTCTGCGTGATGTGCGGGTAACGGATGCATTCTGGAAAAAGGAAATGGAACTGGTGCGCACGGAAGTCATCCCGTATCAGTGGGCGGCCCTGAACGATCAGGTCGAGGGTGCAGCACCGAGCTACTGCATGCACAATTTTAAAGCTGCAGGAAAACAGAACAAAGAGCGCCGTGAGCAGGGAAAGGATTTCAAGGAGCCGACTTATACGTTCCGTGGCTTTGAGACGTTGCCGGAAGATCCGGCACATCCGGAAGATGACAAGTTTTACGGGTTTGTATTTCAGGACAGTGATTTCTACAAGTGGATCGAGGCGGTCGGCTATTCTCTGACCCAGCATCCGGATCCGGAGCTTGAAAAGATCGCGGACGAGGCGATCGAGATCGTCTCATCTGCACAGCAGGATGACGGCTATCTGGACACCTACTATATTCTGAACGGCAAAGACAAAATCTTTTCCAATCTGAAGGACAATCATGAGCTCTACTGCCTCGGACACCTGCTTGAAGGCGCAGTAGCCTATTATCAGGCGACCGGAAAGGATCAGCTTCTGAATACCGCCTGCCGTTATGCCGATTATGTGGCTGATTATTTTGGACCAGAAGAAGGCAAATGCAAGGGCTATCCGGGACACGAGATCGCGGAGATGGCACTTGTCCGCCTCTACGAGACGACCAAAAATGATAAATATCTGAAGCTTGCAAAGTATTTCATCGACGAGCGCGGCACCCGCCCGTACTACTTCGATCAGGAGCATCCAGAAGAAGTAAAGAAGCATCCGGACGGTCTGCGCTACGCTTACAATCAGGCGCATCTTCCGGTACGCGAGCAGGACGAGGCAGTCGGACACGCCGTACGTGCCGTATACCTCTATTCCGGAATGGCAGACATCGCACGTCTCTCCGGCGATGACAAGCTCTTTGATGCCTGCAATACCCTCTGGAACAATATGGTCGACAAAAAGCTCTACATCACCGGCGGCATCGGCGGCACACACATCGGCGAGGCATTTTCCTTCAACTACGACCTTCCGAATGACACTGCCTATGCAGAGACGTGTGCATCCATCGGCCTCGTATTTTTCGCGCGCCGCATGCTGGAGATCTGCCCGGATTCCCGCTACGCGGATGTCATGGAGCAGGCGCTTTACAACACGGTACTCGCAGGCATGGCACTCGACGGCAAGAGCTTCTTCTATGTAAACCCGCTCGAGGTACTCCCGGAAGCCTGCCAGAAAGATGAGCGCAAATTCCACGTAAAGGATGTCCGCCAGAAATGGTTTGGCTGCGCATGCTGCCCGCCGAACCTCGCACGTACTTTAAGTTCCGTAAGTTCCTACGCATTTACCGAAAATGACGATACTCTGTTTGTACATCTGTACATCGGAAGTGATATTAAGAAACAGGTGAACGGTCAGGAAATTTCCGTCCACATTGATTCCGCTTTCCCGTGGGATGGAAACGTCACCGTCTCGGTCGATGGCGCAAACGTTCCGTTCACACTGGCGCTGCGCATCCCGGGCTGGGCAAACAGCTATACCGTAAGTGCAGACAGTTCTGACTATACGATCAAGGACGGCTATCTCTATCTCACCCGCAGCTGGAAGAAGGGCGAGACGCTGACCCTCGACTTCCCGATGGAGATTCAGGTATGGAATGCGGACCCGCGCGTCCGTGAGGACATCGGCAAAGCAGCCGTTACCCGTGGACCGATCACGTACTGTCTGGAAGAAAAGGACAACGGAGCCGATCTGCACCTGCTCACCCTCGACTGGAATGCACCAGCCTCCGTCAGAGATGCAGTCGTAGCAGGCGAGCCGATAAAGGAAATCGTCATGCACGGATACCGCGAGGAGCTTCCGGCTCCGAAAGCTGGCGCCCTCTACCGCCCGATCCAGAAAGCAGAGAAAAAGCCGGTAGAACTCAAATTTATCCCGTATTATACATGGGCAAACCGCGGTGAAAATGAGATGAGCGTGTGGGTACGGGTGTGATTCCACATATAGCAGAACTTCCAAATATAAAATCTGCAAAATTATAAAAATTGATGAATCAAAAGAAGTCCCGGGATTTGCTGTAACATTTCAAATCCCGGGGCTTTTGACTTTGCATTTCTTTATACGCCCTAATTACATATAAAATTTAAGAGTGAGACACTCCATATTATCTATGGTCTCCACTGCACCGGCCCATCCGGGTACAGATTACATGCGCGGAACAGATTGCCCACCTCACAGCGGTACTCATTCAGGCTGGAGGTCTTGCGGAGCTTTTTGGCATACGGTTCACTTCCTTCAAAGGAGTGCACCAGATAGCTCCAGAGCTCTTTCATATGGAAAATCGCATTTTTATCCTCGTCAAAAATCTCCCGGTACTGCTGGAAGATCGTATCGTGGAAGGCACGCAGCTCCTGCTTGCCGGTTCTGTAGATTTCGACTCCCGTTTGCCCGGCTTTCTGAGCATGCTCAAGTGACTGCAACCTCCGCATCAGTCCCGGATCTGCGAGCACGCCGCGCCCGATCATCACACGCTCCACCTGTGGAAAACGCGCCCGGAACTGCTCGTAATCACGCACAGTAAACAGATTGCCATTGTAGCAGACGGGATGTTTGCTCCTCGCAAGCAGCTCGCCAAATACATCCAGATGTGGCTCTCCCTTGTAATATTCTTTACGCGTGCGCGGATGAATGATCACCTCTGACATCGGATACTGGTTATAAACGTCCATCAGCGCATATCCCTCTTCTGGATGTTCCATGCCAATCCGTGTCTTGACCGAAATCCGAAGAGGCGCCCCATCAAAAATCTGCTCCAGAAACCGGTTCAGTCGATCGAGATCTGCGAGCATCCCGGCACCGCGTCCACCTGCCACCACCGTGCCGGACGGACAGCCCAGATTCAAGTTTACTTCCTCATAGCCATACGCTGCAAGCGCCTTTGCTGTCTCCACGAAGCGCACCGGATCACTCGTCAGGATCTGCGGGATGAGCTCTTTTACCCGATTGTTCTCAGGAAGAATATCCCGCAGTTCCTTTTTTCGTAGTGCGTGCTTCTGATCCGGCACAATGAACGGCGTAAAATACCGGTCTGTCCCTGGAAAATACTCCTCCAGTGCATTGCGGAAAATATATCCGGTCACGCCTTCCAGCGGGGCAAGATAAAATTTCATCATTTATCTCAGCGACTCTACCGCTGCGCGTTCAATCGGAAGTCCCTCTTTATAGCGCTCGATAAATGCATCAAAGCCTGCCACGTCTGCCGGGTTCGGCTGCATCTCGCTTCCTGCGCTGCCACCGAATACCTTATCTGCCAGGAACTGATCCAGCGTCTCACCTTCTGCCTTATTTACCATGTAAGAAGCCAGCAGTGCGATACCCCATGCGCCGCCTTCTCCTGCCGTCTCCATAACGGATACCGGAGAATTCAGTGCTGCAGCCAGAATGCCCTGTCCTACGCCCTTTGTCTTGAAGAGTCCGCCATGACCATAGATCTTGTCGATCTTCACATCCTCATTCTTCAGGAGGATATCGAAACCAACCTTCAGAGCACCGAGGGAAGTGAACAAGTTGACACGCATGAAGTTTGCCAGGTTGAACTTGCTGTCCGGCTTGCGCACGAAGAGCGGACGTCCCTCATTGAAGCCTGTGATGTGCTCACCGGAGAAGTAGTTGTATGCCAGCAGTCCGCCGCAATCCGCATCTCCTTCCAGAGCCTTATTGTACAGGGTACCAAAGAGCTTGTTCATATCGACTTCGATGCCAAATGCCTCGGAGAACTCCTTGAAAATGCCCACCCATGCGTTCAGATCAGAGGTGCAGTTGTTGCAGTGTACCATTGCGACCTGATGTCCGGCCGGGGTCGTCACAATATCAATCGCCTCATACGGCTTGGACAGATCCTTTTCCAGAACGATCATACCGAATACAGAGGTACCAGCGGATACATTACCGGTGCGGACTGCCACACTGTTCGTCGCTGCCATTCCAGTACCAGCATCACCTTCCGGCGGGCAAAGCGGAATGCCTGCCTGAAGCTTTCCGGATACATCCAGCTTCTTTGCGCCCTCTGCGGTCAGACGTCCTGCATCGTCGCCTGCTACAAGTACCTTCGGGAAAATCTCACGCAGCTTCCAGCCAAAGCCCTTCGGAGCTACGAGCTCGTCAAACTTCTGTACCATCTGCTCGTTGTAATCCTTCGTCGCCGTATCGATCGGGAACATACCGGATGCCTCGCCGACACCGGCTACCTTCTCGCCGGTCAGCTGCCAGTGCAGATACTCTGCGAGCGTCGATACGAATACGATATCCTTTACATGCTCTTCACCGTTTAAGATCGCCTGATACAGATGTGCGATCGTCCATCTCTGCGGGATATGGAAATTGAACTTCTCAGAAAGCACGTTGGAAGCCTCTTCGGTGATCGTATTTCTCCAGGTACGGAATGGTACGAGCAGCTTTCCGTCCTTGTCAAACGGCATATAGCCATGCATCATGGCACTGAATCCGATCGCTGCCAGATTCGTCAGCTCTACATCATACTTTTCCTTTACATCCTCTGCCAGCTTTGCATAGCTGTCCTGCAGTCCGGTCCAGATCGCATCCAAACTGTATGTCCAGATACCGTCTACCAGCTGATTCTCCCAGTCATGTGCACCGGAAGCGATCGGCGCATTTGTCTCGTCTACGAGCACCGCCTTGATTCTTGTCGAACCGAGCTCAATACCGAGCACGGCCTTTCCAGCTGCAATTGTCTCTTTTATCTTGCTTACATCCAAGCCCATTTTCAGATCCTCCTACTTATTCACTCTGCGGAAACCGCAGTTTTTGCCGTCTATTTATTATAACATTCTTTTTCACTCCCTGCACCTGTTTTTTGTATGAATCCCACAAAATAAAATCCCCGCCACGACCCTTTTCCAGATCGCAGCGGGAATCCACTCATATCATTTCATCTCTAATTTTTCTTTGTCCCCGGAAGTCCTCCGAACCGCACCTTGATGTACGCTTCGATCGCCTCCATCGTCCCCTCAAATCCGAGGTGCTCACTGTTCAGACACAGGTCATAGTTCCGCGCATCCGTCCATTCCTGACCGGTATAATAGCGGTAGAAATCGCTGCGGTATTTATCCGTGCGCTCCACGAACTTTTCCACATCTTTTCCGATGTAAGCTCTGCGCTCAATGGCCTGCCGGACACAGTAATCTTTCGATGCGTGTACGAATACGCTGACTACATTGTCATAATCCTTGAGCACATAGTCCGCTGCCCGTCCGATGATGACACACGACTCCTTCTCTGCCAGATCCCGGATAATTTTTGCCTGATAGTTGAAAAGGTTGTGATCGCTGACAAACTCATCACTGTCCGGCTTGATCAGCCTGCCCTTATACTCTGCTCCATGCGACTTTCCAAAGAACAGGGGGGTCCGTTTCAGCTTCTCATCCGCCTGGTTAAACAGCTCCTCTGCAATTCCGCTCTCCTCCGACGCCAGCTCAATAATCTCATGCTCATAGTAAGAAATTCCTAGATCCTCAGAGAGCATTTTTCCGATTGTCTTTCCGCCGCTGCCGAAATGGCGTGCAATTGTAATTACCACATTTTTCATAGTAATCCCCCTTTTCAGGCTCTATCTGTAGCCCATTTAGTTCCTTCGTTATGATCTATTCTCCAAGATATGCTTTCTGGATCGATTCGTCATGCATGAGCGCATCCGCATCACCGGACTGTACGATCCGCCCGGTCTCAAGCACGTAAGCACGGTCTGCGATCGCCAGCGCCTTCTTCGCATTCTGCTCCACGAGCAGCACCGTCGTCCCGGCCTCATTCAACGCCTGGATAATATCAAAAATCTCGTTTACAAGGATCGGAGAAAGACCCATGGACGGCTCGTCAAGCAGCACGATCTTCGGCTTTGACATCAGCGCACGTCCCATGGCGAGCATCTGCTGCTCACCACCACTTAAGGTACCTGCCATCTGGCTTTTCCGCTCTTCCAGTCGCGGAAAACGCTTGTATACCATCTCAAGTGTCTCATCAATCTCATTTTTATCCTTACGCGTGTAAGCACCCATTTTCAGGTTCTGGTAGACAGAAAGCTGTGCGAACACACGGCGTCCCTCCGGTACATGTGCCATACCGAGTCCGACGATTTTATGCGCCGGCATTTTTGTGATATCCTGGCCCTCAAAGACCACACTTCCCTTTTTCGGAGCAAGCAGTCCGGTGATCGTATGCAGCGTCGTCGTCTTGCCGGCTCCGTTTGCGCCGATCAGCGCGATCGTCTCCCCCTGATTTACCTCAAAGGAAATCCCCTTGATCGCCTGAATCATTCCATAGTATACATGCAGATCTTTTACTTCAAGCATTGCCATTGCGATTTCCTCCTTACTCTCCCAGATATGCTGTGATGACCTGTGGGTTATGCAGTACATCCGCAGTCTTGCCCTGTGCCAGTACCTCACCGAAATTCAGTACGGTCAGCTCTTCACAGATACCGGAAACCAGCCGCATATCATGCTCGATCAGCAGAATCGTCATATGGAAATGTGACTGAACAAAACGAATCATGTCCATCAGTGCCTGTGTCTCATTCGGGTTCATGCCGGCTGCCGGCTCATCCAGCAGCAGAAGCTTTGGCTCTGTCGCCATCGCGCGTGCAATCTCCAGCTTTCGCTGCTCGCCATACGGCAGGTTCGCCGCCAGTGTATCCGCATGCTGGTCCAGCTCAAAGACCTTCAGAAGCTCCATCGCCTGCTCATTCATCTGCTTCTCGACCTTCTGGTAGGCCGGTGTATGGAAAATCCCCGCCAGGAATGAATATTCATGCTTATTGTGCAGGCCGGTCTTTACGTTATCGAGCACCGTCATATTTTTAAACAGACGGATATTCTGGAAGGTACGGGCAATACCAGCCTTGCTGATGTCGATCGCATGCAGCGTCGTGATGTCCTTGCCGTCGAGCACGATGCTTCCGGTATCCGGCTTATATACGCCGGTCAGCAGATTGAAGACGGTCGTCTTGCCGGCTCCGTTCGGGCCGATCAGTCCGTACAGTTCGCCCTCTTGAATCGTAATATTAAATCCATTTACCGCGCGGAGTCCGCCAAAGGAAATGCCCAGATTTTTTACTTCCAACATTGCCATTTTATTCTGCCTCCTTTGCCGTATTTTTGTGGATGAGGCGCTTCAGAGAATAACGTTCCCGGAAGTCGCGTGCCTTCGGGCTCCAGCTAAAGAGCATGACCACAATCAGTACGATCGCATAGATCAGCATACGGTAAGACTGCAGGAAACGCAGCTTCTCCGGAAGCACATACAAAAGCGTCGCCGCGATGACCGATCCGCGGATATTTCCGATACCGCCCAATACGACGTATACCAGAATCATGATAGACATGTTGTAACCAAACTTGGCACTCGTCGCTGCCAGGGAGTTATAGTTGTGCGCATAGAGTGCACCTGCCATACCGGCGATTGCCGCTGAGACGGTCAGCGCCAGAAGCTTGTATTTTGTAATATTGATACCGATCGACTCTGCTGCGATCCGGTTGTCACGGATGGAGCGGATCGCACGGCCGTCTCTGGACTGAATCAGCCGCAGGACAATAAACAGAGAAATCAGCAGCAGGATAATACCAATCGTAAATGTCGCATCCCGCGAGGTGCCGGTGATACCCTGCGCACCCTTGATGATGACGACACCGTCCGGCTCCATGCCAAGCGACATCGTATCCTTGATGGAAAAATGCAGGCCATGGCTGTCCTTTCCCACATACAGGATGTTCAGGAAGTTCTTGATGATCTCACCAAATGCCAGCGTCACGATCGCAAGATAGTCGCCGCTTAAGCGGAGAACCGGGATACCGATCAACAGTCCAAACACCCCTGCCACCAGAGCTCCCACCAGAATCGCCAGTGTAAAACGAACCGGCGTAAAGGAAATAGAATCCTGGACGAGATTCGTAAAGAGTGCGCTTGCAAATGCGCCGACACACATGAAGCCTGCCTGGCCAAGGCTCAAATCGCCAAGAATACCGACCGTCAGGTTCAGGGAAACTGCCATAATCGAGTAAATGCAGACCGGAACCAGAAGGCCGACCGTAGAACTGCTCAGCATTCCTGCCTGCTGCAGCGCCATCATCACAAGCCATGCTACAACGACCATACCATAGGTAATTGCATTACTTTTTGCCGTTTTATCGAACTTTTTTCCCATCTCATCCACCTACACTTTCTCCTGAATTTTCTTTCCGAGCAACCCGGTCGGCTTCACGATCAGTACTACAATCAGCACACCAAATACAATCGCATCCGACAGCTGGGAAGAAATATAGGCTTTTGCAAGAATCTCGATAATACCGAGCAGTACGCCGCCGATCATCGCCCCCGGCACCGAACCGATACCTCCGAATACTGCTGCGACGAATGCCTTGATACCAGGCATAGCGCCCTTGTACGGATCCAGAGACGGATAAGCAGTAAACAGCAGGAAGCCGGCAATCGCCGCCAGTGCAGAACCGATCGCAAAGGTCAGGGCGATCGTTCCATCGACGTTGATACCCATCAGCTGGGCTGCGCCCTTATCCTCGGAGACAGCCAGCATCGCCTGACCTGCCTTTGTCTTATTGATAAACAGCAGCAGCGCGATCATAATCACCACGCATGCCACAATCGTCACAATCGTGACGGAAGAAATGACCAGATTGCCGCCTGCCAGACTTAACGCCGGGAGCGTGATCTTATTCGGGAAGGAAACGGTGTTTGCGCCAAAAATCAGCAGCGCAACATTCTGAAGCAGATAGCTGACACCGATCGCCGTGATCAGTACTGCCAGCGGGGAAGCCGCATTTCGAAGCGGACGATAAGCGACACGCTCGATCACAACACCGAGTACCGTACACGCTACGACCGCCACAAGCACAGCCGGGATCAGCGGAAGGCTCATCGTGTTGAGCGCACTCAACATCACAAACGCACCGATCATGATGACATCACCGTGTGCAAAGTTCAGCATCTTTGCGATGCCATATACCATCGTATAGCCGAGCGCGATGATCGCATAGATACTTCCGAGGCTGACGCCGTTAATTAAATAAGAAAGAAAGCTCATATTGCACCTCACATTCGTAGTTGCCGCTCCGGCCCCGGTGAAGTATTTTGCCCTCTGCAGCCATGCCAGTTTTGCAGGCTGCCCAGCGCATGTTTGAAAATGTTCTTCCAAAATCAGCTCTTAGAACAGACATTTTCAAACACGCTCTGACCGAATGCCGAAATGATTCAATTGGTAAAAAGCCGCTGCAGAAATTCTGCAGCGGCTGCACCATTGCAATCTCTATTCCAGATGATTATTTATCCATTGACTCGTAACCGCCGTTTACGATCTTGACTGCCTTCGGCTGCTTGTTCGGCTCACCGTCTGCATTCCAGGTCATGCCTTCACTGGTCAGACCATCGATCGTGATCTCAGTCATAGCAGTCTCCATAGCGTCACAGATATCGGAAACGCTCATATCCGGAGTCACACCAGACTTCTCGATCGCTGCCTTGATCGCATACATTCCATCGTAAGCATCTGCTGCGAACTGAATCGGAGTCTCGCCATAAGCTTCCTCATAAGCTGCTACAAAGTTCTTGGTCAGCTCATCGTCTGCATCTGCTGCGAACGGTGTCAGAAGCATAACGCCCTCTGCAAGGGAAGTATCAAATCCGTCTACGGTAAGCAGTCCGTCCAGACCGTCGCATCCGAAGAACTCCGGTGCATAGCCCATGCTGTTTGCCTGTGTCAGGATCAGAGATGCCTCTGTATAATAGATCGGAAGGAATACGAGCTCTGCGCCGTTATCCTTTGCCTTCTGCAGCTGTACGCTGAAGTCGGTCTTATTATCGGAAGTAAATGCCTCTGCAGATACGATCTCCAGACCCTGGTTCGCAGCTTCCTCTGCGAACTTCTCGTAAATACCGCTGGAGTATACATCGGAACTGTCGTAGATGACGCCAATCTTGGTAGCCAGCTTGTTCTCACCAATGTACTGTGCGGATGCAGCACCCTGGTTCGGGTCAGAGAAGCATACGCGGAATACGTTCGGGTTCGTTACACAGTCAACTGCGGATCCGGACGGAGTCAGCTGGAACATATTGTCATTTGCTGTCTCAGCTGCAACTGCGATACACGGAGCGGATGTAACGGTTCCGAGCAGCATCTGCATTCCCCAGTCCTTCAGTGCATTGTATGCATTGACAGACTTCTCTGCATCGTGCTCATCGTCTTCGAACTGGAACTCAAACTGCACGCCGCCGAGTGCATTGATCTCGTTGACTGCCAGCTCGGTAGCATTCTTAACTGCCTGTCCATAGACAGCTGCGCCGCCGGTGATCGGTCCGATACCGCCTACTTTAAATGCGTCCCCATCAGCGAATGCCGTTGTGGAAACCAGCATTGCGGATGCGCAGGCAAGACTTACAACTTTCACCATTTTTTTCATAATAAATCTCCTCCTTGAAATTTCTCCGATAACGCAAAGAACCGCTTTAAAAGCGGTTCCTTCCGTTTTCTTACCGAAATAATACCCATTTTGACTGTATTTGTCAAGATTTTTTGGAAAAGTTATATTATCCTATAGATACATTCGTCCGTTTTGCACAGACAGAACAATGAACTGTTTTCTCTATCCGCAGAATTGAACTGCCCATCTGCTTTGACTTAATATGCCTTGCCCCAGTATACCATCTTAGTTGCCGGCTTACCGCAGTATACACACGTATCTGTCAGTTTGATCTGCTTGAACGGGATGCAGCGGGAGGTCACACCGAACTCTTCCTTGATCGCGTCCTCGCACTCCTGGCAGCCGCACCACATCGCGCGGATAAAGCCCGGCTTCTCGTCTGCGATCTGCTTGAACTCTTCTTTGGTCACTGCGTCATAGGTATGGCTCTCTCTGTGTGCCCGTGCGCGCTCCAGCATGTCATGCTGCTCGGTCTCCAGCACCTCTGCCACCTTCTGTGCCAGCTCATCAATGTTTGCGGTGATCTTCTCTCTCGTATCTCTGCGGACGATCACTGCTACGCCTGCCTCGATATCCTTCGGTCCGAGCTCGATACGAACCGGAATACCGCGCATCTCCTGCTCGGAGAATTTCCATCCCGGACTCTTCTCAGAATCGTCCAGCTTCACACGCAGACCTGCTTTTGCAAGGGCATCCTTGATCTCAGTTGCCTTCTCCAGCACACCTTCCTGCTGCTGGCGGATCGGGATGATCATGACCTGAGTCGGAGCGATCCGCGGCGGAAGCACGAGACCGCTGTTGTCGCCGTGTACCATGATGATCGCGCCGATCATACGGGTCGTCATACCCCAGGAAGTCTGATGTACATACTTCAGTGTGTTGTCCTTATCTGCAAACTGTACGCCATAAGCCTTTGCAAAGCCATCGCCGAAGTTGTGGCTCGTACCGGACTGCAGCGCTTTTCCATCATGCATCAGAGACTCGATCGTGTAGGTCGCCTCTGCACCTGCAAATTTCTCCTTCTCTGTCTTCTGTCCGCGGATGACCGGGATCGCCAGCACTTCCTCACAGAAGTCCGCATAGACGTTCAACATCTGAATCGTACGTGCCTCTGCTTCCTCAGCCGTTGCATGTGCCGTATGCCCCTCCTGCCACAAAAACTCTCTGGAACGCAGGAACGGACGGGTCGTCTTCTCCCAGCGCATAACGGAGCACCACTGATTGTACACACGCGGCAGATCACGGTAAGAGTGGATATCATTTGCATAAAAATCACAGAACAGCGTCTCAGAAGTCGGACGCACGCACATGCGCTCCTGCAGCTTTTCGAGTCCGCCATGTGTCACCCATGCAACTTCCGGCGCAAAACCCTCTACATGATCTTTCTCCTTCTGCAGCAGGCTCTCCGGAATCAGCATCGGCATGTATACATTTTCCACACCGGTCTCTTTGAAACGGCGATCCAGCTCATGCTGAATGTTCTCCCAGATCGCATAGCCGGCCGGCTTGATCGCCATGCAGCCTTTTACGCTCGTGTAGGAACACAGTTCTGCCTTCTTTACCACATCGGTATACCACTGCGCGAAATCCTCATCCATCGAGGTGATCGCTTCTACAAGCTTTTTGTCCTTTGCCATTTTCATTTCCTCCATTTTTATACCAAGTGCTGTAAAACGTCTGGGATATCCTGCGTACAGCCGCCCTTCCGGCCTCTTCCACGGACTGCTTATATCCGTGTAGCTCCGCCTTCTGTCGCAATCCGCCTGAACAAATATAAAAGGGTGGTAGCCTGCACTCTGATCCCCAAAGGGACCGGAGACTCCGGCGGTACCACCCTTCTTAACAGCTTCGCTGTTCTCTTCTTTTTATCCGATAACGCCGGAATACGCCGCATTTTCATGCGGATGCTCCAAAGCCGGTTCACCCGCGCCACCTGAGATCTCGCACCATCCGATCTCTCTCTGCAAAGCGCCTTCGGGCTACTGTTCTTCTTCCCTGCACCAACTGTCCCTTATTTTAAAAGAGGGGATTCGGTTTGTCAAGATGCAATCCGGCAGAAAATGATTGCCTGCGCTTCCGGCGAATCTAAAAATGTCTGCGGGAGGCATGCGTAAAATTTGCGTTTCTGCCGTATATTCCGTATAATGGATAAAGAAACGCAGGAAAGGATTCGATGATATGGAAAAAGCGAAAAAGAAGGAACTGCTGCTCCTGCTCCTTTTATTTCTTCTGAGTGGCGCGCTGTTTGCCATACGGCACTTTACCACCTCCCCGAAAAACAGCATAAAGATCACCGTGGACGGCAAAGAGCAGGGCGTCTATGACCTCTCCCGCGACCAGGTCATCCCGATCGGTGCGACCAACGTCTGTGAAATCCGGGATGGGCAGGTGCGGATGATCGAAGCCGACTGTCCGGACCAGCTCTGCATCAAACAGGGCGCGTTCGGGGTGGACGGCGGCATGATCGTCTGTCTGCCAAACCGGGTCGTCATCGAACCGGCGTCAGGCGACAATGCGGATGCCATATCCTGAGCCGTGTGCCAAACCGCCCTGCTTCTTTTCGCGCAGTCGAAGCAGACACTCGCCTGACTCGCTCATATCTCCTTGCACCAGTATCCGAACTGTCTTCCCCGGTCGTATCCGTTTGCCGGCTTGAAGCGGTCAAAAGAAAACATCCCGGCCATGTAGCGCTCCTGCGCATTGACGACGCCTGGAACGCCGAGGATGCAACGCCCCTCCTGATCTTTTGCGAGCAGCAGATGATGGTACTGATAAAAGCCATGCTGCAGGAAGGTATTTCTGCCCACCCGGCAGTTTGCCTGCTGTAGCCGTACGAGATCACACGGACGGAGCTGCACGCACTCCCGGAATTCCGAGTCGGAGAAAGGCTCCAGAGCCGGACGGTTCGCAAAGAGCATCTCGAGCGCCTGCTCCTGCCCGGATGACCGACACGCATGCGACTCCGCCTGAACCGGTGTCTCCCGCTCCAGTGCTTCGCAGGCTTCAGCGGCAGCCTCCGCCTCCCCCATATCCTCTAACGGCTGATTTTCATTCACATGCCCGGCTGCCCCGTTCATACTTGTTACTCTGTCAGGCTCCACCGTTTTGCTTGTGCTTGTTGCCCTGTCAGCCTCCTGCTCCACCACTTCACTCGTATCTTTCAGTGGCTCCCCAAAGTTGTCTGTGTCATCATCCACATTTGAATCCCTGCTCTCTTTTTTCTCCCACACTTCAGAAACCTCCGCAGCCTGCATTTCTAATCCATTCTTTTCTAAATGTTTCTCCGAATCCGCGTGATCTTTTTCTGGCTGAGCACGCTCATTCGAACTATCTTCTCTCGCAGGCTTCTCACTATCCCTCTCTACCTGATCATGCTCATCCAACCCTTCTTCTCCCACAGAATCATCCTCTTCCGTCGGCTTCTCGTATGCGCTTTCCTTTTCCGGCTCTGCAATCCACTCCGGCTCCTCCTCTTTCTTTTCTGTATCCACCGCTTCCTTTGGCAGCGCAAACACAAACCGGTCTGCAAAGATCGGCTCATCGTCCCACACCGTCACATACCTTCGCCCATCTTCACTCTGAATCCAGATTCCTGCAAGCGACGCAAAGCCATATTTTCCATCCCAGACCGGGACATCGGCACGATATGCCCATTCCTCCATCCGCACCATTCCAGGACGCATACTGCCCATATACAGTCCCAGCTGCCATCCCTGTTCCCGTACAAATCCATATGCCTGCACCGGTCGCAGTGGCTCTGTCTCCGTATTCAGCCGAAACAGAATGCGCCACATCCCATTTCTCAGCTCGACCTTTGCAAACCCGGCATTTTTCTGCTTCTTCCCATCTATGTACTCATAAAAATAAGCGATAAAGCGTCTGTATTCCGGCATATCTGATCCATCCTCTCTCCTGCATTTTCTGATTTCCTGCCAATGGTATGCGTGCCATTTTGTACTATTGCAAGGCAAAAGCCGAATCATTCTCCCGTTCCACTCCGCCCGCATAGCACGCAAAACACTGCAGATATTCTATATCTATGCAGAAAAAAGCGCTTTCAGAACTTCTGAAAACGCCCGGATACCTCTTTCTTATATCTTGCTGTCTGTGATATTGCTGATACGCCATGTTTTCCTGCAGCCGCCGACCAGATCTCCCAGGCGCACCGAAGCCGGGGTAAGCATCTATACCCCGGCTCCGGAAATTCACACGTAAAAGTCTGTTGATTTTATTTACAGAGCAGTACCCTGTGCGATCATAGCGTCTGCAACCTTCTCAAAGCCTGCGATATTCGCGCCTGCTACATAGTTGCCCTCTACGCCGTAACGCTTTGCAGCATCGGAGATCTTTGCATAGATGTCGTTCATCATATGCTTCAGCTTCTCGTCTACTTCCTCGAAGGTCCAGCTCATGCGCATGCTGTTCTGGCACATCTCCAGTGCGGAAGTACCTACGCCACCTGCATTGGATGCCTTGCCCGGCAGGAAGAGCATATCGCTGTCAAGGATGAAGTCGGTCGCCTCACGGGTGGTCGGCATGTTTGCGCCCTCTGCGATGACTGCACAACCGTTTGCCTTCAGTGCCTTTGCGTCATCCAGATTCAGCTCATTCTGTGTTGCGCACGGAAGAGCGATATCGCACTTGATCGTCCAGATACCCTTGCCCTCGGTATATACAGAACCCGGAACAGCTGCAGCGTACTCTTTGATTCTGCCACGGCGTACTTCCTTGATGTCCTTTACAACGTCAAGCTTGATGCCCTCTGCATCATAAATGTATCCGTTGGAATCGCTCATCGCTACGACCTTTGCGCCGAGCTGCTGTGCTTTCTCTACTGCGTAGATCGCAACGTTTCCGGAGCCGGATACGACAACGGTCTTTCCTGCAAGCTCCATATTGTGGTCTTTGAGCATTGCATCCAGAATATAAATAAGGCCATAACCGGTCGCCTGTGTACGAACAAGAGATCCGCCCCAGGTAAGTCCCTTACCAGTGAGCACGCCCTCATACAGTCCGGTCACTCTCTTATACTGTCCATACAGATAGCCGATCTCTCTTCCGCCTACTCCGATATCACCTGCCGGTACGTCCTGATCTGCTCCGATGTACTTGGAAAGCTCTGTCATAAAGCTCTGGCAGAATGCCATTACCTCGCGGTCTGATTTACCCTTCGGGTCGAAGTTGGAACCGCCCTTACCGCCGCCGATCGGCAGTCCGGTCAGAGAGTTTTTGAAAATCTGCTCAAAACCAAGGAACTTCAGAATGCCCTGGTTGACGGACGGATGGAATCTCAGTCCTCCCTTGTACGGTCCGATTGCACTGTTGAACTGTACACGGTAGCCTTTATTTACCTGAACCTTACCATTGTCATCTACCCACGGAACCTTGAAGGAAATGATTCTCTCCGGCTCAACGAGGCGCTCGAGCAGGCTGACTGCACGATACTTCTCTTCGTTTGCATCAATGACGATCTTCAGGGAATCCAGTACTTCTTTTACTGCCTGATGAAACTCCGGCTCACCCGGATTCTGTGCTACGACGCGGTTGTAGATCTCTTCTGTGTAAGACATGATTTTAGCCCCCTTGCTAAAGATTAAAAAATGTAATTAGTATCACACATTCGAACGTATTATACACTAGTGAAAACCATTTGGCAATTCTTTTTTGCGCTCTCGCGTTAAAACTTTATCTGGATGATGTGTCCAATCCTGCCACCTCATCGACCGGAACAAAGACCAGACCTGGCCTCCTCCAGCTGACACAGTGCCTGATTCAGGGTACTGCGTGGGCAGGCGATATTGATCCGCTCAAATCCTTCGCCGGCAGCGCCAAATACTGCCCCGGCATCCAGCCACAGCTTCGCCTCATGCACAATGAAATGTTCCAGCTCCGGTTCGGTAAGACCAAGTCCGCGGAAATCCATCCACACAAGATACGTCCCTTCCGGTCGGATCACCCGTATTCCCGGAAGGTGCTCCTCCGTAAATGCTTCCAGAAAAGCCAGATTCTCCCGCAGATACCCGAGCAATTGCCGATACCAGTCATCTCCATACCGGTATGCCGCCTCCGTCGCCACCAGTCCAAGCGTATTCAGCTGACTGTATCCCGCCGCCGCAACCTCTTTCTGGAAACGTCTGCGCACCCGTGGATTCGGAATAAAAATATTCGCGGTCTGCAGCCCGGCCAGATTAAACGTCTTGCTGGCAGAAGTGCAGGTGATCGTGCGTGACTCGATTTCCGGTCCCAGAGATGCCAGCATATGATGCTTTCCTTCGAACACAAAATCTGCATGGATCTCATCGCTCACCATCCACACTTCATGGCGGATACAGATGTCCGCAAGCGTCCGGAGCTCCTCTTCCGTCCAGACTCTCCCGGCCGGATTGTGTGGGGAGCACAAGAGCAGCAGCCGCACATCATTCTCTATGATTTTCTCCTCCAGATCCGCAAAATCCATCTGGTAATGTCCATGCTCATCCAGTACCAGCGGGCTGTCCACCAGTTTTCTCCCATTATCCCGGATCACTTCACTGAACGGATAATAGACCGGCTGCTGGATCAGCACCGCATCTTCTTCCTTTGTGAGCGCCCGCACCGCCATCGCCAGGGCAAACACGACACCCGGTGTCTTCACGAGCCATTCTGGCTGTACTTCGTAACCATGGTGTGTCCACATCCATCCGGCCACTGCCTCAAAATAGGAATCCCCGCTCTCACTGTACCCGAAAATTCCATGCTGCACACGTTTTGCAAGCGCTTCCGTCACTTCTTTTGGCACCGCAAAATCCATGTCTGCCACCCATAGTGGGAGTACGTCCGCCGGGCGCCCCCGCCGCACCGCAAAGTCATATTTCAGGCAATCCGTGCCTTTCCGGTCAATGATCTGGTCAAAATTTATCTTATTCATAAAATGCACGCTCCAGTTCCCGAATCAGATCTTCGGTATCTTCAATTCCCACAGATAAGCGAAGCAGACGGTCCGTGATCCCATTTGCCAGCCGCTGCGCTTCCGGTACATCCGCATGGGTCTGCGTCGTCGGATAGGTAATCAGTGTCTCTACTCCTCCAAGGCTCTCCGCAAAGTGAATCAGCCGCACACTGCCCAGAATTTTTCTGGCAAGCTCTGCAGAAGCTACCTCAAAGGAGATCATACAGCCAAAGCCTCTCGCCTGCTTTTTCGACACCTCATACCCCGGATCCTCCGGAAGTCCAGGATAGAATACCTTCGTCACCACACGCTGTTTCTGCAGCCACTCCACAATCGCCGCCGCATTTTCCTGCGCACACTTCATGCGCAGTGGCAGTGTCTTGATGCCGCGCAAGATCAGCCAGCTGTCAAACGGTGCCAGCCCAGCCCCGGTCGTCTTGAAAATAAAACGTAGCTTTTCGGAAAGCTCTGCAGACGCAGTGACGAGGAAACCGGCGATTGTGTCATTGTGCCCGCCCAGATATTTCGTACCGCTGTGTACGACAATGTCCGCGCCCAGCTTCAGCGGATTCTGCAAATACGGGGAAAGAAAGGTATTATCTACGATCAGAAGCAGCTGATGCGCTTTCGCAATCTTCGCCACCGCTGCGATATCCGTCACCCGCATCATTGGGTTCGTCGGAGTCTCCAGATAAATCGCCTTTGTCTCAGGCCGGATATAAGCTTCGATCCCGGCATCATCCTCTCTAGTAACCGAAGAAAAATCGATCCGGTCAAACGACAGGCCATTCTTGGCGCTGATATGGTCAAACAGTCTGGTGCTTCCTCCATACAGATCCGCATCCACCAGCAGATGGTCGCCCGGACGGAACAGCTCCATCAGTGCCGCGATCGCCGCCATTCCACTGGAAAATGCGATCGCATCGATTCCATATTCCAACGATGCCACCACACGCTCCAGTGCCTCACGCGTCGGATTCTGCAGGCGGCTGTAGTCATAGCCCGTGCTCTCACCAACCCCCGGATGTGCAAACGTCGCCGTCTGATAAATCGGGACGCTCAACGATCCGGACTGATCGCAGTTCAGTGTATCTCCATTTCCATATAAACATTTTGTAGCTGTTCCATATTCCATCGGTAGTCCTCCCCTGTGCTTCTTTGCGCTCTCATATTTTCTGTCAATCAAATCCCTGCTGAAAAATTTCGTAGCGCATTCTTTTTTAACGAGCAAAGCAATCAGCAGTTCCATTTTGCTCATTTATAATTCACAAGTATAGCAGAGGAATACAGGACATGGGTACTCAAAATTTTCAATAACCGGTTATCAATCCTGAGCCTCTTTCCGCGCAGCTGCCGATGTGATCCGCAACACCTGCGCTCCGAGCAGCTGTGCATCCTCCTCCTGATGCGTCACGACCAGAAGTGTCCGCCCTGCCCGGAATTTTAAGATCTGCTGAATCGTCCGCCGCCGTGTCTCCTCATCCAGCCCCGTAAACGGCTCGTCCATCAGGATCAGATTTGATCGCACCGCCAGGGCACGCGCAATGGCGACCCGCCGCTGCATGCCACCGCTTAGAAGCTCCGTCTGCTTCTGCCACGCCTCTGGCTCCAGCAGATCCTGCAATACCTCCTGTGGCGCATAGCAAAGGCCGCGTCTTTTCCCGGCAACCACGATATTCTCCACTGCATCCGCATAGCCAAGCAGCCGGTTTTCCTGAAATACTGCGCTGATTGCCGATTCCGGATACATTTCCACACTCCCGGCAGCAAACATCGTCAAGTCAACATTTCCAACGGCCACATCTGATGTCTCAAGCCCAACACCATCGGCTGCTGCATCTGGCATTTCCAGCCCAAGCAGAATCCGCAGCAACGTCGTCTTTCCGATCCCGGATGTCCCCATCAGGCAGTAAATCTGACCGGCCTCCAGAGAAAGTGACAAATCGGATAACACCTGCTTTTCTCCGTAGGACTTGGAAAGTGACTGCACCTGTACAGAAGCCGCCGCCCAGCTTCCATCGATTCCCGCTTCTGAACGTTTTTTCATAATTGACCATCGTTTTCGATCGACCACTGCCATTTCTTTGCCCGTAACAGATCGCTGTTTTCGATCGACTATACCAGTCCTTTTTACATCCTTCTCTCTTCCCGCTTTCATCCGCTCCACAGAAACCTGTCCCATCACCCACAAAAAGGCGCGTTCCAGAAGCCGGCTCACGACAATCACTACGAATGTCCATGCAAACAGCTCTGCCGTGGACAGATAAATCTTTGCCATGTACAACTTCTCTCCGATCGAGAGATCCGGTACGCCGATGACCTCCGCTGCGACTCCGGACTTCCATGCCATCCCGCACGCCGTCCGGCTTCCGGCCAGCAGATAAGGGAACAGCGATGGGCGGTACACATACCAGAACCGGCTCCACGCAGACATTCCAAATACATCTGCCATCTCCAGCAGCTGTACATCTGCCTCTTTCATGCCCTGCAGCGTGTTGCGGTAAATGACCGGAAAGACGATGACGAAGCTGATCAGCACCGCCAGATTCTTAGAGCCGATCCAGATCAGCGCCAGAATGACAAACGAAGCGACCGGAACCGACTGCAGCAACGCCACAGCCGGTTCCAGAAATTCTTCCACATACCATTTTTTATAAGCCACAATGCCGGACAAGACACCAAGAAAAAATGCCAGCAGATATCCGCTGCAAATACGCAGGGAGGAATGCCACACCGTCCGCCAGAATTCTGAGGTCGGCAGCTGCTTCCATAATGCCGCAAATGCCTCAGCTGGTCCGACAAATAGGATCCGGTTGTGAATCAAAGTCGCCAGAAGCTGCCACAAAAGGAGCCAGATCAGAAGAATCAGAATCCGCCGGACCCGTTTTGGGATCCGGCTTTTTACCCCATTTCGTTTTGCTCTGTTCATAACAACTGCTTTATTCTACGCCGTAGTAAAAATCATCTGCCGGAAGCGCTCCACCGATCGAAGTCGGCTCAAGATCATACAGTACGCTCAAATATCCGCCAAGCGCATCCTTCATCTCAGTTCCATCAATGTAGGTGATGTTGCACGCCGGGATTGCCTTCTGTGCGATCGGCGCCTTTGCCACGATCTCAAGCTCCGCGATCCACTCAGCCGCCTGCTCCGGATTCTCATTCGTAAATGCAGCGGATTCCTCATGTTCCGCCAGAAAATCCTTTACCGCGTCCTCATTTTCTTCGATAAAGTCTGTGCGTGCGATCGTCACACCCGTCACGAGGCGGCTGCCACCGGCTTCCTGCGTCGCGTCCCACTCGGCCGTGAGATCCAGCGCCACGCGCAAATTTTCATTCTGTGCCATCGCCGTGGTCACAAACGGCTGCGGGAGCAGGCCGATTGCGGCGGTATCTTCCGCGAGTGCCGCTACGACCTCCGTCGGCTCTGACTTATATTCTAAGGTCACATCCTCGGTCGTCAGTCCATTCGCTGACAGCAGATACTGGATGACATAATCCGGGGTCGTGCCTTTTCCGGTCAGGTATAAAGTCTTCCCCTTCAGGTCTGCGACCGACTGCACGCTATCCCCATTCTCCACTACATAGAGCACGCCGAGCGTGTTGATATCAATCACCTGAACGCCGCCCTCGGTCTTATTGTAAAGCACACTGGCCACATTGGCCGGAACGAGTGCGATATCCAGATCCCCGCTGATGACTTTTCCGAGCAGCTCATCTGCCGCCGTCACCATCGTAAAATCATACGCTTCCTTTGTCTCGCCATCCTTCGCCTTCTGCATCAGAGAGACGAGTCCCATTGAAGTCGGTCCCTTTAACGAGCCCACACGTACTGCGTCCGCTGCTGATGCTTCCGCGTCCGCCTCTGTTGCTGCTTCTGTCGTCACCTCTGTCGTCTCTTCTGCCGATGCACTCATCGCAAAGCCTGCCGCAAGTACCATTGCCATCATCCATATTCTCTTTTTCATCCTGTGCCGCCTTTCCCCACAACCGCGGGCATTTTTTCTTTTCCTGTAAAAATGAGTAACACTTCTCAGTAGTTACTCATTTCTAATCTTCTACTCCCGGGCAATTCTCTTCCATCCGGAATAGGAAGTTTACGCCTCCTGCAAGAACGCGCAGTATCCCTTATACGCCTCATATACATCGGCCTTGCTCGTCACTTCCAGCGGTGCATGCATGTTCAGCACTGCCACGCCACTGTCGATGACTTCCATGCCATAGAGCGCAGTGATGTAAGCGATCGTTCCGCCGCCACCGACGTCGATCTTGCCAAGCTCTGCCGTCTGGAAGGCCACATTGTGGTCATCCATCATCGCGCGGATCGCTGCCAGATACTCTGCATTCGCGTCGTTGCTTCCGCTCTTTCCGCGTGCGCCGGTATACTTATTAAATACAAGGCCACGTCCAAAGTATGCACTGTTCTTCTTCTCAAAGCAGGATGCAAACAGCGGATCATATGCTGCGCTGACATCCGAGGAGAGCATCCGGCTGCGGGAAAGTGCTCGGCGCAGCTTCAGCTCGCTGTACTCGCCCATGCACTCTAAAAGCTCTGCGACGGTGTTCTCAAAGAAACGGGACTGCATACCGGTTGCTCCGACGCTTCCGATCTCTTCCTTATCTACGAGCAGGCAGCAGGTCGTGCGCTCCTGTACCGGAATCGCGAGCTGTGCCTCCAGAGAAGTGTATGCGCACACACGGTCGTCCTGACCATAGGCCATGATCATGCTGCGGTCCAGTCCGCAGTCTCTTGCCTTATCTGCCGGTACGATCTCCAGCTCTGCGGAGAGGAAATCATCCTCCTCGATTCCGTACTGCTCCTTCAAAATGCCGAGAATATTCGCCTTGACTGCTTCTTTCTCTGCCTTTTCCTCTTCTTCCCCTTCGGTCTTTGCCAGCGGACGGCTGCCGATCAGGATATCCAGATTCTCGCCCTCGATCACGACTCTTGCCTTCTTGTCCATCTGCTGTGCAGCCAGATGAATCAGCAGGTCGGAAATAAATACGACCGGATCGTCTTCCTTCTCACCGATGCAGATCTCCACGACGCTGCCGTCCTTCTTTGCCACTACGCCGTGAATGGCGAGCGGGATCGTCACCCACTGATAATTCTTCACACCGCCATAATAATGGGTATCAAGGTAAGCCATCTCTGTGTCCTCGTACAGCGGATTCTGCTTCAGGTCCAGACGCGGGGAATCAATGTGCGCACCAAGGATCCGCATACCATCCTCCAGCGGCTTCTTACCAATCTGGAACAGCACGAGCATCTTCTTCATGCCGCAGGCATATACCTTGTCGCCCGCCTCCAGCTTCTTGCCGGACTGCTGCACTTCCTCCAAGCTCTGGTATCCGGCTGCCCGCGCCAGACGGATCGCCTCCGCCGCACACTCCCGCTCAGTCTTTCCTGCATTCAAAAATGCCTTATAGCGCCCTGCGAGCGCTTCCAGCTCCTGCTCCTGTTCCTCTGTATATGTCTTCCAGACATTCTCTTTCATGATTTTGAAACCTCCTGTTATTC
>JAQXGF010000087.1 GCA_029006155.1 Lachnospiraceae bacterium
TACTGGCGAAGAAGTAGAGCAGATGTTAAGAAAATATGGCTTGGAGGAAAAGCTGCCGGAGGTGAAGCAGTGGTATGATGGCTACCTGTTTGGTGAGACAGAGGTGTATAATCCCTGGAGCATTATCAACTATGTGAAGACCGCCATTTCCGAGTCCCAGCCCTTCCCGAAGCCCTACTGGTCCAACACTTCCAGCAACAGCATCATCCGGGAACTGGTGGAGGAAGCAGACAGCGATACAAAAGAAGAGATTCAGATGCTCATTGACGGAAAGACCATTGAGAAGCCGGTGCATGAGGATATCACCTATGGAGAAATTCATAAGTCACAGGATAATCTGTGGAATTTTCTCTTTTTTACCGGATATCTCAAGGTGGTCAGTAAGCGCTTTGAAGACCGGCGGATTTATCTGACCATGTCCATTCCCAATGATGAGGTTCTGACGATTTATGAGGATACCATAAGAGAATGGTTTGATCGGCAGACAAAGGCGATTGATTTTACACCCTTTTATCAGGCTGTTTTAGACGGGCAAACAGAGGAGATGGAGGACTTCTTAAGCGGTCTGTTGGAGAAAAGCATCAGCTATTATGACAACCGGGAAGCCTTTTATCATGGCGTCATGGTCGGTTTGTTCGGAGGGCTGTCCGGATATGCAATTAAGTCCAACAGAGAGTATGGAAACGGCAGGCCGGATCTGGTGCTCAGTCCGTATAATCCGAGAAAACCCGTCATTATTTTTGAATTCAAATCCTGCAAGAAATATACCGAGATGGCCGAGGGATGCAGAGCGGCTCTTGACCAGATCGAGGAGAAGGATTATGCAGCGCCGTTTCTTGATAAAGGCTACACCAAGATTATGAAATACGGCATCTGCTTCTGCGAGAAGACATGTATGGTGGAGATGCGGTAAAAGTTTTGCGGGGGGTGTTTGAGCTATTTACATTTTTCACAGAAAATGATATAGTCCCTTTTGGATGATATTTCGCGTATGCGGAAATGATACCAGAAATAAGGAAGAGAAGATATAAAACTAGAGAAGATTGCATGCATGGACATGCATGGATCAGACGGCTGTCTGACCGTGACATGAAAGGGCAACGATCACGGCTGCTTCCGAAAGGAGGCGGTAGTACTGACGGAGAGTATACGGATTGGTTTTATAGGCGCCGGCAGGGTCGGTGTGTCACTTGGAAAGTATTTTAAGGAAAAGGGCAGGAGAGTAGCCGGATACTACAGCCTAAGCCCTGAGTCTGCCGGATGGGCGGCAGAATTTACAGAGACAACATATTATGGGAATCTACAGGAAATCATGAGCAGTTGTGATATGATCTTTTTTACCATGCCGGACGGGGCGATTGCTTCTGTCTGGGAGCAGGCAAAACAGTTTGCAGGTGGTAAGATCATTTGTCACTGCAGTGGTCTTCATAGTTCAAAAATCTTTTCTGATATAGGCAGACTGGGAAGCTTTGCCTATTCTATTCATCCCCTCATGGCAATAAGCAGCAGGGAATCCTCATGGAAGGAGCTTTCAGATGCATTGTTTACCATAGAGGGTGACGAAAAATACCTTTCTTTTCTGGAACAGATGTTTCGGAGTATGGGAAATCGAACCAAAATCATTTCCGCAGAAAACAAAATAAAGTATCACGCAGCGGCAGCAATATCATCTAATTATATGACTGCTCTTTTTGACATGTCGCAAACTTTGCTTTTGGAGTGTGGCTTTGGAGAAAAAGAGGCAAGAGAGGAATTGTTTCGACTGGCAAACGGTAATCTCGTTCATATCCTGGAGGATGGCTGCGAAGGCGCTCTGACAGGTCCCATTGAGCGAAATGACCTACAGACAGTGCGCGGACATCTGAGCATGCTGGAGGGCGATATGGAAAAGGCATATCGGGCAAATGCCGGGTATTTGATCTCGGTGGCGCAAAGAAAGCATCCGGACAGAGATTATTCCGAAGTGAAAACGCTGTGTGCGGAAAATAAAGAAAGTGAGAAAAGTGAATGAAAAATACAATTCTGACATTACAGAAGCAGAAAGAAGAAAATGATAAGATCATCATGGTGACGGCATATGACTATACCACGGCAAAGCTCATGGATGAAATGGAGGTCAATACCATTCTGGTGGGTGATTCCCTTGGAATGACCATGCTCGGATATGAAGATACGCTGTCGGTGACGATGGAGGATATGATCCATCATTCAGCAGCGGTTGCAAGAGGCGCAAAGAATGCATTTATCGTGACCGATATGCCGTTTATGTCTTATCAGACCTCCGTTTATGACGCAGTTGTCAATGCGGGAAGGCTGATCAAGGAAGGACGGGGGCATGCGGTAAAGCTGGAAGGTGGTTCGGCTTTTGCACCGCATATTGAGGCGATTGTGAAAGCGTCCATACCGGTGGTGGCACATATCGGGCTGACGCCGCAGTCGGTTAATGCATTTGGCGGTTTTAAGGTGCAGGGGAAGGATCTGGAGGCAGCAAAGAGCCTTATTGAGGATGCAAAAGCTGTTGAGGCGGCAGGTGCCTGTATGGTGGTACTCGAATGTGTGCCCGCAAAGCTGGCGAAAAAAATCACGCAGGAGCTCCATATTCCTACAATCGGTATCGGCGCGGGACCGGATTGTGACGGACAGGTGCTGGTATATCAGGATATGTTAGCGTTATACGAGGGATTTCGTCCTAAATTCGTGAAGGTGTTTGCCGATGCGGGGAAAACGATGCGGGACGGGATTGCGGCCTATATACAGGAGACAAAAGGTGGCAACTTTCCAGCACCGGAGCATTGTTTCCGGATAGAGGATCGTGTGATGGAAAGTCTGGATTAGAAGTAACAGGAGAGGAAGAAAGAAGAAATGAAAATTGTATCTACGATTCAGGAAGTAAGAGAGTGTGTAAATGCTTGGAAAAAAGAGGGAAAAACAGTTGGTTTTGTACCGACGATGGGATATCTGCACGAGGGGCATATGAGTCTGATCGATGCGGCACGGGAGAATGACAAGGTGGTTGTCAGTATTTTTGTCAATCCCATGCAGTTTGGCCCTAATGAGGATCTTGCCAGTTATCCTAGAGATTTAGAGCACGATGCAAAAATGTGTGAGGCCCACAAGGTTGATTTGATATTTCACCCGACCTCGGAGGAGATGTATGGAGACAGCTTTTATTCTTATGTAGATATGAATGTCCTGACGGAGGATCTCTGCGGCCTGACAAGACCGGTGCATTTTCGCGGTGTGTGTACCGTCGTCACAAAGCTGTTCAACATTGTGATGCCGGATAAGGCGTATTTTGGGCAGAAGGACGCACAGCAGCTTGCAATTATCCGCCGGATGGTAAAGGACTTAAATATGCCGCTTCAGATTGTAGGCTGTCCGATTGTAAGGGAGCCGGACGGTCTCGCTAAAAGCTCCAGAAATACTTACTTGTCAGAGGAGGAGCACAGGGCGGCACTTGTGCTGAGCCGTTCTGTCTTTCTGGCACGTGACATGATCGGCCGCGGGGAACGGGACTGTAAGGCAGTGCTTGCGGCCATGACTGCCGAGATAGAAAAAGAGCCGCTTGCGAGAATCGATTATGTGAAAGCGGTTGATTTTGAAAACATTCAGCCTGTCACACAGATCAAAGGAAATGTATTGATTGCTATTGCTGTCTACATCGGAAAGACCCGCTTGATCGATAATCTTGTGACCGATATCATTGAATGATCGTTTTATCGGGCTGCAGTGATCTGAGCAGACAGCAAATAAGAAAAGGAGATAAACGAAATGACAGTTACCATGTTAAAATCGAAGATTCATCGCGCAACAGTCACGCAGGCGGATCTGGATTATGTAGGAAGCATTACGGTAGACGAGGATCTGCTTCGGCAGGCCGGTATTTTTGAGTATGAGAAGGTTCAGATTGTCGATGTGAATAACGGTGCACGTTTTGAAACTTATACCATAGCCGGAGAGTGCGGAAGCGGCATCATTTGCTTGAACGGAGCGGCTGCACGCATGGTGCAGACGGGAGACAAAATCATACTGATGGCCTATGTGAACGTAACCCCGGAGGAAGCGGGGAAGATGCGTCCAAACGTTCTTTTTGTAGATGAAAAAAATCATGTTACGAAGGTTACAAATTACGAAAAACATGGTGAGATTGGCTAGGATTTCGGAAGGGCTGTCAGTTGTAATTTTCCCAAGAATCCGCTATACTAAGAAAAACAAGGTATGGCATACGGGTGTCTGAGAAGCGGTAAAAGCTTAAAAGGATGCGAAGAATCTGGATTTTTCGGGGAGGGAATGGCATGTTTGCGTTTAC
>JAQXGF010000088.1 GCA_029006155.1 Lachnospiraceae bacterium
GGTGTGATGACACACAGACCTTCGATGCCGCCGACGTTCTTTTCTACCTGAATCTGTCCCATGGTATCGTTACTCCTTCTTTATTTTTACATTTTTTGTTCTGGTTAGCGGATTTCCCCGTCTGCGCTAAAGTCCAGCTCCTGCAGATATCGATGCAGCGCATCCTGCCAGGTCGGAAGCGGGGTAAAGCCGTTTGCAGCCAGCTTGCTCTTATCGAGGCGGCTGTTAAACGGGCGGGCTGCCTTGGATACGCCGTACTCTGCGGTCGTGACCGGAGATACGTGCAGGCGATCCTCTTTGTACTCGTCATGTCCAAGCTCGGCAGCCTGACGGAAGATTTCCTTTGTAAAATCATACCAGCTGATATACTCGCCGGAGTTCGTCGCATGATAGTAGCCGTATTTATCGGTTTCGATCATATCAACGAGCAGGCGGGCAAGGTCGTAGGTGTAGGTCGGTGTACCGATCTGGTCGCTGACGACACGCAGAGAAGTGAGCTTCCGGCCAAGGTTCAGCATCGTTTTGATGAAATTTTTACCATTTTTTCCGAATACCCATGCGATACGGACGATGAAATACTTATCCAGGGTTTTGCTGACCGCGAGCTCGCCCTCGAGCTTTGTCTGACCGTAGATGTTTAACGGCTTGTAGTCCTTGCAGTCCGGGAGCCACGGTTCGCTCCCCTGTCCGTCAAATACATAGTCGGTGCTGATATAGACCATCTTGCAGTCGAGTGCCTTGCAGACTGTTGCGATGTTTCTGGTGCCGTCCGCATTGATGGCACGTACTTTTGCGACCTTATCATCGTCCTCTGCGAGATCGACGGCGGTCCACGCCGCACAGTGTACGACGACGTCCGGCTTTACATCCTGCAATGTCTTTTCAACCGCCGCAGCATCAGTGATATCCATGGAAATATAGGGCATGGTGGTAACAGCTGTGCCGTCTGAAATGCCGCTGTAGGACGGAGCGATATCCGAACCAACGCCTTCATAGCCACGCTTTGCCAGTTCATTCATCACATCATGTCCAAGCTGTCCGGCAACGCCGGTTACAAATACCTTCATTTTCAAATCCTCCTGCCCTTATCGGTTTACGTACATTTTTTCATAATAGTTCTGATACTCACCGGAAATAATCGTTTCCCACCACTCCTTGTTGTCGAGATACCACTGGATGGTCTTCTTGATGCCGTCTGCAAATTTTGTTTCCGGCAGCCAGCCGAGCTCGTTGTGAATCTTTGTCGGGTCGATCGCGTAGCGCATGTCATGGCCTTTGCGGTCGGTCACGTAGGTGATCAGGCTTTCCGGCTTGCCAAGCTCCTTGCAGATGATCTTTACGATATCGATGTTCTTCATCTCGTTGTGTCCGCCGACGTTGTAGACTTCGCCGACACGACCCTTGTGGATGATCAGGTCAATGGCACGGCAGTGATCTTCGACGTACAGCCAGTCACGTACATTTTCACCCTTACCATATACCGGAAGCGGTTTGTCATTCAGCGCATTTGCGATCATCAGCGGGATCAGCTTCTCCGGGAAATGATACGGACCGTAGTTGTTGGAGCAGCGGCTGATGGAGACCGGAAGACCGTAGGTGCGGTGATAAGCGAGAACAAGCAGATCGGCAGACGCCTTGGATGAGCTGTACGGGCTGCTCGTGTGGATCGGAGTCTCCTCTGTGAAGAAGAGGTCCGGGCGGTCGAGCGGCAGATCGCCGTATACTTCATCAGTGGATACCTGATGATAACGCTGGATTCCGTACTTTCTGCAGGCATCCATCAGAACAGCAGTACCGATGATGTTCGTGTTCAGGAAAATCTCCGGGTTCTCGATGGAGCGGTCTACATGGCTCTCTGCTGCGAAGTTTACAACCATATCCGGATGCTCCTCCTCGAAGAGCTTGTAGACTGCTTCGCGGTCAGTGATGCTTTCTTTTACAAAACGGAAATTCGGATTGTCCATGACCGGAGCCAGGGTCGAGAGATTGCCGGCATAGGTCAGGCAGTCCAGACAGATGATCCGGTATTCCGGGTATTTTTTCAGCATGTGAAAAATAAAGTTGCTTCCGATAAATCCGGCACCGCCGGTAACGATAATATTCATAGTGGTAAGTCCTTTCTGGTATGTAAAATTGGTTATGGTTACATAAAGTTTATTTTTGCGAGCCTTATAAAGTAAAATCGGAATCAGATTCCATGCAGAATATCAATATACTTGTTATCAAGCACATCTTTCAGGTACTGGCCATACTGATTTTTCTTAAGCACTTCATATACCTTGAGCACTTCCTCTTTGGTGATCCAGCCGTTGCGGTAGGCGATCTCCTCGAGGCAGGCGATTTTACGATGCTGATGATCCTCGACGGTCTTTACGAAGTTCGTCGCTTCGACAAGACTCTCATGTGTGCCGGTGTCGAGCCAGGTGAAGCCCTGTCCGAGCAGCTCGACGTTCAGAGTACCTTTTTCCAAATAAATGCGGTTCAGGTCGGTGATCTCAAGCTCGCCGCGTGCGCTTGGCTTTAATCCTTTGGCGTATTCTACGACTTTGTTGTCGTAAAAATAGAGACCGGTCACGCAGTAGTTGCTCTTCGGATGCTCCGGTTTTTCCTCAATGGAGATTGCTTTGCCATCCTGATTGAACTCAACGATACCGAACCGTTCCGGGTCGTCCACATAGTAGCCGAAGACCGTTGCACCCTTGCCGGATTCGGCATTGTCTACCGCATCCTTCAAGCGGGCATTCAGGCCCTGCCCGGTGAAAATGTTGTCGCCAAGTACCATTGCTACGGTGTCATCCCCGATAAATTTTTCGCCGATCAGGAATGCCTGGGCCAGTCCGTCCGGACTTGGCTGCACTTCATAGGAGAGGTGTACGCCGAACTGATGTCCGTCACCGAGCAGCTCGTGGAAGCGCGGCGTGTCCTGCGGAGTGGAGATGATCAGAATATCACGGATGCCTGCGTTCATCAGAACGGACATCGGATAGTAGATCATCGGCTTGTCGTAGATCGGGAGCAGCTGCTTTGATGTCACCATCGTAAGCGGGTAAAGACGTGTGCCGGAGCCTCCGGCCAGAATAATACCTTTCATTATTCGTCCTCCTTGTGAAAGCTTATGCTTTAGTGAAGCGGATCGTGATATCCGCCGATTGTTCTGTCGTTCCCAGGATCCGGAATTTCTCCGGATCTGTTGTATGAGGCTATTATAGAAGATGACGTAACGTCACCTTCAAGCACTTTTTTCAATTTTGCAGGATTTTATGAATAATGGCTGATCTGAGGAGATTTTATCGAGTGAAATTTATGCAGAAAAGCGTGAACAGGCTAGACTACCGGGCCAGAAAGAGCCCGGCATCTTTGGTGATGTGAAAACCGTTCGCGACCTTTCGCTCCACAAAGGTACGGAATTCGTGATAACGGTCCAGCAGCAGCTGGTTCTGATTCCCATGACAGGAAAGAATATATTCAATCAGAGGCTCGGCACGATCCAGCTCGATAGAATCTTCGTAATACCGGCAGGTGACGTCAGGAAAATACGGGGCGAGCAGGTCGGCACCGTTTTCCAGCCCAAACCGCTCATACAGCTTTTCCGCAGAGAGTACGATGCGGCTGTCAAATTCCTGCACAAGTGTGCTGATTTCACACATATGCCGTCTGCCATAGGTACTGCAAAGAAAGCGGCCGCCTTTTTTCAGAACACGGCGCACCTCAGAAAAGACCCTGCCGGGCTCTTGGCAGTAGAACAGGACATGATTGGCGATGACGAGATCAAAGCTCTCGTCCGGATAAGGAATCTCATGGCAGTCAAAGGAGCGGAAGGAAAAGCGGGAGTCAGCAGCTCCGATGCTTCTGCGCGCATCCCGAAGCATGCCGGACGACACATCGGAGAGTGTGATGGCAAGCGATGCCGGAAGTTTGTCGCGGTTTTCCGTCCAGAGCGCACCGTTGCCGCAGCCAACTTCAAGGATCAGCTGCCTGTCTGCAATTTCGCACTGCTCATAGACCCATGGGAACCAGCCCTGCGGATTCGTCGAAAACTCATGGTGCAGCCGTATGCGGGCAGAAATGTTGGAGGCATCCCGGTACTGCGTCTTGAGACTTTTTTCCATTCCGGTCAGGTGAATCAGATCGAGCATCTGTCTCCAGTCCACCTGCTCATTTTTCCGGATCACATTTACCGTATCCTCAATGGCATGCTCTACGAGCTGCATCTGCTCGATCCGGTCCTGTACGAGCTTCTTCTGCATTTTCAAAGACGTAAGCATAAAATGATAGTCAGTATCATTGATCGTCATTTCCCGGATATCGTCGAGCGAGAATCCCAGATATTTGAGCAGAAGGATCTGCTGCAGTCTTGCAAAATCTGAGTCTGTGTAAAAGCGTGCACCGGATGGGTTAACGTAGGATGGCTTTAAAATATTCTGTTTATCGTAAAAACGAATTGTCCGGATAGAGACGTTTGCCATGCGGGCAAACTGACCGGAGGAGTAGTAGCCGGGAAGATTCATGGATCAATTTTCTCCTTCCATTCCAAAATGCCAATACAGTCCATCCAGACTGTTTTTGCATTTTGCTACATTCTTTATATCAATCGAACGTTCAGCACATAGGACACAGACACGCTCTTCGAGCGATGCGCTGCTGCGCAGCTTCCGTCTGTGGCTAATGGGCGGAACGCCCATTCCAAAATGCCAATACAGTCTTCCACAAATAAATTTGTTCCAGACTGTTTTTGCATTTTGCTATTGTGCTGAACTGGTTATATTATATGATAGGGCGGGAAGGGAGGGGAGTCAAGGGAAAACTTTGGATCTGCGTTGGCAGAAAAACTTTGGGTTTGTGTGGGAAATGTTTTGAGGTTGAAGGAACAGGTTGCCGGAACAGTAAAAAATCAGGTTGCATACGAGACGAAATCACGATAGAATAAAAAGAGTTTACCTGTGTTTATCCAAAGAACAGAAAAGGGTACACGGGAAATAAAACGGAGCACGGAGAAGGCAGGTGTGAGTGAATGGGAGATGCGGCTGCTACAGATGCTCCAGAAAGGATAAACTATGATCGATACATTACTGACGATTGACGGGCAGATCCTGATATGGATTCAGGAGCATCTGCGTCAGGCATGGCTGACGCCGGTGATGACAGGCATCACAAAGCTTGGAGGGCTCGGTCTGATCTGGATCGTGATCTGCCTTTTGCTGCTCTGTTTTAAGAAGACCCGCTGGGCAGGGGCAGCCGGGCTGCTGGGCCTTATTTTTTCATTGTTGCTGAATAATCTTTGCCTGAAACGCCTTGTTGCACGGACACGTCCTTATGAGGTCGTCGAGGGACTGAAGCTGCTTACGGCGAAGGCGACAGACTTTTCCTTCCCGTCCGGACATGCCGGATCTTCTTTTGCGGCAGCGACGGCGATCTGCTGTATGCAAAAAGGCAGCAGATGGCGCTGGCTGACCCTGGCGCTCGCCATCCTGATGGGATTTACGAGGCTGTACATTGGAATTCATTATCCGACGGATGTGCTGGCGGGCGCACTGACAGGCGCACTGTGCGGCGCGGCGGCTTATATAGTGATGAAGCGCTGCCGGATGGCCTGGACGGAGCGTAAAGGAGATTGACCGTAAAAAGGCAGGAAAAGAAATGGCTCATGGAGCTTCTGGCGATGTAGTGCACAGAAATTCCATGAGCCATTTTAACCGAATCAAGCAAGTCCCCTGTTTCAATTGTGCAAAGCACTAAGCAGTGGGTTGGGACTTGCTTGTATCAGGAGTGGTACAGGCCACTCCTGATAAGCTGCGAAGCAGCTATTCGGTTATGACATATCATAAGGAGGGGCCCGCTTGCGGGAAGATTCCTTGTGATCCTACAAGTAGCGAAGCGGATTGCGAATAACCGCTTGACCCGAATCAAGCAAGTCCCCGAAATCAGTAGATCACAACGGTCGTTCCGTTCGGACAGTTATCATAAATGTACTGGATGTCTTCGTCATACATCCGGATGCAGCCGCCGGAGACAGGCTTGCCGATATTCGGTGCGGCGATCGATCCATCCGGGTTGTGCAGCCGGGAATGGAAGGCGTTCTTTCCGTAGAAATATACGACAGGAGCCTGATAGGTGCCGTTTTCATAAGTCCAGCGCTCTTCGCGGCCACGAATCTTGCAAATATGGGTGGCAGTAGGACTGGCAGCCTTTCCGGTCGCAATCTTTGCTGTGCGAAGCAGCTTCCATTTGCCCGCAGAACCGGTATACAGGCAGTATTCCTGTGTATAAGTGCTTACCCAGATCAGATATTTGGTCGAGCTGGAATAGCCGCTTTGATTGACATAGTTCTCTTTCAGCTTTTTACTGTAAGACTTCTTCGTGTAAATGGAAGAGGTAAAGTTTAGCTTTGAGAGACTGATATAAACCATGTCTTTGTTTGGAAGCTGCACCTTACAGGTGCCTCCGTAAGTGACGACGGTGACCTTTGTGCCTTTTTTTACCAGCTGGCGTTTGGATTTGGAATTTGCCGGGCTGGCTGTCACATTGGATAATACAGTAGCCTTATACCAGATCGTCCGGACTGAGGCAACGGTAGAAGAGATCGTCGGTGCTTTTTTTGTGATCACCCGGGACCAGGAGCCATAACGGGTCACACCGTTTACCGTGCGATAGGCGCGAAGCTTGAATTTATAGGTCTTTCCGGCAGTGAGTCCGGAGACAGAGCTATTGACTGACTTGGAAGTGGCGACCTTTTCATATTTTTTTGTCTCACTGTTGTACTGGAACAGTGCGTATCCGGTCGCCTTTTTTACCTTTGACCAGGAAAAGTAAAATTTCCCATTCGCATTTTTGTAAATTTTGAAGTTCGAAGGAGCTGCGAGTGCCGCAATCATTGGCCGTGCTTTGACGGTTCTGGAGACTTTCTGGCTGTAATATTTTGTGCCTCCGGCAGAACGGACGCTACGGATATAAAAATAGTAGGTTTTGCCGGGTTTCAGCTTGCTTTTCGTGTAGGAAGTCTTTTTAGTTGTGGCGATTCTGGTAAATTCACCGGATGTTCCGGTGCGCATATACACCTCGTAGGCAGTTGCACCGGAAGCCTTTTTCCAGGTCAGTGACACAGCGCTCTCAGAAGAAGTGCGGGCAGTGACAGATGGTACGGCAGCCGGAGTTGTACTCTTTGCGGCAAGGGCAGTCAGCGAAAAGCAGAACGTCAGCAGCAAGGAGAGGCAGAGGGCTGCATGAAAGCGTTTGAAAAGCTTCATTATAATAACACTCCTTTCCTGTATACAGATTGTCTTACTGGATTTTATTACAAAAAGTATACATTTATTACGAAAAGATGTCAATAAAGTGACTGTTTTCTTAAGAAAAAAAGCGCCTTTCGGCTGTACAAAGGATTGGATTTCTGATAAAATAGGGCAAAGAAAACGAAGAGAAAGGAATCGAAACAGAATGAAAAAAGTAACGGTAGTTCGGCAGAACCGTTGTGATAAAGAAATGAAGCTGCTTTTATTCGGCTGTTTTTTCTTTTATTATGCGATGCAGCTTTTTGTAGGGGTGACTGACCGTCCGCAGCTTGTCAATGCGATTAATATGGCTTTGTATCTGGTGTTTGTGCCGGGCTTTGCATTTCGGACGGGGTATCGGTTTCGAACGATTCAACGGCTGCGAAGTGAGGAGCAGGGGAAAAAAGAAATCCTTGGAATGGCGCTGCGCAGTTATGCGGCCTTTTTTGTGCTTGCGGTGTTGGATGGTATTGCAAGGGGCGGTTCCTTTGGACATGCATTTTTTAATACGCTGACCTTATTGGCGATTCCCGGAAGCGCTGCTGTCTTTTTTATGCTTGCGCTTTTACTGCTGCTGGCAGGTGTTTTTTACAGACAGTTACAGGTGCTGGCGGGGAAAAAACGGGTAATGGTGATCGCAGTTCTGGCTTTTGCACTTTGCTCTTTTCTGAAGGTAAGAGGAGAGGGATATGCGATTACGGCAGCTCTGTTCGGCGTGGAAGGCATGGCGGCAGTTCCGGCAATCCCGTATGTGGCATATTTCCTGCTTGGCATGTGGTTTGAGGAACAAAAGCCGGGCTTTTCATGGAAGCTTTTCGGAGCTGCAGTGATATTGACCGTGGCAGCATTGCTGCTGTATCGCACACCTGCCCAGGAGCTATGTCGGCTCTGTATTTCTGCTCTTCCGGTATATCTGGTTTATGTGATCAGCGAGGTGTTTTCTGATCTGACCCTGCGCTTTTATTCAGCAAGATTTGTGACAGATACTGTGGAGCTGGTGTTTGCTGCTTATGCAGCTGTACTTGCGGTCGTGTACAGATTCGGACTGCTGAATGAGATGGATGTGAAAAAGACATTGCTCCTAGCGGTCGGAGTACTGGCTTTGCTTTATGGTCTGATCCTTGGTGTGTGGGTATTTGCAAAGCTGTATGAGAAGGCGGGAGAGGTGTTTGCTCATAAAGTAAAACATCCGAATCTGGCATATTTTCTGATTTATACAGTCGTATTTACCGGGCTGTTTTGTCTGGCATTTATTGATTTCTTCCGGTTTGGCCGGACGCTTTTGTGGAAGGCGGATACGGTCTCACAGTATTATCCGCGAGCGGTCTTTTTTGCGGATTATATTGCAAAGGCGGTCGGAAATCTTCTGCAGGGAAGACTGGTATTTCCGATGTACGACTTCCGAATGGGGATGGGCGGTGAGGTAACATACAGTCTGGAACCATTATATTTCCTGTTTGCGCTGTTTGGACGGGAGAATGTGGAAAAGACCTATATATTACTGATATTCCTGCGTTTTTACCTTTCAGGGCTTAGTGCCTCAGTGTTCTGCCTGTATTTTAAGAAAAATCATGTGACAGCCTTCCTGGCAAGTCTGGTGTATGTGTTCTGTGGATTTTCTTTTTACGGGGGTGCACGTCACCCGATGTTCATGGTGCAGATGATCTTTTTCCCGCTGCTGATTATTGCAATCGAGGAGATCATCCGGAAGCGGCGCTGGTATTTGTGTACGATACTGGTTGCACTGTCACTGTTCTCGAATTATTATTTTCTGTACATGAGTACGATCGGTATGGGAATCTATTTTCTGGTGCGTTTTTTCTGCCAGCCGGAAAAGAAAGACCGGAGCCTGAAAAACTTTATCGGAAGAGGGCTTGTGATCTCCGGGTCGTATCTGCTCGGTGTAGCGATGTCGTGCATCGTTCTCGTGACGACATTTGGGCTGTACGTCGGATCGGGCCGCAGCGGATCAGCGGTTATTAAGACGCCATCCCTCTTTTATTACCATGCAAAATGGCTTTTAAGCTGCTTTCTCTGCTTTCCGACAACGGCCAATTCTCCGGGCGACTGGCTGAAGCTTGGCTATCTGCCGATTGCGTTTCTGGCAGTCGTATTTCTGTTTACGAGAAAGGGCAGGAAGGAGCTGAAGATTTTTTCTGTACTGTCTGTGATTCTGATGGCGCTGCCGCTGTCCGGATTTGTATTCAACGGTTTCAGTGCAATCAGCAACCGCTGGTGCTATATGCTGTCATTACTTGTGGCGTATATTGTGGCAGACTGTCTGGAGGATATGCGCAATATGAGCAGGCGTGAGCTTCTCATCTGCGCGGGTATGACATTGCTGTACGGGTATCTGGTGTTCTTTGGCGATTACTCGAATACGCGTTACATGAAGGCTGCGTTTCTCTGCATAGCTGCGACCTACGCAGGACTTTTGCTCTGCCAGGAGCGCTCGCGGCAGTTCCGGTATGTGGCGAAACAGAGTATTCTGCTGCTGATGACGATGGGGATGGTCGTTGTGAACGGACATCTTCTTTACAGCGGAGCCGGTGTGGTGCGGGAATACACAGAGCCCGGCGAGGCACAGCAGAAGTCGGAAGATACACCGCTTCGTGCGATTTCACAGGTGGAGGATGACAGCTTTTACCGTGCCACGACGCCGAAATTGAATTACTCCACAATTTCTTCCTCTATTATGCTGGATTATAACAGCATTTCCATGTTTAATAGTACATTAAATGGAAGCATCATGGAATATCTGGAAAAAATGGGAAGCACAGGCTACAGCGTAACGCAGCTTTTCGGCTTGAGTAACCGGACATTTCTGAATGCACTGGCTGCTGTGAAATACTATGCTTATTACGACAGTCCGAAACGCCCGCTGCCTTACGGGTATGAGACAGCGATAGAGACTGATCTGGATGGAAAGCAGACGACAGTCAGTGAAAATCAGTATGCGCTTCCGATCGGCTACACGTATACAGATGCAATTTCGCGGGAAGAACTGGAAAAATATGATACACTGAAACGTCAGGAAGTGCTCATGCAGCGTGTGATGCTGGAGGATCTGGACGATCAGGGAACCGCAGACATTGGTGTGACACAGGAGCCGCTTGATTTTACAGTTGCAAAAGAAGATGGTCTGTACTACAATGGAACGCGGCTCACGACGAAAAATGAAGAAGAAACCGAGATGGAGGGTATTCAGTCAGATGAGGAGGAGCCGTCCGGCGGAGAAGACGAGGAACAGGAGCAGACGTATACACTCACGCTCAATCTTCAGACACAGCCGGATTCGGAGACGTATCTTGTGCTGAAAAATGCAGTTCTGAAGGGAAATATGACAGAGACACCAATTAATATTTCCTTTCAAAATGCGGAAAATGAACTGAGCTATAAGTTCCGCTCGGACGATGACCGTTATGGCACCGGACAGCAGGATTATGTATTTAATCTCGGCTATCACGAAGATGCATTTACGACCTGTGAGATCAGCTTTGACCGGGCCGGAATGATTTCCTTTGACAGCATGGAGCTTTACAGCCAGTCGATGGAAAACTATCCGGATTATATAGAGCATCTGACAGAGAATGTATTGGAAGATGTTACTGTGGGAGAAGATGAGGTGACCGGGAATATTTCGCTGGATGAGGATAAATATCTGGTGCTGAGTATTCCGTATCAGAAAGGATGGACCGCCTATGTGGATGGCGAAGAGACGGAGCTTTTGCGTGCCAATTATATGTATATGGCATTACCGCTTTCTGCGGGAGAACACAGCATCCGCCTGACCTTTGCAATCCCGGGAGTGAGATATGCAATGATTATTATGCCGTCTGCAGCCGGGGTATTTGTTCTGCTGCTGCTTGTGAGATGGCTGAGGCGCAAACGCAGAGTAAAAGATTGCGCTGCGGGCAATGAAGAATAAAAGGTCTGAACAGACAGAGAATGAAATATCACATAGTCAGGAGAAAAGAAACGTGTTATACTCAATTATCATACCATGCTACCGCTCGTCAAAGACGATCCGCAAGGTCGTCGAGCTGACGATGAAGGAGCTGGAAGCGATCGGAAAAACGGAATATGAATTTGTGCTGGTGGACGACTGTTCACCGGATGGCGGAGAGACAATGGCAGCTCTGATGGGTCTGGTGCGGGACTATACCTGTGTGCGCGTCGTCGAGCTTGCAAAGAATGCAGGGCAGCACAATGCAGTGATTGCCGGACTGAATGCGGCGAGGGGCGATGCATTTATTGCGATGGATGACGATATGCAGACACATCCGTCCCAGCTGAAATTTTTACTGGAAAAGTTTGAGGAAGGGACGCATGATATTGTGTATGGCTATTATCCGCACAAGAAACACAGCAAATTCCGGAATTTCGGCAGTTATATCAATTATCTGTCTGTGCGGATTCTTCTGAAAAAGCCGAAGGATCTGAAGACATCGAGCTTTTGGGTGATTAAAAAATTTGTTCGGGATTATGCGATTGAATATAAGAGTGCCTATACACATTTGCAGGGACTCTTTCTTCGGACGACGCGGAATATCTGTTCGGTTCCGATCGAACATTTTGACCGGGAGGTCGGTACTTCCAATTATACATTAAAGAAGCTGCTGAAGCTCTGGTCAAACATCATCGGATTTTCGATTGTGCCACTGCAGATGGCGACTGTGACCGGATTCATTTTTTCCATTATCGGAATCATCGGGGCGGTTGTGACCGTGATTCATAAGATCATGCGGCCGCTGACACAGCTTGGCTGGCCATCGATAATGGTGGCGATCTGTTTTTTCTCCGGAATCATTCTGCTGTTTATGGGCGTGATCGGAGAGTATATTGGGCGGATTTTCCTTGGAATGAGCAACAATCCGCAGTTTGTCGTGCGTGCGGTGCACGAGAGAGCAGATGAAAAAGAAAACCAGCCGGAGGCGCCTGCAGCGGCTGTGAAAAATAAGGAGGATGTATGAAAAAGCTGATGATCATGGGAGCGGGGATCTATCAGGTTCCGCTGATAAAAAGAGCAAAGGAAATGGGCATCTATACGATTGTGGTCAGCATTCCGGGCAATTATCCGGGCTTTGCACTCGCAGATCAGGTCTGTTACGAGAATACTGTGGATTATGAACGAATCCTGGAGGTCGCAAAGCGGGAGCAGATCGACGGGATCGTTACAGCAGGTACCGATGTGGCGGTTATCACGATCGGAAAGGTCTGCGATGAGCTGGGACTTCCGGGGCTTAGCTTTGCGGCGGCGAAGGTTTCTTCAAACAAAATTCTCATGAAAGAAAAATATGAGCAGTACGGTGTGCGCACGGCGCGGTTCCGCAGACTGCGCTTTGACGATGACATGTACGCCATCGCCGCAGAGCTGCAGCTGCCGCTTATGTTCAAGGCGGTTGATTCCTCTGGCAGCCGTGGAATCATTCGGGTAGATTCTACAGAGGATTTTGAAGAGGCACGCAGGATTGTGCGTGAGACCTCCAGGACAGACGAGTATATTATAGAAGAATTTGTGTAGGGCGAGGAATTTGGCGCCCAGGCATTTGTACTGAATGGAGAGGTAAAATTCATCCTTCCGCATGGCGATTATGTATTCCACGGAGATACCGGAGTGCCGGTGGGACACTTTGCTCCGTATCTACTGTCAGATGAGATCATCGCGGATGCCAGAGAGCAGCTTGCGCTGGCAGTAAAGGCAATGGGGCTGAACAACTGTGCGATCAATGCAGACTTTATTTTGAAGGATGGGAAGACGTATGTGCTGGAGCTTGGCGGACGCTCAGGGGCGACCTGCCTGGCAGAGCTGGTTTCAATTTACTATGGCTATGATTATTATGAGAAGCTGATTCTGGCTGCGCTTGGCGAGCCGGTTGACTTTCCGAAGGAGCATGCTGTACCGAATGCGAGTATGCTGCTGCGCAGTGAAACAGATGGAGTGATTACGGCGATTGAGAATCAGAACGCTCCGGATCCGGATATTTACGAAATACAGTTTGACTATCAGGTGGGAGACCGGGTAAAGAAATTCCATGTAGGTCCGCATCGAATCGGACATGTCATTACGAAAGGCGAGACATTAGACGTGGCAGTGAAGAAGCTGCACGAGGCACTGGATAAGATTCATATCACGGTGGAGGAAATCAAGTAATAAAAAAGAAGAAAAAGCTTCAGGAATGAAAGAGGAGAAAATAGTATGCTAAGAAAACGGATATACGCATGGAAAAATCGTGGGATGGCACTGCTTCTGGCAGGGCTTACAGCATTTGGAATGACAGCGGTTCCGGCTTTTGCAGAGGAGCAGACGGAAACAGCGGCAGAAGCGGCGATGCAGAGCGTCCTTCCAAACGGCAAGGAGGTCTACAATGTACTTCTGATCGGTTCAGACCGCAGAAATGACAGCTGGAATGGCAATTCGGACGTCATGATCGTGATGTCTGTCAATGCAGGAAGCAAAAAGCTTTCCCTGACGTCCTTTATGCGCGACCTCTATGCGGATATTCCGGGATATGGCGTTCACAAGCTGAATTATGCATATGCCGCAGGCGGGGCAAAGACGCTGATGGAGACGTTAGAGGATAATTATGAACTGCCGATCGACAATTATGCGGTGGTTGATTTTGAGACGATGGCAAAGGTCGTAGATCTGGTCGGAGGCGTAGAGATCGAGGTCAGTGATGCGGAATGCAAGGTGCTCAATGACTATCTGACGAGCATGAACGCAGCCGACGACTATCTTCCGGGTGGCGGAAGCTACGTACTGAACGGAAATCAGGCAGTGGCATACATGCGGATCCGCTATGTTGGCAACAACGATTACGAGCGTACCCAGCGCCAGAGAGATGTCCTTGGTGTGATCTTTGCTTCCATGCAGAAGCTGGACGCGGAGCAGCTGACAAAGCTGGTCGATGAGATTCTTCCGAATGTGGAGAATGATATCACACCGGTCGATATGATCCGCCTGATGGCATTGCTGCCGGATATTGGTGATTATGAGCTTTCAGAGAGCCGTATACCGTATGACGGACTGTTCACATCTCAGAATGAGATGCTGGTACCGGATTTCGCACAGACGAAAGAGCGGCTTCATGAGGAGCTGTACGGAGAATAAAGTGATTCTGACTCGCAGGAAGATGGAAGCCTGGAAAATATGGCGAATGCGGCAGGAAAGATGATATGACAGAAAGCCCTCAGGGGCTTTTTGTCAGCTTGTGGCAGAAAAATTTTTTGGGGGAAAGAGGAGGAGAAAATTGAAAAAGAGAAGCTATGAAATTGATATGTGCAATGGGAGCATTATGGATAAGCTGATTTCCTTTGCACTGCCGCTGATGCTCTCCGGCATTTTGCAGCTGATGTTCAATGCAGTGGATATCATTGTTGTCGGACGGTTCAGCGGGAGCGGGGCGCTCGCGGCGGTTGGTTCGACGACGGCGCTGATCAACGTATTTACGAATCTCTTCATGGGCATTTCGCTTGGAGCAAATGTACTGGCGGCGCGATGCTATGCGGCGGGCAAGAAAAAAGAAATGTCAGATACGGTACATACGTCGATTTTGCTTGCGCTGATAAGCGGCATCGGGATGGCTGTCATCGGGCTGATATTCGCAAAAGGCGCACTGGAGCTGATGGGTACGCCGGATGATGTCATTGGGCAGTCGACGCTGTACATGCGTATTTATTTCCTTGGAATGCCGTTCTTTATGCTGTACAACTACGGTGCGGCGATCCTGCGGGCGGTTGGTGATACGAAGCGTCCGCTTGTGTTCCTGATTATCTCAGGAGTGGTGAATGCACTGCTGAACATGGCGCTGGTCATTTTCTTTCACCTGGGTGTTGCGGGTGTGGCCATTGCGACGGTGATTTCTCAGATGATTTCCTGCGTACTTGTGCTGCTCTGCCTGATCCGTTCAGACGGGCCGTATCGTCTTCAGATCCAGAAGCTGAAAATGAACCGTTACTGCCTGCTGCAGATCTTTCAGGTCGGGATTCCTGCGGGTATCCAGAGCACGGTTATCAATATTTCCAATGCGATGCTTCAGTCATCGGTCAATTCATTCGGATCAATCGCGATGGCAGGCTATACAGCGGCAAACAATGTGCTTGGCTTTCTGTATGTGTCCGTCAATTCAGTGACGCAGGCATGCATGAGCTTTACGAGTCAGAATTACGGGGCAGGCAAGCCAAAAAGGATGGATCGGGTGCTTCTGGACTGTATGATTCTGACTGTGGCGGTCGGCGTGACACTCGGTGGCGGGGCGTATCTGTTTGGCAATGAGCTTTTGAAGATTTATACCGGGGAGGCGGATGTCATTGCCTGCGGACTGGAGATTTTGTCGATCACGACGGTGTGGTATTTTCTGTGTGGGCTGATGGATCTCTTTCCGGGAGCACTGCGTGGCATGGGACATTCGGGTGTGCCGATGATCCTTTCGATTATTGGTACGGTCGGCACACGGATCGTATGGATCTACTGGATTTTCCCATATCATCGTTCTCTGATGGTGCTTTTCATTTCCTATCCGGCGTCGTGGATCATTACGATCATTTTGCAGGTGATATGCTACGGGTCGGTACGCCGGAAGGTGCATGGAAGTATTGCGTGAACGCAGAATAAGCATATTTCTGCTTCAGGTGTGTGGGGCACTAAGCGGTGGGGGATGCGGCTGCGTCCGGTTAAAAATTTTCGGATCGGGAATAAAAGGCATGGTGTCGGGTTATATTAACTGTGTAATTCATAGAACTGAGAGAACCTTGCAGATACGAATATTGGATGACTGATATTACAGAATCTGCGAGAAAATTTCAGACACAGGAAAGGAACAGACATTATGATTTTAAATGAGAAGGAACGATCCGTAATCGAAGATCTGCAGACGCAGGAAAAGAGCTGCGTAGAAAAGTATGCGCGGTATGTCGGGCAGGCAAAGGATCCGGAGCTGCAGAATCTGTTTGGAAGGCTGCAAAAGGAAGAGCAGGAGCATTATGATTCTCTGGGACAGGTGCTGTCCGGGGCTGTGCCATCGTGTAACTGCAACGACAATGCAGGGCGGGAATATCAGCCAAAGGCGACGTATACTCAGATGACCCAATCCGAAGAGAAAAGGAATGACGCATTTCTTGCAACGGACTGTATCGGGACAGAGAAGCTCGTGTCAGGAACGTATAATGCGGATGTATTTGCGTTCTCTGACAGCGGTGTGCGCAGGCTGCTCGCAGATATTCAGGTCGAGGAGCAGAACCATGCAGAGATGCTGTACAAATACAAGACCGTGAACGGAATGTCATAGCAGGTGAAAAGCCGGAACTAGTTTATCGTCATTCCGACGCCGACTTCGTGAATCGGCAGCGCTGCCTTATACATTTCACATTTTGCCTTCAGGGAGACGCAGTGGCAGGGATAGAGGGCTGTGAGGTCGCATCCGGAAAAATATCGGATTGTTTCGGCCAGACGATGTCCGGTTTCGAAGAGGTGAAAGCCGCCAATGACTCCGGCGAGTTGATGTATTCCTGTTAGCTGCATCGCGTATTCGGTGATGTTGCAGATGCCGCTGTGAGAGCAGCCGGAGATGACAAACAGCCCATTTTCTGTTTTGCATACGAGGGCAGAATCGTCAAACAGGAAATCGGTTGCCCATTGTCCGAGCCGGAACGCCTTCCCGATTGCATATCGCGGCTCAAACGGAAGAAGCGTTGGGATTTCGCCGAGAAACTGACAGTGTGAAGAGAGTTCCATCGGGGTTCTGGCAGGCTGATAAAGGAAGCGGGAGCGGATTTCGTTTTCCGTAAGCGGAGATCCGATTACGAGATCGCCGTCCCTTTTCGGTTCAAAGCATCCCGGATGGGCTATCAGTGTCACATGTGATAGGTCAAAGGAGTCCAGAAGCGCATGTAATCCGCCTGTATGGTTATTATGTCCGTGCGAGAGCACAAGATGCGTGATTGCGCCGAGATCAATGCCAAGACTCAGGGCATTTCTCAGAAACGCATCTGAGTAGCCGGTATCAAATAGAATCCGGCAGTCGTCGATCTCGATATAATAGCTTACAGCCGGTTCTCCGAGATAATACTGGTCGATGAAGGTGTTGTTGTCAGCGAGGACGGTTAATTTCATGAAAGACGACTCCTTTCTTTAAAAGAAAACTCCGGCAAACGGTGTGCTTCTTCATGGCACCGTGATGCCGGAGTTCTTTTTTTGTATTATAACATATTTTTTTGTTGGTGGTTGGAAATTCGGATTTTTTGCGATGACCGTATTACAGAAGTACCGGCTAAGAGAAATGCCATCCATTGTTTTTCCGTTGGTTTGATGTAAATGATTGTGAATATTTGCCTGATGCTGTTGTCATACAGTAAAAAAAATTATATCAAATCGGAGTAAAACATTACAATTAACTGAGTGCATAGTAAATATGATTTATAGATTTGCAAATGTGAAGCAATCCGTGTATCATAGGAGTCAAAATACCTTTTGACCTTGGCTGATGCCTACGAATTGCTCCGCTGCGAAGCAGCTCCCGCAATTCTGCAAACATTCGAAATCCGCTGATTTACTACGTAAATCGCTACTTTCTCATGTTTGGCGGGTCCCAAGTTCAAAAGCCTTATCATGCAAGCATGAACGGCTTTTTGACCTTTTGACCCTGGCATCATGACATATATGACTGACAGAACCGGGAGGAAATATATTTGGAACAGAACCAGATTTTAAAACGATATGGAACGGATTATAAGAAAATGACGAAGGAGCTGCTCGAGGCGGCGGATCTGATTGGATTGATATCGGATCACGACTGTCGGATCGGGATCAAGCCTAATCTTGTGGCACCGGCGGATGCTTCGTGGGGGGCGACGACCCACCCGGAGATCGTGGCGGGAATTATTGAATACCTGCAGGATCACGGTTGCCGGAATCTTGTGATCGCAGAGGGATCCTGGGTAGGTGACCGCACGGAAGAGTCGTTTGAGGTGTGCGGCTATCGGAAACTGTCGGAACAGTACGGCGTGCCGCTTCTGGATGCACAGAAGGATACACATTTCACAAAGGACTGTGACGGGCTAAAGCTGGAGCTTTGCAGCTGTGTGAAGGATATCGATTTTTTGATCAATGTACCGGTGCTCAAGGGCCATTGTCAGACAAAGATTACCTGTGCTCTGAAGAATATGAAAGGTCTTCTGCCAAATGCGGAGAAACGACATTTCCATGCGATGGGGCTGCACCGTCCGATTGCACATCTGGCAAAGGGCATCCGTCAGGACTTCATTGTGGTGGATCACATCTGCGGTGATCTGGACTTTGAGGACGGTGGCAATCCGGTTGTGAAGAACTGTATCATGGTCTCACGGGATCCGGTACTCGTGGATACTTACGTCTGCGGCCTGCTCCACTATGGTATTGAGGAAGTGCCATATATTCAGATGGCGGAACAACTCGGTGCCGGTTCGACCGATCTTGAGCATGTCAAGATCGGGGTGCTCGCAGAGGAAGGAACGTATTATCTGGAAGGAAGTGCTATCTGGGATGAAGAACTCCCTTACGCGGATAAAGTAGTAGCCGTACAGGACCTTGTACAGGAGGTTGAATCGTGCAGTGCCTGTTACGGGTATCTGCTTCCGGCGCTGGATCGCCTGCGGAAGGAGGGCCTGCTTGAACAGCTGGGAGAAAAGATATGCATTGGACAGGGTTACCGTGGGAAGCATGGAAAGCTCGGCGTCGGAAACTGCACATCCGGGTTTGATTTCTGTGTGAAGGGCTGTCCGCCGACCGAGACGGAGATTTATGAAGCGTTAAAACGATATATTGTCCTAGGTACGCTGACGCAGGAAAAGAGATACTAGCGCCACAGATGTCCGCATAGATTGTAAAAAAGCATCTGTGAGGGCTGTTTTGTGGAAAAGGAAAGACGGATTTTGATCAGCTTTGGGGCGGCTGCTCTGCTTGGGTTACTGGCAGGGGTGGCAGCCCCGAAGCTGTTTCGCATGGGAGATGGAAGCTATGCCGGATTTTTCAGCCTGTACAGCTTTGGAAAATTTGCGCAGCTGCCCGATTCGGACTTTACACAGCTTTTCTGGTATCTTTTGGTCAAACGTCTGCGTCTGATTTGCTTTTTATGGATGAGCAGCTATACCCCTTTTGGATTTTTTGCGCATCTGCTTCTGCTTTTCTGGATTTTTTTTGCAGGCGGTATGCTGCTGTCACTCTTTTTACTGCGGGAGGGGACAAATGGCATCCTGCTGTTCCTGTGTTGCCTGCTTCCGCAGTGGATTCTGTATGTACTTGCTTTTCGGGGAGAGCTCCGGCTGTATTTTAGCAAGTATGGAATTGAGCGAAAAAGGGACTGCGGCATAATATCAGGACGGGAAGGGGAGCCACGGGAGGAATGTCCTGCAGAGTATGACAGAGCAACGCGGACATTGGATTTTGAAAAAACATACTCCGGGTGGATGAGGAGAGAGTTTCTGAGCATGCTCATGCTCTGTACGGTGGGATGCGGAATGGAGGCATTTATAGGGATGCGGCTGCTGCAGGTAATTCCCGGACTGATGTGAACACAGAATAAGCATTTTCTGGCTGTATATTCCCGGAAATGAATTTACCATATCTGGTGCCGGAAAAAAATAGTTTTACGACATCTGGTAAAAGCGCAGAAATGCTGGATTCCAGACTGATTTTATGTGAAATTTACCGTTGACTTTACATAACAAACTGCGTAAAATGTGAAGTACCTATTGTAAATTGGTCTGTGTGCGGGCAATAGCCTGTGCCGGGCTGTATGAGGGAAGAGATACCGGACGAGAAAGAAGAGGAATCGTGATATATGGAACTGGAGCTGCCTCTGTTTATTGATTACCTGAAAGAGACGAAGAATGCATCGGCGAGCACCGTCAGCTCTTATCAGCGTGATTTGCGCAAGCTGGAGAGTTATCTTGGCGAGCATGGTGTGGAGCATGTCGAGAATGTGACCTCGACCAACTTAAATTCATATATTTTATATCTGGAAAAGCAGGGGCTTTCAACGGCTACTGTTTCACGCAATGTGGCTTCGATGAAGGCTTTTTTTCATTATGCCTGTAAATCGCATCTGCGGATGGATGATCCGACGGAACAGGTAAAAGCACCGCATATCGAGAAAAAGATGCCGGAGATTCTGAGCATGGAGGAGACGGTGCGGCTGTTAGAGCAGCCTTCCGGAAATACGCCGAAGCAGATCCGTGACCGTGCGATGCTTGAGCTTCTGTATGCGACCGGGATGCGGGTGTCCGAGCTGATCTCCCTGAAACAAAATGACCTGAATCTGATGATGAACTACGTTATCTGTAAGGACGAGGGAAGGGAGCGGGTGATCCCGTTTGGCAATAATGCGAAGCAGACGCTGGAGCGTTATCTGCTGGGCAGCCGGAGTATACTTCTGCACGGGCAGGAAAGTGAGTTCCTGTTCGTAAACTGTTCCGGGCATTCCATGAGCCGCCAGGGCTTCTGGAAGCTGATCAAGCAATACGCGGCCAGAGCCGGGATCGAGACAGATATTACCCCGCATACCCTGCGTCATTCCTTTGCTGCGCATCTGGTACAGAATGGGGCGGACCTGCGCAGTGTACAGCAGATGATGGGACATTCCGATATCGCGACGACTCAGATGTATGTGAATCTTAATCTGCAGAAAATGCAGCGGGTCTACAGTGAGGCACATCCGAGAGGATAGACCTGTATTGCTTTTATCTTGGGCCTGTCATTGCCGGAGCCTTGGAGAGTGCAGAATACGTGTGGAGATCAATTTGAAGGGATTTTTATGGCAGCAAGATCAGAACATTTGACGCCGGTGCGCAAAAAAGCGCCGGCAGCAAGAAAAAAGGGCCGGACGGTGAAGAAGATCCGCAGAATGATTGCGG
>JAQXGF010000089.1 GCA_029006155.1 Lachnospiraceae bacterium
ACGCTCGACTATGACAAGCTGCCCGTCATGGACAAATGGTGCCTCTCGCGCCTCAACACGATGGTCAAAGACGTCGATTACGACCTCTCGCACTATCGCGTGACGGAAGCTGCCAAGGCGCTCGAGCAGTTCGTCGACGAACTCTCGAACTGGTATGTCCGCCGCAGCCGCAGCCGTTTCTGGGCGAAGGGCATGGAGCAGGACAAGATCAACGCTTATATGACGCTTTACACCGCACTCGTGACGGTCAGCAAGGCAGCAGCACCGATGATCCCGTTCATGACGGAGGAGATTTATCAGAACATCGTCGTAAAAGTAGATCCGAGTGCACCGGAGAGCATTCATCTGTGCGATTTCCCGAAGGTGGATGAGGCACAGATTGATCCGGAGCTGGAGCGCGATATGGATGAGGTGCTGAAGGTCGTAGTGCTTGGCCGTGCCTGCCGGAATAAAGCAAACATCAAGAACCGCCAGCCGATTGCCAAGATGTACATCAAGGCACCGCAGACGCTTCCGGAGTATTTTACCGATATTATCCGCGACGAGCTGAATGTAAAGGCCGTTGCATTTACCGATAATGTAGGAGAATTTATTTCTTACAGCTTCAAGCCGCAGATGCGGACCGTCGGCCCGAAATACGGCAAGCTGCTCGGCAAGATCCGTCAGATGCTCCCGGCACTCGACGGAACGGCTGCGATGAACGAGCTGAAGACGACCGGAGCGATTCATCTGGATGTAGACGGCACAGAGGTAGCGCTTGGCGAGGAGGATCTGCTCATCGAGACCGCGCAGACCGAAGGCTATGTCAGCGAGTCCAACGCGGAGATTGCAGTCGTGCTGGATACGAACCTGACGCCGGAACTGGTCGAGGAAGGTTTTGTACGCGAACTGATCAGCAAGATTCAGACGATGCGTAAGGAAGCCGGCTTCGAGGTCATGGATAAAATAACGGTATCCGCAAAGGGTAACGATAAGATAGATGCGATTCTGAAAAAGTACGAAGACCAGATCAAGGACGAAGTACTTGCAGTAACCGTGGTTTACGGCGAAGTGTCCGGATACAGCAAAGAGTGGAGCATCAACGGAGAACAGGTGACACTCGGCGTAGAGAGAAAATAAGCAGAAGAATCCGATCTGCAAAATTTGAATGAAAGGAAAAATGTAATGAGTAAAACATTTGACAAGGAAGAGTTCAAAGAGCGCGTTAAGGAGAATGTGAAAACCCTCTACCGGAAGACAATCAAAGAAGCAACACAGCAGCAGCTGTTTCAGGCAGTTTCCTATGCGGTGAAGGATGACATCATCAACAACTGGCTGGCAACGCAGAAGCAGTATGAGATCGACGATCCGAAGACGGTTTACTACATGTCCATGGAATTTCTGATGGGCCGTGCGCTTGGAAACAATCTGATCAACCTCTGTGCATATAAGGAAGTAAAGGAAGCACTCGACGAGATGGGCTTTGATCTCAATGTGATTGAGGACCAGGAGCCGGATGCTGCACTTGGAAACGGCGGCCTCGGCCGTCTGGCAGCATGCTTCCTCGATTCTCTCGCAACGCTTGGATATTCTGCATACGGTTGCGGCATCCGCTACCGTTACGGTATGTTCAAGCAGAAGATCGAGAACGGCTATCAGGTAGAAGTGCCGGATAACTGGCTCAAGGATGGCAACCCGTTCGAGCTGCGCCGCCCGGAGTATGCAAAGATCGTAAAATTCGGCGGTTATGTGCGCGTCGAATACGATGAGGAGCACAAGAAAAACAATTTCATTCAGGAAGGCTATCAGTCGGTACGCGCGATCCCGTATGATATTCCGGTACTCGGATATAACAACAACATCGTCAATACCTTGCGTGTATGGGATGCAGAAGCGATCAATGATTTCCACCTTGATTCTTTTGACAAGGGAGACTATCAGAAGGCCGTTGAGCAGGAGAACCTGGCAAAGAACATCGTCGATGTCCTTTACCCGAACGATAACCACTATGCAGGTAAGGAGCTGCGCTTAAAGCAGCAGTACTTCTTCATCTCTGCGAGTGTGCAGGCGGCAATCGAGAAGTATAAGAAGAGCCATAAGGATATTCGTAAATTCTATGAGAAGGCGACATTCCAGCTGAATGATACCCATCCGACCGTAGCAGTTGCAGAGCTGATGCGTATCCTCCTGGATGAGGAAGGTCTTGGATGGGACGAAGCATGGGAGGTAACGACGAAGACCTGTGCTTACACGAACCACACCATCATGGCAGAGGCACTGGAAAAATGGCCGATCGAGCTGTTCTCCAGACTGCTTCCGCGTGTATACCAGATCATCGAAGAGATCAACCGCCGTTTCATCATGGAGATTCAGGCAAAATATCCTGGAAACTATGAGAAGATCAAAAAAATGGCGATTATCTACGACGGACAGGTCAAGATGGCGCACCTGGCGATTGCAGCCGGCTACTCTGTAAACGGTGTTGCAAGACTGCACACTGAGATTCTGGAGAAGCAGGAGCTGAAGGATTTCTACGAGATGATGCCGCAGAAGTTCAACAACAAGACAAACGGTATCACCCAGAGAAGATTCCTGCTGCATGCGAACCCGCTGCTCGCAGACTGGGTAACCGAGCACATCGGCGATGGCTGGATCACGGATCTGCCGCAGATCTCCAAGCTGAAAGTGTATGCGGATGACAAGAAGGCTCTGCAGGAGTTCATGAATATCAAATATCAGAACAAGCAGCGCCTTGCAAAATACATCAAGGAGCACAATGGAATTGAGGTAGATCCGCGCTCCATCTTTGACGTACAGGTAAAGCGTCTGCATGAGTACAAGCGTCAGCTGCTGAATATCCTGCACGTGATGTATCTCTACAACCAGATCAAGGATCATCCGGAGATGCCGTTCTATCCGAGAACCTTTATCTTCGGAGCAAAGGCTGCTGCAGGCTATCGCCGTGCAAAGCTGACGATCAAACTGATCAACAGCGTGGCAGATGTCATCAACAACGATAAGTCTATCAACGGCAAACTGAAAGTTGTATTCATTGAGGACTACCGTGTATCCAACGCAGAGCTGATCTTTGCAGCGGCAGATGTGTCTGAGCAGATTTCTACTGCAAGTAAAGAGGCATCTGGTACCGGAAACATGAAGTTCATGCTGAATGGTGCTCCGACGCTCGGTACGATGGACGGTGCAAATGTGGAGATCGTAGAGGAAGTAGGTGCGGAGAACGCATTTATCTTCGGACTGTCTGCAGAAGAAGTCATCCGTTATGAGAACGAGGGCGGCTACAATCCGACCGATTACTTCAACAACGATCAGGACATCCGCCGTGTGCTGATGCAGCTGATCAATGGTGAGTACTCCAACGGTGATATGGAGCTGTTCCGTGATATTTACGATTCTCTGCTGAATACGAACAGCAGTGACCGCGCAGATACCTACTTTATCCTAGCAGACTTCAAGTCCTATGCGGCTGCACAGAAGAAGGTAGAAGAAGCATACCGCGATGAAGAGGGCTGGGCAAAGATGGCACTTCTGAACACGGCATGCAGCGGTAAGTTCACTTCTGACCGTACGATTCAGCAGTATGTAGACGAGATCTGGCATCTGGACCATGTGACGGTAAAAGTAGATCCGGAGTCTTTCGAGGTATAATTGATTTTGTGATTTGTCAGGGGAGATGAGGTTCTCTCCGGATATAAAAAAGTTCTCTGCCCATTGGTTGGATTGCCAAAGCAATCGGATATGGGTGGAGAACTTTTTTGGTTTTTGACCGGAATGTGTCAGGAGGGCGAATTGTGTGCCTTGCTTTGCTGGGCTTTCTTGCGCTCGGAGATCTGGGCTACTTCTTCTTCATTTACGAACCGCAGCGTCTTCACAGCATAATATTTCTCGTCCTCGCGCTGCCGCAGACGGATCTTTCCCTTGAGCCAGCCATGTTCCTCACATCTGGCGAGACAGAGATAATTGCGGCTTCCGGAGGCGAACCAGCGGATCTCTTTGGCTGCATTTTTTCCACAGGTACAGCAGGGCATGGAGACGACCATGCGGTCCTTCATGGCCTGCGCCTTGGATGTAAATGGCTTTGAGATGTATTTCGTATAGGTAGCATAGCGCAGATGGATCTCCGAACGCCGGTTGTCCGGCGTATGAAAATAATCGACAGAAGAATTCTGCCTGATCTGCGCACAGGTGAGATGCTGCATGATCTCAGATGTATAATGGGCATCGCTTAAGGCACTGTGGAAAATCACGTCCTTTGGAATGCCGAGAAAATCAACGGCAAATTCCAGAGAACGGCGGGTGCGGCGATCTTCATATACGATACTGAAAATTTTCTGGATATCATAATACAGAAACGGGAATGGAAATGGAATGGGCAGCTGGTGATATGCCAGATTGCGCTGCAGCTCCATCAGATCCGAAGGCCCCCACGTACAGAAACTTGGATCTTCTCCGCACCAGCTGAGAAAGTCCGAGACGACTTCTGGAAAATTTCGGGCTTTTTGGAGATCGATTTGCCGTAAAGCGACGATTTCCTGCGTTTTAAAATGCAATGTGCGGTATACGACCGGCTGTACGATCTCGCGGAAGGAATCGACATACTGTAAATTTTCATCCAGCTTTACCGCTCCGATCTCTATGATTTCAAATGGGAGACGGCGGATTTCTCCGGATTTTCCGGTCGGACACTGGTTCCATTCCAGATCAAGTACAATATAGTTCATGTGATGCAGATTCCTTTCCTGTTGTTCTGGCTCTCCTTGGAATATGGAATCCTTCGGGCAGCCGTAGCGTAGCTTAGTATACACAATTGAGCCGAGTTAGGCAAGTCCTGTATCTTGGTTAAAAATCATTCCCACAATTTCAGGCTCATAAGGAACCTCGAGTAGCTGTTTCGCAGTTTGATCTGGTTAAAAGCTGGCCCTTCGTCAAAATGTACAGGAAAAAAACAAAAATTCGGCAGAATGCCATATAAAATAAAAGAAAGAGCAAGGTGTAAGCGGAAGTAACAAGAATAAAAAAAATCTTTGTACAGTTCTGGTATGGCATAAAAAAGAAGATTTTAGTATACTTAAATCACTTGAAAGACCGGGTTACAGACCTGGGAGCAGGAAGAAGTCAGGAGGAAAAGAAATGGCAAGTTTAACATTATCTCATATTACCAAGAAATATCCGAACGGATTCGAGGCTGTAAAGGATTTCAACCTTGACATCGCTGACAAGGAGTTCATCATTTTCGTAGGACCGTCTGGATGTGGTAAGTCTACCACCCTTCGTATGATCGCAGGTCTGGAAGAGATTTCTGGTGGAGAACTGAAGATTGACGGCAAAGTCGTAAACGACGTAGAGCCGAAGGATAGAGATATCGCGATGGTATTCCAGAGCTACGCTCTGTACCCGCATATGACTGTATACGATAACATGGCATTCAGCCTGAAGCTGAGAAAAGTTCCGAAGGCTGAGATCGATAAGATGGTAAGAGAAGCAGCTAAGATCCTGGATCTGGAGAAGCTTCTTGACCGTAAGCCGAAGGCTCTTTCCGGTGGACAGAGACAGCGTGTAGCTATGGGTCGTGCGATCGTTCGTTCCCCGAAGGTATTCCTGATGGACGAGCCGCTGTCCAACCTGGATGCAAAGCTTCGTGTACAGATGAGAACTGAAATTTCCAAACTGCATCAGAGACTGGGTGCTACCATCATCTACGTAACACATGACCAGACCGAGGCTATGACACTTGGTACCAGAATCGTAGTTATGAAAGATGGCGTTGTTCAGCAGGTAGATACTCCGCAGAACCTTTACAATGCACCGGGCAACCTGTTCGTAGCAGGATTCATCGGATCCCCGCAGATGAACATGGTAGATGCAGTCGTTGATGTAAAGGGCAATGATGTATATCTGAAGATTGGCAGCACTGCTTCCATCAAGCTTCCGGCTGCAAAGGCAGAGAAGCTCATCAAGGGCGGCTATGCTGGAAAGACCGTTGTTATGGGTATTCGTCCGGAGGATCTGTCCGACGAGGCTGAAGGCGCTACAAGTGATGTTGTATTAGATGCTAAGATCGAAGTTTACGAGCTGCTTGGTGCAGAAGTATTCCTGTACTTCACAGTAGAGGGTTCCAACTTCACTGCAAGAGTAAATCCGCGTACTACCGCTAGAACTGGTGATACCGTTAAGTTTGCTCTGGATGTGGACAAGATCCATGTATTCGACAAAGAGACTGAGCTGACCATTACCAACTAATACATAGCTTGGATATTGCAAAAGCAGACTGGAGGGACACCGCAAGGTATCCCTCTTTTATTTACAGGAATTATTCTTTTTTACTCGCATGCACATTGCTTATGCGTTATATATAGGTAAAAATAGATGATTATCAGGCATAAATCGAAGATCTGGCAAAAATAAGCAAAAACATGAAAAAAACGCTTGACAATTACAAGACACATGAGTATAATAAGAAATGCGCTGTGAGGCGTAAACAAAATATTGATTTAAAATAATTCAGGAGAAATACTCAAGAGGCTGAAGAGGCGCCCCTGCTAAGGGTGTAGGTCGTGTTAAAGCGGCGCGAGGGTTCAAATCCCTCTTTCTCCGTATTATTTAAATCGAAAAAGAAAAAATAAAAAGTTGAAAAAAACATCTTGACAAACCGAAAACACTGTGGTATGATATCAGAGTTGCTCCGGTAAAGAGATAACAAAACAACTTAAGAACATTGATAACTGAACAGTGAAACAACCTTGAAAAATTCTGAAAAGTTTTAATTTTTAAGGACTGACCTTTAAAACAGTAAAAAGGGAAGCTCACCAATCAAGATTGGTGAGATGAGATAGCTAAGCAGTTATCTTGACCCGAATCAAACATTTTATCAGAGAGTTTGATCCTGGCTCAGGATGAACGCTGGCGGCGTGCTTAACACATGCAAGTCGAACGAGAAATTTTAAATGAGACTTCGGTGGATTTTGAAATTTCGAGTGGCGGACGGGTGAGTAACGCGTGGGCAACCT
>JAQXGF010000090.1 GCA_029006155.1 Lachnospiraceae bacterium
AAAGAGGAGGAGACAAATGAAAAACTGGAAAAAAGTAACAGCAATGATGGTCGCGGCAGCGATGGCAATGACGATGACAGCGGCAGTATCCGCAGAGGAAGAGACGAATGGTGATCTGAAAAAAGTTACGGTGATTCTGGACTATGTTCCGAATACGAATCATACCGGTATGTATGTAGCGCTGGATAAGGGCTACTATGAGGCCGAGGGGCTGGATGTCGAGATCGTAGAGCCGACCGACGGCGCAACGGCTACGCTTGTGGCACAGCAGAAAGGTACTTTTGGTATCAGCTATCAGGAAGATGTGACGATTGCACTGACCGCAGAGGATCCGCTTCCGATCAAGGCGATTGCCACCGTGATTCAGCACAATACATCTGGATTTGTCAGCCTGGCGGACAGCGGGATCACATCTCCGGCTGATTTTGAGGGGAAGACCTATGCCGGATGGGGTGGACCGGGAGAGTCAGCGGTACTTGAGGCATGTATGAAACAGGCCGGCGCCGATTTTTCCAAGCTGAACATCGTCGTATCGGATGGAAGTGGTTTTGAGGCACTTGGAAAGAGCTGTGACCTGATGTGGTTTTTTGAAGGATGGGATTGCATTAATGCGGCTATGCATGGCTGTGAGCTGAATTATATGGAGCTGCGCCAGCTCGATGAGCGTCTGGATTATTACACGCCGGTCATCATTACGAGTGATGCAGTGATCGATTCTGACCCGGAGATGGTAAAAGCATTCCTGCGCGCGACGGCAAAGGGATATGCCGATGCGATTGCGGATCCGGATGCAGCGGCAGAGGTGCTCTACGACCACGCGCCGGATTATGATCTGGAAATGCTGAAGAAGTCTCAGGAGTATCTGGCAGATAAATATATGGAAGATACGGATACCTGGGGCATGATGAAGGATGAAGTATGGGATAATTACACCGCATTCCTGCAGGAGTATGGCGTTATCTCTGAGGCACTTCCGGCATCCGATTGCTATACGAACGAGTTTTTACAGTAAAGAGAACGGACATGAGATTAGATGTAACAAATTTAAATTTCTCTTACGCAGATAAAACAATCATAAAGGATCTCTCCTTTTCTGTCCCGGATGGTGCATTTATCAGTATTCTCGGGCCGTCTGGATGTGGAAAGTCGACACTTCTGAATGTACTTTCCGGGCTGCTGAAGCCGGAAAGCGGAGAAATCCGAATCGACGGAGCACCAGTACACGGGACGAGCCGGGAGCTGGCGTATATGCCGCAGAACGACCTGCTCTTTCCGTGGCGGACGATTCTGGATAATGTCTGCCTGTATGGAGAGATTCACCATCAGAAAAAAGAGATGCGTCAGATGGCACTTCAGCAGATGGCACGTTTCGGGCTGGCAGGATGTGAAACGAAATATCCGGATGAGCTCTCCGGCGGTATGCGCCAGCGTGCTGCTTTTCTGCGCACGACTCTGTGTGAGGCGGGAATTTATCTTCTGGATGAGCCGTTTGGTGCACTGGATGTCATCACGCGCAGCGATATGCAGGACTGGCTCCGGGAGCTTTGTATCGGGCTGCACCGTACGATTCTGCTCGTGACGCACGATACAGATGAGGCGATCTATCTCTCGGACAAGATCCTGATTCTCGGAGCGCCCGGTGAGGGGATCCGTCAGGAGATCACGATTACCGAACAGAACCGTTCCCGAGAATGGCTGTATGAGCAGGGAAAGCTGCGGGCAGAGATTCACCGGATTATCAAAGAAAAATAAAAAGAGGAGCAGGCGATGAACGAATGGTTACAGTCGCGGCTCGATAAGCTTGGCCAGATGCGTGTGCTGGATATGCATGCACATCTGGCCTTTCTTACCGGAAGCGGCGAAGAAATGTGGGAGAAGAAGGAGAAAATGGCGGTCTGTGAAGCCGGAAAGCGCGAGCTGGATTTCCGATATCAAAATGGGATCGCGACGTGCTTGAGCAGCGGGACGCCAGCGGAATGGGCGTATACGAAGCAGTTTCAAAACAGGGAAGAACTGTTTCTGAGTTTTGGAATCCATCCGTGGTATGCGGACCGATACCAGACGGAGGAAGCGCAGGAGGCGTACCGGGAGTGCGATTACATCGGAGAAATCGGAATGGATTCCGTCTGGTGCGACATTCCTCTGGATATTCAGCAAAAGCGCCTCGAGGAGCAGCTGCAGATCGCAGCGGATTTGAAAAAACCGGTGCTGCTGCACACGAAAGGGCAGGAAAAAAAGATTGCGGAACTGCTGAAAGGCTTTCCGTATGGTATCTGCGTGCACTGGTATTCCGGTACAGAGCAGGACCTGGAGCCTTATCTGGATCTAGGCTGCTATTTTACACTTGGGCCGGATTTTCCGGCAGCGTGTAGTTCCATGGCGGATCAACGACTGCTCCGTGGATTTTCACAGGAAGAAAAAGTGCAGAAGCAGTCGTTATACCGCAGGATGCTGCAGGAGATTCCGGTTGGCCATTTGTTTGTGGAGACCGACGGGATTTCCGCGGTCGCATGGGCGATGGGCGAAACGGTGGCAAACTGGGAGATGCTGCCGCTTGCGCTGCAGGCGAATATGCAGTCGCTGGCAGAAGTGGCAAAGAAGAGCGAGAAAGAATTGCAGAAGCAGATCTGTAAGAATCTGTCGGAGTTTTTAACCGAGCCAAGCAAGTCCCATGCTTCAATTGCGCGGAGCAATAAGCAGTGGGTATGTCCTCAGTCTGAGACGAGCTCCAGATTCCGGATATCCGGATCGATCATCATGGAATAGTTCGTGTAGTATACGACGAAGCCCGGCTTGGCGCCGTTTGGCTTTTTCACATGTTTTTTCTCTACGTAGTCGATCTCGACCTTTTCTGCATCCCGGTTCTTTGAATAATAGGCTGCCAGGCGGGCTGCCTCCTCAAACGTCCGGTCTGGAAGCTCCTCGCCGCGCGATTTGACGATGACATGGCTGCCCGGTGCCCCTTTTGCGTGGAACCACCAGTCGTTTCCGGAAGCAAATTTGAAGGTCAGTTCATCGTTCTGGTAATTATTTTTTCCGACATACATATCAAAGCCGTCTGAGGAACGGTAATGGTACGGATGGGACGTGATTTTTACCCGCTTGCCATTGTATCTGCGGCGAATGTACCCGGCGTCGGTCAGCTCTTCCTTGACCTGCACGAGATCGTCCTCGGAGAGCGCCAGATCCATGAAGGTGCAGATCGATTCGAGCTGGTCGATCTCTGCTTTTGTCTCCTCGATCAGCTCCGAGAGTGCCTCATAGGTGCGCTTGAGCTTGTTATACTTATTAAAATAGCGCTGTGCGTTTTCCTGCGGGGTCAGAGTCGGATCAAGCGGCACAGTCATCATTTCATTTGTGTAATAATTCAGGGCGTCAAAGCTTTTTGCACCCGGCTCGATGCCATAGCCGTAGGCGTGGATCAGCTCGCCGTATACTTTGTACTGGTCACGTTTTTCTGTGTCCTTTAGCTGTTTCATCTGCAGCTCATATTTTTTGCGGTTGCGCTCCAGGGCAGTCACCGTGATGTGACGCAGGTCTGCAGACTTCTGGCGGATGCGTGTGACGGTATTTTTCCGGGCGTAATACTGTTCGAGCACTTCGGAGATCGTCGGATATTCCGTGATCTGCATATCTGCGTACATCGTAAGCGGAAGAGACGAAAATTCGACCGGGTCGCCGTGGCTGTCACTGACGATCAGCGGCGTGTAGCGGTGCTGCTTCACATCCTCCATCATAAGGTCGAATAAATGATAGAGATGCAGCTGTGCCATCTCCGGGATCGTATTCGCACTCTGATCGGACTCCAGCGAAGCACGGTGGCACAGTTCCTCCGCGATGACCGGGCTGATGCCGGTATAAGAGGAATAGATCGCCTTTGCGAGCTTCATCGGTCTGGAAAAGACGCTCTGGCAGAATGCCTCTTCGGTGGTGGAGAGCGGGTCAAGCTTTTCCTGTGTCTGAGCGATGAAGTACGGCCGCCCCGGAAGCACTTCGCGTACGGAGCTGGTCTGCGCGGATACGCGCTTGATACTGTCAATGATCGTGCCATTATCATCGCAGAAGATGAGGTTGCTGTGCTTGCCCATCAGCTCCAGGACGAGGTCCTTGTGGCAGAGATCGCCCATCTCATTCAGATGCTCGATCTCAAAGTGGATGATGCGCTCCAGGCCGGGCTGATAGATGCGCATGATTTTGCCGCCGCCGATGTGTTTCCTCAGCAGCATGCAGAAGGCCGGGGCCGTGACCGGCGATGGCTTATTGACCGAGGTAAAATAGATCAGTGGAAGGCTCGCACTCGCAGAGAGCAGCAGTCGGACCTGGCCGGAATTCGGGCTTTTTAAGGTGAGCAGCAGCTCGTCTGCCTCCGGCTGTGCGATTTTGGCGATCCGGGCGCCTGTAAGAGCTGCATTTAACTCCGCTACTATATTTGAAACAACAATGCCGTCTAATGCCATAGAAAGATACCTCCATTTCTGTTCCTGATATCATATCAGATTTTAAAAGAAAAAACAATTGGCATTGACGGCGGAAGGGCGATCGACTATAATAAATCAGTATGGGAACTTATGCCATCAGCAGAAAGTGCCGCAGGGCAGGAAGGATATTTGACATGATAAAAAGTATGACGGGCTTTGGCCGATGCGAGAATCACCAGGGCAGCAGAAAGTTCACGGTCGAGATGAAGGCTGTGAATCACCGTTATTTTGACGTAAGCATTAAGATGCCGAAGAAGCTTGGCTTTTTTGAGGCAGCGATCCGTGGCGTACTCAAGCAGTATGTGCAGCGCGGAAAGCTGGATGTATTTATTACCTATGAAGATTATACCGAGGGACAGGGCGCTTTAAAATATAATGAAGAGATCGCAGCAGAGTACCTGAAGTATTTCCGGAAGATGGCGGAGACATTTGGCCTGGAGGACGATATCCGGGTGTCGACGCTTGGCAGATGCCCGGAAGTACTGACGATGGAAGATACGGACATCGATGAGGAAGAGATCTGGGCGGAACTGAAAAAGACCGTGGAGGGTGCCTGTGAGCAGTTCGTACAGGCCAGAGAGCGGGAAGGCGAAGCTTTAAAAGCAGATCTGCTTGACAAATTGGATGGAATGGACGAAAATGTAACTCTCATCGAGACGCGGTATCCGCAGATTGTCGCAGAATACCGGCAGAAGCTTGAGGAGAAAGTAAAGGAACTGCTCGCCGATGTGCAGATGGACGAGGGAAGGATCGCGGCGGAGGTCGTGATTTTTTCGGACAAGATCTGTACAGATGAGGAGACGGTGCGGCTTCGCAGCCATATTGCGACGATGCGGGATGCACTGATCAAAGGCGGAAGCATCGGAAGGAAGCTGGACTTCATTGCGCAGGAGATGAACCGGGAAGCGAATACGATTCTCTCGAAGGCGAACGACCTGGCGACTTCCAATGTGGCGATCGATCTGAAAACTGAGATCGAGAAGGTCCGGGAGCAGATCCAGAATATCGAATAAAGATTTGGGAGGCAGCAATGGCAGGACTGGTGAACATCGGTTTTGGCAATCTTGTAAATGACCAGAAAATTTCTGTCGTGGTAAATCCGGATGCGGCGCCGGTAAAACGGCTCGTACAAAATGCGAAGGAGCAGCATCTCGTGATTGATGCCACGCAGGGAAGAAGAACAAAGGCAGTCATCGTGCTGGAGAGCGGTCAGGTGGTGCTTTCGGCAGTACAGCCGGATACCATTGCCAGACGGTTTGCCACACAGCAGTTGGCTGAACAGGAAGGAAAGGGAGAGGAGCATGAATAGAAAGGGAATTCTTGTCGTCGTATCCGGGTTTTCCGGTGTGGGAAAAGGGACTCTGATGAAGCTTCTGACGGAGCGCTACGGACAGTATGCGCTTTCCATTTCCGCCACCACACGCAGTCCGCGTGCGGGAGAGGAAGACGGGAGAGAATATTTCTTCCGGACACGAGAAGCATTTGAGGAGCTGATCGCGAACGATCAGCTTGTGGAGTACGCAGAATACTGTGGAAATTATTATGGGACGCCACGGGAATACGTGGAGAGTGAGATGGAGCAGGGACGCGATGTCATTCTGGAGATCGAGCTGCAGGGTGCATTGAAGATCAAGGAGAAATTCCCGGAGGCGCTGCTGCTCTTTATTGTACCGCCAGATGCGAAGACGCTGCTTGACCGCCTGCGGGGCCGGAATACGGAGACCGAGGATGTCATCCAGAAGCGCCTTGCGCGTGCCGCAGAGGAGTCTGAGGGCATTGAGCAGTATGATTACATTATTGTAAATGATGATCTCGAACAGAGTATGGAGCTGATGCACCACCTGATCGAGAGTCAGCATAATAAAACAGACCGGAACCTCGCGTTTATCCATCAGATACAGGAAGAGGTCCGGGAATTTGTGAAAGGAGAAAAATAATTATGTTACATCCGTCTTATACCGATTTGATGAAGGTAGTCAACAGTGGCGTTGAGGAGGGCGAGACCCCGGTAGTCAACAGCCGTTATTCCATCGTTATGGCGACCGCGAAGCGTGCGCGCCAGATCATTGCACGTCAGTCCAAGGGGGATCTGGACGTTCCGGTCATCTCCAAGCCGCTCTCCCGTGCTGTGGAGGAGCTTGCAGATGGTGAGCTGAAGGTGCTTCCGGAGAAGCAGGCAGAAGACGAGGGCTGAAAAGGGGCGATGACCATTGAAAGAGGTAAAGCAGTTCAGTAAAAGCTACATTTTTATCTCCGCGCTCTATGTAGTGCTGGGCGTAGCGTTGCTGGCGTGGCCGATGATGTCTGTGAAGATGATCTGCTACGGGCTTGCCGTCGCGATGATCGTGATCGGCATCTCCTATGGCGTGATGTATTTTACAAAGGACAATCTGCAGGGCTTTCTTCAGATGGATCTCGTGATCGGGATCGTCTGCCTTGCATTCGGGCTGTTTATTTTACTGAATCCGACCTTTTTAGGATCGGTGCTTCCGTTTGCAATGGGCATTATTTTACTGCTCGGAGCAATCGTGAAAATTCAGAGTTCCATCAATATGAAGCGGCTGCGTTTTACCAAATGGTATCTGGTGCTGATCTGTGCGATTCTGATCGGCGCGCTTGGCGTGGTACTGCTGTGCAATCCGTTCCAGAAAGAAGAGGACATGATTCTCTATATCGGGATCTGCCTGATTCTGGACGGCCTGACGAATCTGACGAGCCTGATCTGCATCCAGGTGCGGGTCAAACAGCTCAACCGTCTGCAAAAAGAGTATCCGCAGGCAGATGTCAGTGACCTGCTCGAGCAGAAGGAAAAGGCGAAAGCACAGAAGCAGCAGCCGGTCGTCTATGAGATGGAGCCGGAAGAGAAAGACAGGAGTAATGAATGAAAATATTGTTTATTTCCCTCGGCTGTGATAAGAACCTTGTGGATTCCGAGGAAATGCTTGGCTTGTTAAACAGCCGTGGCTATACGTTCACAGACGATGAGACAGAAGCAGATGTGATCATTATCAACACGTGCTGCTTCATCAATGATGCAAAAGAAGAGAGCGTACAGACGATTCTCGAGATGGCAGAGTATAAAAAGACCGGCAAGTGTAAGGCACTCATCGTGACCGGCTGCATGGCGCAGCGCTACAAGCAGGAGATTCTCGATGAGGTGAGTGAGGTCGATCAGGTGCTTGGGACGACCGCCTATGAAAAGATCGTAGAAGCGGTGGACGAGGCACTTGCGGGCAGCCGTGGCGTGGAGGAAGAGCCATTGTCCTACCTTCCGCAGACCGATGCAAAGCGCATGGTGACGACCGGCGGACATTATGCTTATCTGAAGATCGCAGAAGGCTGCAATAAATGCTGCACGTACTGTATCATCCCGAAGCTGCGCGGACGCTACCGTTCGGTTCCGATGGAGCGGCTGATCGAGCAGGCGAAGGAGCTCGCAGCGCAGGGCGTGAAGGAGCTGATTCTCGTTGCACAGGAGACGACGGTTTACGGCGTGGATCTGTACGGGAAAAAGTCCCTGCATCTGCTTCTGGAGCAGCTCTGTCAGATCAGCGGCCTGCGCTGGATCCGGATTCTCTACTGCTATCCGGAGGAGATTTATGAAGAGCTGATTCAGACGATGAAAAAAGAAGAAAAGATCTGTCATTATCTGGATCTTCCGATTCAGCATGCGGCAAATGGTGTCTTAAAGCGCATGGGCCGCAGGACGACGCGTGCGGATCTCGAACAGATCGTGACGCATCTGCGGGAGGAGATTCCGGATATCGTGCTTCGCACGACCCTGATCGCGGGCTTCCCGGGTGAGACCGAGGAGCAGCATCAGGAGGTCATGGAGTTCATCGA
>JAQXGF010000091.1 GCA_029006155.1 Lachnospiraceae bacterium
TGAGCGGCGCAAGCGTGTGACTGTCGTTCGGACGACCGTAGGGACATACGAGGTGCGGGATCGTCTGGATGTGCTGGAAAAGGTGCTCTTTCCGGAAGAATTTGTCCGCTGCCATACGAGCTATATCGTATATCTTCCGGCAGTACGGGCAGTAGAGGGGAATTCCTTTCTGATGCAGGACGGCAGCTGGGTGCCGATCAGCAGAGGGTATCAAAAGATGGTGAAACGTTATGTCAATGTGTGGCTTCGGACACATGCAATGGCCGTACGAAATACATCGGAGCATTTTCTGGAATAGATGCAGAAAATGACAGAAAACGTGCAGAGTATGCACAATTACGGAACGTTTTGTCGGAATATGGTATAGTTGTTTCATTAAGCTATCATATAATCACAAAGTATAAGTGATGTATAGAAAGGGAAGAGAAAAAAATGGGAAAGTACAGGAAAAAATGCGGATTTTTCAAAAAGAAGGGAGCGGTGCTGCTTGCCCTGCTCCTGTGTATCCTGAACCTGCTTCCGGCCTATCCGGCCACAGTGCAGGCGGCGCAGAGCAATGATACGCCGATTGATTTTGTACTGATTCTGGACTGCTCCGGAAGTATGGAAAAAAGTGATGAAGAGAACTTAAGCGTCAGCGCGGCAAAGATGTTTGTTGATATGCTGCCGGCAGAGAATGCACGTCTGGCAGTCATCGCAATGGGACCGAATTATGGGAGCGAAGCGTATTCACTGGACGGTCTGTTGAGCGAAGAGCAAAAAGGCGGCCTCGGTGAAAAAAATGTAAAGGAAGCCTTTTCGCTTCAGAGCATCACCGATCAGGATGCAAAGCAGGAGGCAAAGGATGTTATTGACCGCGTGACCGAGGAGGGCGCAGCGGCCAATAAGAATTCCAATTATACGCCGATTGGCTATGCATTAAAGGCGGCAGGCGATGTACTTACGAAGAACGGGACAGCGCCGGATTCAGCCAGCATCATCCTCTTAAGCGACGGTCGGGTATCCGGTGAGGCGGACGGAAGCAGATACAACGACGCACTGGATTATACGACGATCGATGAGCAGGAGCAGCAGGCATACGGAAACGGCTGGCCGATCTACTGTCTGGAGCTGAATTACGACCATGCCAACGTCGAGAACGGAGGCTGGGAAGGAAAAGTCGGCTGGTATCAGATGCCAAAGATCGCACAGCAGACGGATGGAGAACGAATCACCCTGAACAGCCCGACCGAGGCTCAGAATGCCTTTGCAAATATTTTTGCAAAATTTTTTGAGGCTACTCCGACGACCGCATCCGGAACGATTCAGGATGGCGTCGTATCACTGGATTTTAACATCGAAGAGATGGTTGCGGAGACCAATATCACACTGACCGGAAATATCAACGAGGTCAATGAGATCACAATCCGCAATTCAGATGGCAAAGAATACACCTATCAGAAGAGTACGGTAGATGACAACCGGATCATCACCTATGATAACCGGGAAAATAAGAAATACATTACCGCCAAGCTTCTGACGCCGAAGGAGGGCGCATGGAGCATCACGGCCAAAGGTACGGATGGTGTGGAGATCGGGCTGTATGCGGTATCCATCCGTGAGATGAATCTGCAGCTGAATGCGCAGACAGACCGTCTGGAGAACGGAAGCAACGAGGCGAACCTTCCGAAGGGCGCGGTCGTCGACTTCACGGCGTCCTACATTTACAACAATTCCCCGTATTCGTCCGCAACGTTCTACCGGGACAGCAAGGCGTACCTCTACATCGCAGAGACCGGTGAGAAGATCCCGATGGAGGGAAGCGATGACAACTACAGCGGCACGATCACCTTCGACAAGAGCGGTGACTACACCGTAAAGACCCTGGTCGAGAGCGACAAGTTCCGAAATGAGCAGAAGGAAAGCGGATCCTATCTTTTCCATGTGGGAAATATTGTGACCGAGGCGACCGGAACGATTCCGGATCAGGAAGTGAATGTCGGAGGATCCTTAGATACGATTGACTGCTCACAGTACTTTACCAATGAGGATAATGATACGCTGACCTATACCGTCGATTATGACAGCACCTCCGGCATTACCGGAGACATTGCGGAAGATGGCAAGCTTACATTAAAGGCAGGAACCGTAGCCGGAGCTTACCAGATCACGGTCGGCGCAAAGGATTCGATGATGGAGACACCGGCGAAGCAGAGCTTCACGGTGACGATGGTGAACCAGCCGATGACACTCGCGGATGGCATCGAGGATGGAGCAGAGGAAGTCGTTGATTTTTCCTATAACGCAGATTCGCTTCCGGAGTTTTTGCTGAAGCTGGCGAAGGTACCGAGAGATTCAGAGAAGACAATTCAGTGGTCCGACTACTTCGAGGATCCGGATGGCCTGCCGATCACCGTCGAAGTATCCGAAGAGGAAACGAACGAAGTGATCACGATGACGAAGGATGAGATGTCCATGCATCTAATCGGAACCGGAAAGGGAACTTCCGTATACAATGTCAAGGCAACCGATACGAGTGATAGCAGCGTAGTGCACAACATTACAGTAAAAGTAAATTCCTGCGATGCAAAGGCGCTCGTATGGAAGATGATCCGAATCCCGGTAATCATTGCGGCAGTGATCCTGCTGATCATTCTTTTCCTTCTGATTTATGCATTTGGAGGAAGAAAAATCTATGGTACCTGGGATGTGACGTGCGGAATGACGGTCAAGAAGAGCTGTGTATTCGGAAAGACCGCAGCCGGTAAAAAAGCAAAATGTAATGTACAGAATCTGCTCGGTAATCTCGGCATCCAGAACAATTTTAGCGGAGTGAAGCTGGAAGCAGGAAATAAATTCGGAAAAAGTGTCTACCTGACCGGAGTGGATAAATTAGACTCTCTGGTATATGGAGCGGCAAAGTACGATAAGGTTCGTCTGAAAAAGACGAAGAAGCTGAGGATCAGCCCGAGACAGTCAGTGACACTGACGAAGGGTGAGACGAGCGTGAAGCTGGAACGGAAGAAATAAGAGTTTTCGCGGCAGTAGTCAGAAGATTGATCTGGCTCGCTGCTGACAGAAATAAAAGAGAAAGAGAAAAAATGCAGGAGGAACCAAAACATGGCTGATGTCAGAGAAACCGTCTCAATTGATGAGCTTCAGAAATTTCTGGAGCTGGATCAGGTGGATGCAGGAAATGGAATGTTATTTGGCGCTTCGGTGGCAAGAAAGCAGGAGCCTCGCAAAAATGCGTTAACGCTTGTGATCGCAACCGGAGGAAGTGGCGTGTCAGCAATCAAGGAAGCAATCAAAATTGCCGACCAGAAGCTGTTCGCAGAATATCAGAACTACGTAGAGTTTCTGGTCGTAGATTCCGATACCGATGAAATTGAAGGGGCAAAGAATAAAAACGGTGTGCGTACCCTGTATACCTCTACAGACGGTGCTGCCCATCGTATGACTCTGAAATACGGGGAAGAGCGCCGACCGGAATTTTTCCGAAAATTTATGCCTGCGGATTATGATATTCAGAAGATTAACGGAAAAGGATCTTCCAGAGACCGTATTACCGGAAAAATGAAGCTGTATGATGTGACCGAGGATGGGGCATCTACG
>JAQXGF010000092.1 GCA_029006155.1 Lachnospiraceae bacterium
GCGTATCACAACAGCCCATATGCCCTGCAGGTCGCAGAGCGCTGGGCGGGACAGCAGGAAGAGACGGCAGCGTTTGAAGCATTCATCGAGAAGCATGCGGCATGGCTTCCGGATTATGCCCTGTACAGTGCGATCAAGAACGCATCCGGCGGCAGGAGCCTGAGCGACTGGGATGATGCCATCCGTCTGCGCCGTCCGGAGGCAATGGAAACGTACAAGAAGGAGCTGGCAGATGAGATCCGCTTTTATGAGTTTCAGCAGTATCTGTTCCGGAAACAGTGGAGCGCGTTGAAGCAGTATGCGAATGAAAAAGGGATCCAGATGATCGGAGACATTCCGATCTATGTGGCATCCGACAGTGCGGATGCATGGGCGAATCCGGAACTGTTCCAGCTCGATGAGCATGGCAGACCGTCCGCAGTGGCAGGCTGTCCGCCGGACAGCTTTTCCGCGACCGGACAGCTCTGGGGCAATCCGCTGTACCGCTGGGATTACCATAAGGAGACGGGCTATAAATGGTGGCTGGAGCGGCTTTCGGCCTGCTTCGAGCTCTATGATGTCGTGCGGATCGATCATTTCCGTGGATTTGACGAGTATTTTGCGATCCCGTATGGTGATACGACGGCGGAAAATGGCAAATGGATGCCGGGGCCTGGCATGGATATCATGAATGCGATCAAGGCAAAGTTCGGAGACCGGCCGATCATCGCGGAGGATCTCGGATTTCTGACGCCGACGGTGCTGAAGCTCGTGAAAGACACCGGCTATCCGGGTATGAAGCTTTTGCAGTTTGCCTTTGACAGCCGTGAGCCGGGCGACTATCTGCCGCACAACTATCCGCACAACTGTGTCCTCTACACGGGTACCCATGACAACGATACCGTCATGGGCTGGAAGAACCATGTGAGTCCGGAAGATCTGGACTTTGCGTACCGCTACCTGAATATGCATCCGGAAGATGCCCTGAACTGGGTCATGATCCGGGCAGCCTTTGCATCCGTGGCGGACACTGTGATCATTCCGATGCAGGACTATCTCGGTCTTGGAAGCGAGGCACGTATCAATACACCGTCGACCCTTGGCAACAACTGGCAGTGGCGCATGCAATCGGATGCCATCGAGCCGGAGCTGGCCGGGCAGATCCGGGAACTGACGGAGCTGTACGGGAGAGCATGAACGCCGGAGCAAAGGCGTTACGAAATTCGTAGTGAATATTCTGACTGCACCGTGGCGGAAGTATTTACATTCAACCATGCAGAACATAGAAAACAGATGGAATATATCATATGAGAAGAATATGCAGATAAGCAGATTGTGGGAATCCGTATCTGGTGTTATAATAGAAACGAACAGGCGCAAGGTGAGACAAACCACGCAGCGCGCATGAATCCTGCAGAATACATCAGAAAGGACGAACGATTATGCTGGAATTTCGATATGACACACAGCTCCTGATCGAGGGAGAGAATCTGGACGAGGATGCGATCAACGACTACTTTGTCGAGCACTTCAAGGGGGACTGCCTGCTGGCGGTCGGCGACGAGGAGCTGATCAAGATCCATTTCCACACAAATGAGCCGTGGAAGGTGCTGGAATATTGCTCCACACTTGGCGAGATCTACGATATCGTCGTGGAAGACATGGACCGGCAGTCACGGGGCCTCAAAGGATAATAGGTCAGAGGATCAGAATCAAGCAAAATAAAAAGGTGGCTGGGATGTTTCCTACATAGAGGAAGCGTTTCGGCTGCCTTTTTTTACTTCTCAGAAACAAAATTTTCTGGTTTTGGAAAAAATATGGATAAATAAGAGAAAAGTTTCCGAAATGGGAAAATAATTTGAATTTTATAAAACAAAAAGTTGCAATTAAACATGGGATATGACAATATAAAAAGAGACGCGTATAAAATAGAAAGAGATTTACACGAAACGAGAAAATATGAAAATGAAAGGAAAAGGAACTTATGGGGAACTGAAAAGATACTTTCCCTGAGCATGTAACTGTGATAGAATAATTGCAAAACAGGCAGCCGCTAGAAAGGCAGAGGGAGGTTTGTTTAATATGTGTACGGCTATGGAAGAATTAGAACAAGAATTAAAACAAAAAGGAAAACGCGAGGGAAGACGCGAAGGAAAACGTGAAGGAAGACAAGAAGGTATGATATTGTATTCGAAACTATTAAAATATTTAAAAGACAATAATATGATAACTGAATTAAATCGGGCTATCTGTGAACCTGACTGTGTAGATGAGCTCTGCAAAAAGTATAATATCGCTAATTAATAATCATCGCAGCCATCAGGTAGAGTAGAAAATCATAATTGCGTAGAAAGACAGTTGGCATGTTTTCCATATAGTGGAAGCCGCCCAGCTGTCTTTTTAGTTTTGCGAGTGAAGATACGAATAGAGATATAGCCCCTACATTTATAAAACAATCATTATATCATGCCAAAGAGAGGTTTCCCTTTAGAGTATTTTTTATAGAGAGAATAATATGACTTTGTGGATTTATTAAACAAAAAGTTGCAATAAAATCTAAAACATGATAATATAAAAAGAGATATATCTAAAACAAAAAGAATTTTTATATGAAGCAAGAAAACATACAAAATGAAAGGCAGAGTACAAACGTGCATCCGGTTGCCGATTTTACCAAAACATGCTATAGTGAAAGGAGAAATGGATTGGAAAAACCAGAGAAAACTGAATCAACACAACAGAATATTGATTTTACCACGTCATCCGAAAGTTTCCGCCCATTGCAGGATCTGAATCTGATCGATGACTACATGTTTGACATAGCGACGATGGATCTGGAGACATGTAAATCCATTATAGAACTGTCATTAAACATCCGGATTCAGGAAATTCGCTGGCAGCAAAGCCAGAAAGTCATTCACAACCTTCCGGGAAAGCGAGGCATCCGACTGGACTTCTACGTCAGGGATATCAACGGAACGGTATTCAATGTAGAAATGCAGAAGCGAAACGGTGGTAATCTGCCCAAACGCACACGATATTATTCCGCCCTGCTTGATGCACCGCTTCTGAAAAAAGGGGAAAAGCAGTTCGATCAATTGCCGGAAACCTATATCATCGTAATCTGCGGCTTCGATCTGTTCAAAAAAGGGAAATATCGCTATCGTTTCCGCTATCACTGCGATGAAGAACCAGATCTGATTTTACAGAACGGTCTGACGGTCGTATTTTTAAATACAAAAGGGCGGAATGATGTCGAGGTAGAGCCGGAGCTGATAGCATTTCTCAGATTCGTCGAGAACAGCACAGCCGAAGAAGCTCATCAGTCCAAAGATCTACGCATTCAGGAGATGTATGGAAAAATCAATACTCTGAAGAACAGCGAAGCTGTGGAGGCAGACTATATGACAGCAGAAGAGTATAAGAGAATGATCACGGAAGAAGCACAGCGCATAGGCATGCAGAGGGGTAGACAGTTAAAATTAATCAGTCTGGTCATGCGCAAAATCGCAAAAGGCTGCACCCCGGCTCAGACCGCAGACATGCTGGAGGAAGACCCTGCGCTGATCCAGCGCATCTATGATGCCATTGAGCAGACTGCTCCGGAGCACGACATGGAAAAGATCTACGATCTCCTCGCGGAGGATCCGGAAGAGTAAAAAATTATAATTGGACAGAAAGACAGTTGGCATGTTTCCCATATAGTGAAGGCTGCCCAGCTGTCTTTTTGTGTATCTGTACCTGATTTTTAGTGGAAAAGTTCATAGATTTCTCACATCACAGATCGCCCGGAAAGGTTGCACCGCGCCTCTTTTTGTGATACCATGACAATGGCTTTTTAAGGTATGTTCATAAAATGGATAAAATATCAAATATATAAAGGACAATCATACATGACAGATAAAAAGAAGCAGCCCGAAAGCCGCCGCACCGAAGATCTCTCTCCGGCGGAGCTGCGGGCGCAGATCGAAGAGGATAAGAAAAAAGTAAGCCGAAGCACCGTTTTTTTGTTCGCGGCACTGATCGCGATCATTGTGATCTGTATCGCGTGGTTTGTCGCCAATACGCGAGTGAATGTGACGACCGGTGCGATCAGCGCGCAGGACTCGACGCTGTTTGAGCTGGCGAGTGTGGGGAGCCGGACGGAGGCGGAAAGCGGGCACTTAGTGGATGCTAATAAAAAAAATTTGCTTACAGTGGGAAATGAAGAAAATTATAAAACGTATTATGACATGCAAACTCAGACAGAGGTAACAAAAGAGCAAACATATCATGTCGGCACCGCTGACCTTGCGTGGTATCTTCAGTCAGCGAATGGTGTTGTATCACCGGGCGCAAGCGGAAAACTGGAATTTTATATCATTCCAAAAGTAAAGAATTTAAAAAACGTAACAGTGAAGTTAAATGTCGCTGCATACGGAAAGGCAAATAATAACGGCACAATAGAAGAAACCAATGATGAAGCACTGAAAAGACTGATAAAAGGCCATATCTTACTGTTTCAGAATCTGGATGACCAGAAAGGATACAGCAACTGGCTGACCCCTGCTGATGATGGGAAATATACATTTACTGTATCAGCAGCGAATTCGAAAGCGTTTACACAAAATGTTCCTTATAAGGTGACAGTTTACTGGATCTGGCCAAAGTATTTTCGGAATTATATTTACACGCAGAAAAGTACACAGGAAGACTTGTTTGGCAACTCACCGGATAAACCGACATATGATAAGTTACTGGCCTATGTAAATAACCAGCGTACATTGACGAGCAGCACACTTTTCTACAAAGCCGGAAACGAACCGAACATTACCGGGGACATTAATAATTCCATGGACGATACATTACTGAGCACATGCAGTCAATACTACGATGATGCCGACGAGTACATTGGCACCAAGGCGGGATATCTGTATGTAAGAGCTGAGGCAGAAGGCGCTACCAGTAACGGCTGAATCGAAGCAGAGGAATCTGTGCGGCAGAAGAGATCTGTGCATACCGAAGATGAAAGCATAAATGATAGGATAGACAGGCATGAAAAAAAAGACAGAAGATAAAACAACAAAAAAGACAGAAAAAAAAACGGCTGCTTCATACCGGTGTGGCCCTGATTGTGGTGCTGGTATTGTTGATCGGCTTTTCCTATGCATGGTTTATCAATCGAAATGATATAACAACGCTGATGGAAATTCAGGAACCGTCTGAGATCTCGATACTCGGATCGGATGGGAAAAGGCTGGACTCTCTGGATCTGACCTATCAGCCGGGGGAGAAGAATGCGGACGGAACCGTTACGATCCGGAGGGTATTCTGCGTCCAGAGTGCGACGGATTACAAACTGGAACTCGTACATACGACGAATCTGAAAGGACTGAATTTCACACTCTACCCGGCGGTGAAAGCTGGAGCGACAGGAACAAGTGTGACCGACGGAGACACTACCTTTTCCTATAATTCAAGCGATAAAATAGGAGGAGCATATATTAATCTGACCGAACCGACAGGCGATTACAAATATGCAAATACGGAAAAACACAGCCAGAACTATCAGGAATATCAACAGGTTCAGGCGCATGCGGAGCCGGCATACTGGCTGGCGAACGACACGCAGGATTTTGATAAAACTGGAAGTGAATCGTTTACAGACAAGAACAAAACATATCACCGCAACTATTACGTCTGTGAAGTCACCTGGACAGAGACAGAAGAGAAAGAAACCGATATCTTTTACATATTGGCAAAAAGTGCCTGAGTATGAGCAGCAAGAGGACGAAAGATGAAAATTACGCAGAAACCAAAGTGGAAAATGATATTCATAGCAGCACTGTGCCTGACCGGAATACTGGCGCTCGCAGGGGGAAGCCTTTCGATCTACAACAATCAGGCGGTTCAGCGAGGCGTAGCGCGGAACAAAGATAATGAATCAGCACGATTTAGTTCCAACTATCTGCAGGCATGTGCAAACGGAACGGCGACATACCCTTCCAGAACGATCACATTTTCATCAGACACAACGGCGGATCAGACATTTGAGATTTATGTATATAATTATGCAAATGGAAATGAAAATCTGGTAAGCCAGAAAGATATCACCTATACGATGACGATACGGTTCGAAGGCGGAACTAAGGACAGTTATACAGTGACATATGGTAATGGTCAGTCGAAGACGACAACAGACCAGAATTTAACCTGCACAATTCCAAATATGACACTGACAGGCCGTACCCCACAGCAGCATACTTATTCCATCACCATACCGGCGGCAGATCTGGACAAAGTGCAAATTACGGCGACAGCAGTTCCGAATAGCGTAGCTGTGACCAATAATCAGATCCTCGCGGCAGTCATCGTACCATGCACCGGAACGTCAGAAGAGACATTTTCCTATAAAGGGGTATTCACAGATGCTTCGGCAGGAACCCCAGGGGATTATGACGGATTCAACTATGAGGTATCGATTTCCGGAGGAAAGGCACAGGCGACGATTACATGGAAGGATGTAGTGGAAATCGATCCATTCTTTTTGAAAAAACTTGGAATGGAAAAAAACGAAAAAGATATTTTATCTAAAAAAACGCTGACTTTTATAATGGATCAATCTGCGGGAACATCGGATTATCTGATACCATTTTATATAAAAAATAAGAATGAAATATCTAAAAAAAGCTGGGCTGATATGAATTCTATCATTACCTTTAGTGCAGAACAGCAATCGTGATAAATGCTTGAGATTTGGAAGGAGCGACATCAGTGAAGAAATACAGACGCATTTTAGCCGGTTTTCTGGCAATGAATTTAACGATAAGTATGGCATCGACCAATATGATCCGAGTGAACGCTGACGAGGTGTATCAGGAAGAAACATACGCGGCAGAGCCGGTGCAGACCTATGCAGAAGAAGGCCAGGGAGAAGTCGTGGAAGGGAATGATTCCAGTCAGGCGTCGTCAGGTGGAGAAGATGCGTCCAGATGGATCGCGGAAGGGGAAGAAACGATACAGGAGACAGATGCGCCCATATCAGGTACAGAGACGAATGACGATGATATACAGGAAGAGCCGGCATCAGAAGCAGACTATGGAGACGAGGTCAGCATTCTGAATATAGAGGAAGTGGAGCCGGATGAGAGTGTAGTGCAGGCAGATACGCAGACGGATGGGACACTGAGTATAAAACAGTTTAAAACTTATGAAGAAGGCACAGATGGACATAAATCAGTGAAAGTGAACAATGTCACAGAACTGATTTTGCTTTCAAACTGCAAACCGGAAGAATTACAGGATGTTGCGATTGATTTAAATATGACAGGTGATTGTGACCTGTCAGAAAAGACTGTGATAAAAGCGGGAGATGATTTATCTGGAATATTAAAGCCTGCGTCAGATGCGACATCTGTAGCGGCGGATACGCCGACCGAGGATCAGGCGGCAGCAGAAGCGGATACGATGGCAAGTGCAGAAGTACAGGATACAGGAATGACTGTAGATGAAGCATCCGAGGAGGAAGCACAGGCACAGAGCACAGACAGCAATGCGGCTACCGGTACACCGGTCGTTGCAGCGAAGGACTATACTTATCAGAGTCTTGGAACGGAAGCATATCCATTTCAGGGTGAAATCACTGGACAGATTCCGACGATCAAATTGGATAAACCGTTCTTTGGAACACTTTCTTCAAAGGCCACTGTGCAACAGCAATTGAAGATCACATGGGTCGGCGACGGAAGCGTGCCGTTGCTGGCGAATGAGTATGTATTTCAGGATGAAAAAGAAACATATACCCTTCCGACACTCTGCTTTACTTCAGATGGAACGAGCAAGTTGGGAAGTATTCTTGGTGTAGTTAAAGCAGAACCTAGTTATACAACAAAAACGCTTACAATTAATAGTGCAAATGTGATTTATAATGCAATGGTTAATGTCAGCCCGGCATCCGGCAATGCGGGGCTTATTTGTAATACACTGGAGAGTGGAAATATCTGTCTGGATGGCTATGTATTTCCGGCAAGCTATACGGTTCAGGCTGGAGATAGTGGTAATGCGGGCGGAATCATAGGAGCGATGGGTGCGAATACGAGCCTAAATATAAAAAGTGTAACTGGAATTGATACTGCATCTGTAACGGTCACATCGGCTACGGGCAGTGCAGGTGGTCTGGTCGGAAGCATGGGAGAGAAGGCAACGATCCAGAATGAGCAGGAAGTTATCTTACAGAGCCAGACAATTACTGGTAAATACGCAGGTGGCATCGCGGGAATGGCGACAGATATCACATTTACAAGTACGGGCGATGGGAAGATTACTGTGAATACGCCGACGATAAGCGGTGGAACGAATGCGAAAGCAGCAGTTGGTGGATTTATCGGATATTATCAGTTGAAGGCAAAGGCTGATACTACGGAGCAGACCTTGCCGGCAAATGTGACAATCAGTAGTCCGACGGTTACGACAAATGCAGGAACAAAAATCGGAGGAGGCGTTGCCGGGGGATATTTTGGTGTACTTGACTTTGACGGAAAACTGACTTATAGAATGGCTGGAAATAGCGAAGAAACAATTAGTGTAACATACGCTGCTGGGACTGGCGAGGCATATGGCGCACTGATCGGAAAAGTGCTCAGCAGTACAATACAAGCTTCTTTGCTGATAGAAAATTATACAATAAACTCTCAATATAATAAGGATATCTATTTTCATGGGGGATTGATAGGAGAGCTTGGAACAAGTGGAAAAGAAAGCGAAGCAGTTTATTTAAACACTCAAAATATCAATGTGAAAATATCAAATCCATACGCGAATCATTCAGCGAAAGGATTTGGCGGACTCGTAGGACGTTTAGCAAAAGGCAGTATTTTGGAAATGCAGAATAATACTACAATTGCTGTAACAGATAAGATATATGAAGGCGGTGGAGTCGTTGGATACGCAGAGGAAGGAAGTGTAGTAAGATTTTCGGGAGCGACAGATCTGACAGGGGTAAATTATAATGCGGCTGCGACAGTAGGACAGCTTATCGGATATCAGGATAGTGCGCTGATTTATGCAGTCGGAGATGGCAATGGCAGTGGCAATGGATGGACTTATAAACGAAGCAATTTTACTGCGGGAAGTGCGTATGTTAATGATATTGGAAATTATGGTCAGGTAATTCGGTTAAGTGCAGATCCAAGTAGTACTACAGGGTTAAGTAATGGGCTAATCACGATAAATGAGGATCACGAGGTCAGATTTTTATCTTCACCGGATTGGTCTAAGGAGATTAAGATAAATTCGGTAGATGAATTTGCGCTGCTTTCGATTGCGTGGAATTCCAGAGGATATTTTAGTGCTGGTTCAGGGATTACATCTAATAATTGGAATAGTTTGTGCAGTAAAGCAATTACACTTAAAACGAATATTGATCTTACAGGAACCGGAATCTCTGGACTGTCACGGGACGCTGGAAATGAACAAGTGTATACGGGAACATTTGACGGTGGAAATTATATTATTACTTTGGCAATAGGAGAAACATTTGGCTATAAGGGAGACGGCGTTGCGTCTCCAGGTACGGATGGCTGTGGAAAGGTATATGGCTATCAGAATTGTCATGACTATCAGGGATTGTTCTCAAAAACAGATTCTTCATCAATTATTAAAAACTTAACGATTACTGGAAGCATTAATGTTAGTAACGGTGCAAATGCAATCACGGCTGGGGGAGTCGCTGCTGCTGTGACAGGAACGACGACCATTCAAGGGGTAACGGTAGCAGAAACAATTACAGCGGATGTTCCTAAAAATAATGTTTTGTCAGTAGGTGGCTTTTATGGAAACGGAAATGGAAATGCGAATCCGTTACTTTTAGATAAAAAAACAGTAGCTTCTGCCAATATTGTAATACAGAATAATAGCTCAGAAACAGATGATACAAAAATATATGCAGGAGGGGTTATCGGACAAATTTCATCTGACGGATTTAAATTAACGGTACAGGATTTAACTGTACAGGGATTTATTACAACTTCGTTGAATGAGTACGCCTATGTTGGTGGCTTGGTAGGAATCATAAAAGCCCGCAAACAATATGATGATAGTACGCAGGAAAGTCGATGGATGGAGATAAAAGGTCTTGTTTATAATGGCTTTAAAATAGATGCGCAAAATGCAACAGAGGTATGTGGCGGTTTGTTTGGAAGTATTTGGTCTAATGTTGGCGTATTCTTTATGGGGCCTGATAATAAAAATGATGGGACAACTATCAAATTAGACGTTATAGATGCGGAAATTAATGCACCAAGAGCAGCGAGTGTTGGCGGCTTGGCTTATCGTTCCAGTGGAGCATGGGAGATTCGTGACCTTGGAATTAAATTGGAAAAGTTCATAGTTAATGCAGGCAAAGATGTGGGGCTTCTTGTGTGCAAAGGGGAAAGAGGAACAGAAAAAGTAGAAGGGACGAGTAGCACGAAATATGGCGCTTTATATCTTAGCACTACTAAGTACTGGAATAGCGCTTATCAAATCTCTGAAAATGTGAAGATAACTGTACTAGGCTCAGGTGGTGTATTTGATGAGTTCGTGGCATATACTGCAACGGCTGCAGGCGAAATCACAGAAAGTGGAAAAAACGGTGTGGTATCTATTGCGACAGAAGATAATGCTAACGAGCGAGTAGGAGTCGATCAGTCTGCGACTGTTTGTACTACTTATCAGAACCGTACACAATATGGAAAAAAGCATTCGACAAATGGCTGCAGCCGGTATTATTATGATTTGGATCAGTGCCTGACAGAGGCAGCACAATCTAATAAAAACAATGATGGCAAAATAAATACACCGCAGGAACTTTTACTATGGAGTGTTTATCATTATGCATATACAAATATTCAGTATCTTTTTACAAGAACAGAACGAGACAAAATACTGGTTCCAGATGTAAAATTAGACCAATTGCAGATTGAAGATTCTTTGGACATGAAGAAGTATAGTTATTATCCAATTCAGCTTGACACCAATGTGACGATTCAAAATGCAAACATTGTATTTTATAATGAAGAAATCGAAAATGCAGAGACAACAGCAAAAAATAAAGTAACCTCAAATCAGACATCCGGAACAAGCGCTACGCATACGCAGCATTATACGATGCATTGTGGTTTGTTTTTAGGCTATACTCCGAGTGCAGTGCCATATGGAAATAAGATTATGTTGGACACAGTGACTTTTGGTGGAAGTATAGGGAAAGTGACTGAAGGTGTTTCTGGTGTACTGTTTTCTGGCAGTGTAGGAGGAAAAACAGCTAACGGTAAGATTTATATGGCTGATCTTCAGATGTCAGACATTACTTTTGATGGTTTAAAGGTAACGGGCTATACGGATTCGGAGTATGCACCGCTGTTGATGAATCAGATCGGCAGTTATACGATGCTGAATATGTCAAAAGTTGAGACGACGAATAAGTATACTTTGGGAACAGCCGCAGCGTCCAGTATGATCGGAAATGTGGGTTCTGGGACGAGCGCTCAGATGAATCTGTCATTTCTGGATATTGTGCTGCCGGATAAGGCCGCAAGTGGCTCGGAAGGAATTTTTACGCATGCGACATTGCTGGAAAGCTACAGCTATGCGGATGGTGATACATCGGTTGCGACCTACAATTTCTATAAGGATGACGACTGGGAAGCAGATGGATCTCATAAGCATCAGGTGACCTATGGAAAAGAAATATCAGAAACGACCGAGTATCCGGAGCTTCAAAAATGGTATTATGATGTGAACGGGTATGGAACTGACAGTGGTCTTGTTTACGCAGATGCGAATAATGCGGGAAAAGGACAGAAATTTGCTGCATGGCTTCCATACGTAGCCGTGTCTTATGATGCAGGAAATAAGACACACGAAATCAAAGTCAATCAGCGTGTATACGATATTGTAGATGGATGTGGTACGTATGGACATCCGTATGTGATCACATTTGCGGGTGAGATGACGATTATTTCAGAGTACCTGTCTACTGGAATGCCGCGTAATGACTGGAAAGTGACGATTACAAACCATCAGTCGGTACTTTGCGATGGGAATACAGATATTACTTTCCGGTATAATGGAAGAACTTGGGAAGAAGTCAAAACGAAGGTGAGAAAGATAAGCCTAATTGGGTAAAGAAGGCAAATGGGGAGACCAGAACAGATGCTTTTATGCAGCGGTATATGCGCAATGCGTATTATGATCTTCAGGGCAGTGGAACTGAAACGGGTAAACAAATTGAACTGGAAGATTTCAAAGGTTTTGGAACTGCGCAGAATCCATTTAGAGGCGTACTTACAAGTACAAATGAAAGTGGCGTAAAGCTCATACTGAAAGGCGCGTCTACCGGAAATGGTTTGATTCCATATAGTTATGGAAGCGTGGTAAAGAATCTGACTATCAGCTATGAAGGAACAGGAAAGACACTGACTTATCAGGCCAGTATGGCAAAGTATTATCCGGAAGTCTGCTTTGGCGGTGTGATCGGCTGTATCCTTGGCGGGGATAATATCATTGACAATGTCAAGGTAGAGATGACCAAACCGTGGCTGACGATAAGCGGCGATGCACACCTGCTGCAGATCGGTGGGTATGTAGGTTCTGTCTGCGGCGGTGGTGTGCTGTTTCGGAATGTGAGTGGATCTGGACTTACAAATGATATGCTGTCTCGCGGAAGCGTTGCGGAAGGTGCATATACCAGCATGTATATGAATCCGTATGTGGGACGGGTGCTGGATGGTTTTGCTTTTAATGAGACAGCAGGTAATACGTTCAATAATACGGACAAGAACTATGTGATCAATACCGTGAGTCCGGACAGTACGCCGTGCATTTCTGTGAATGACACAACGATAACAGTAAACGATGCAAAGGGACTGTTTTTACTGTCAGCGATCGTGAATAGCGGTGCAGCGTCCAATGGACTGAGCAATGCATATAATAGCACAAATGGAGCGCTGGAGAACTATCAGTTTGGTAATGGAAAGTATGGAAAGGTCAGAAATGCAGCGTATAATCATATTGGAGAAGCGGGAACAGATGCTGCTGCAGATTTTGCAAAAGCGGAGCAAGATGATCAGACCGCACCAGGAACGGGGAATGCACCGTATCTTGTAACAAAGTATGCAGATGGTGCGTTATTTTCTATGGCTGGGAATAACAGTACTGGTACACTGATTGCGCTGGCTTCAAATGCAGAGTTTAATATGTCTGTTTATGGAAGTGGCTATCAGGGTATCTCTGCAAGGTATGTGTCGAGTGCGGTGACAAATGGAGAAAATGCTACGGAGCCGATTGGGGTAGTTCCCAGAATATCCGGCTTAAATGGAAATGGAAATACACTTACATTAAATACACAGGTGAAAGAATACGTTGATGACGATTATCATGTGGCATCGGTAGGCGGTGTATTTAATTTACTGCATTCAGCAACGAAGTGCAACATTCAGAATCTGACATTGACAGGAACGAATAAGACAACAGGGGTTTCATTGCAATATTATACAGCTGATGGAGAAACAACAGATGTAGCTTCAAGCAAATGGAATTACAGCAATTATCAATTTAAGGAAAGTGTCGGTGTAGGTGGTTTAGTCGGGAGTACTTCCGGTGTGTCAGCTAAGATAAGCAAAGATCCGATGAAAACATTAGAAATACAAAAAGTAAAACAGAGTAATATGGGAATATATGGTCCAATAAGTGCAGGAGGACTAGTTGGAAATGTGGGAAGATGGATAAATGCAATGAAGGAGGATAACACAAAAAATCCAGCTGGTGATATTGCAATTCTTATACAGCCGTGGGGGTGGATTAGTAGTTTTTCTGTGAGCATAGAAAATTGCCAGTATGATGAATTGACTGTTAGTGGACAATATCAGGCAGGAGGCTTTATCGGATATTCATATAATGATATGGCAGGAGCTACAAATTCTATACAGGTTACAGAGGAGAACTTTAGTATAGTTGGAAGTAGAGCAAATATTATTGCTAATGGAGTAGGTTCGGCAGCAGGTGGAGCATTTGGCTATGTGAGTAGGCGTATACGCATTAATGAGAGAAGTACGGATAAAACAGCTAAATGGGAGGGTATTCAGGTTACTTCAAAGCGGTATAGCGGAGGTCTTGTTGGAAAGGCAGACAATGGCCCAGGAGGTAATTATATAATTAATAATGTAAAAATTCAGAATTCTAGTGTACAAGCATCTGCGACGGATAATACGTATGCGGGAGGAGTGATAGGTGAATCGGCAATAGCTACAGACGGGAGCAAAATCACCAAATGCAATATAGATGGTATGGTAATTAACGACGAAAACAAGAGTAAATTGGACACAAAAACATTAATAGCAGGAGGAGTGATAGGACAAGTAACAAGCGGAAAAACAACTATTGCGACATGCACGGTGAATGATATAAAAGTATATGGCTCTATGTCAGGTGGAGTAGTTGGTTGCACGAAATGTGAGATAAATTTTGAAGGCTGCAACGTACAAGGGACGGAAAAAACGACAATTATAACGGGGCGAAAAACTTCAGCTGGAATTTTAGGGGAATTAAGTTACCCAAGTGACAGGAATAAGAACAATACAGTTAATATACAGAATTGTGCGGTAAATAAGGCTTCGATTACTTCTATAGACGACTGGGGGTCTGGTGGCTTAATTGGAGATATAGACTGGAATGCAACGGCTAAAACGTATTTCTTCAATTGTATTGTGGAGCAATCAGATATTAGTGGAATTAGAGCTGGCGGCTTTGCGGGGGATATGAGAGGAAACCTAAATGCATCAAATTTGCTGTTGAAGGATGTTACGATTGTAGGAACCACTCGGGTGAGTTATAGTCAGACTGGTTTGCTAATTGGCCTAACGGGCAATCAGAACTTGCAGCCTATGTGCCTTGCTGGTATTAGTATACAGAATACATCAGCAACAGATAAGGGAAAGACTGTTACTCAATTATATGGAACAGAAAATGATGAACAGAGAAAGAATGTTCAGGCAAAGAGCTATTTCTCATTTGCCGATTACTCTGGCACCGCATCAACTGTCTCTGATCCGGGAACAAGTTCTGATTTGCTTGATCAGGAAAAAAGAGTGTCTCCGTATGTTGTGACCAGCCCAAAGAGTTCACTTTATGAAGGAAATTATACTGCGACAGGTGGCGAGAAAAAATGGTATTTTTATGGTGATGGTGCATCATGGACAAGCTCTGATGACGGTAAGAGCTTTACTGTAAAAGCAAAGCAAATTATCGATGAGAAAAAAGCCGGAACATCATCAGATGGGCATTATCTGTACGAAAACACTGGTGCAGATGATTTCGATTTTTCTGCAGTCTCGACTTATAATGACAATCAGTCTGACAAAAGTAAGACGAATTTCCCTGTATTACAGATTACCGGCGATAATGTGGATGCTTTGACACAGTATCTGGATATCCTGACAAATGGAGGTTTTTCTGCGGCAAATGCCTTAAACAGCGTTACTGAACGGCATGTGACAGCGACGGCAACGGTTTACACGTATGATAGTGTGAAGGGCTGTTTTATTAAGAATAAGAGTAATTCACCGTCAGCACTCAACATCACGTACTCAACTGATAATAAGATCAGCTTCAGTACAACAACGGACTATGATAACGAAAAGAACCGCTACAATTTGCTGAAGGTAACATTTACAGAAAAGGACAGTGCAAGGAATGATCATAACTATAATGTCCTTGTACCGGTCATTGTCCGGCGTATGCTGGAGATGGATTTCTCTGCGACCCTGAGCTACGGGACGAATTTCCGGAGCGCGAACTACGAGAACCTGACTGCGCATGTGCTGGAAAGCTTCGGAAGCCCGATTACCGGATATTTACGGTATACGTATAACAGTGATGAAGGTGTCTATACGGACTATGGCTGGCAGAGTTATATTGAGGCCGGTGGAAATGTGGCGGAGGCGATGGAGAAAACGATTCTTTTTGTGCAGACAGCTACTCTTCCGGTGGGAACGCAACTGACGCTGATTGATTGCCAGAATGACAGTAAGGCATACTATTATACGGTAACGACCGGAGATGGGAATGAGATCCCACTCAGTAAGTTTACAGATTCCGATGACAAATCATTTACACCACAGAGCGTGGGCGAACTGATGGGGGTAACGGCGAAGGAAAATACCTCTTCTGGATTATTTATTAAGGTAACGGAGGATGGAAAGCCGGAAGAAGCATTGGACGATAGTTCCGCATCGACCACGTACAGTAAACCGACAGTTCGAATTAAGAACGGGGATGGTACTTACAGCTATTACCGTCTGGCGAAGGAGACAGAAGCGAGTTATACGCACTATGATATTTCTGTTTCTGAAAAGTTGGAATCAGAAAAGAAAAGTACCGTCAGCGAGAGTTATTATCTCGTACTTACGGTTCCGGCAGATAGTAACAGTGTAGCGTTGAATGGTTCGATACAGACAAGAGTAGAGAGCAACATTCCACATCAGATACATTACCGCAAGATAAAGGGCGGAGAAGACAATCATAGCAGTACCGCCAGCACCTATCAGATTTCAAAGGGATATCAACAGCGTTTATCAGAGAATTTGGCTGGAAATAACTGGAAAAAACTAAGTGCTGCGGACAGAAACTTGCAGGTGGATGTAGTTGATACCATTACATTCCCAAATAGTCAGGCGTATGATTCAGCTAACGATGAATTATATCTGCGATTTACGGGAGGGTTAAATACGTTCAAGACAAGTGGTACTTCCCCTACGAGTACGCCGGTAACTTTTCCGAATAATGCGAGCGGAACGGCTGAATTTTATGTGTATGCGGAAAGTGGTACAAACAAAACCTATTATGTATATCAGAATGGAGCATGGTCTGAATCTGGAAACAGTGAACAGAAAGCATTGAGCTATTCATGGACATCCTCTGGCGGAAGCATGGATGTAATATTGTCGGGGGATGGTACACTGAATACGGCAATCAGTCTGAGGCAGATCCGTACTTTCGTAAAAGGAACTAACAGGAACGAAGACAGTACCTTTTTTGTAGAGCTTAAAATGACGGTAACGCTTCCGGTTTCCGGACTGGATGTCATCCCGCAGTCCAAGGTAAACGGTGAAACACCGGAGCAGTATGCAAAACTGGAGTATTCCTCACAGCTGTCTACAGTGAGCCAGAGTCTGACGTATACGAGCAACCGTGCATCAGTTTCTAATACGCATGTGGGCTATTATAAGGAGGATACTGCGCTGACACAGCTGACTTATGATGCGGATGAGACCAGCCAGCTTGGCATCAATTTGCTGGATCTGCGGCATATGACCGGCGATAATGCACTGATTGATTCGACTGCGAGGTATGACTTGTCTCCGATGAAGGATCGGAATGCCGTATTAAAGAGTTCGAGCGGGATTAAATTTACCCTGACCTTATCACCGAAAAATAAGGCGGAAAATAGTCAGGAAACATATCAGCAGGCGCTTACAGACGCAAAAAACTATCTGGATGTAGAACTGCTTTCGTCGGATTCCGGAACGGTTAAGTATAATGACAATGGATCGTGGTCATGGACGATCCCGAAGGAATCTTATTGTAACAATGGCAATATTATCACCAGTAAGATTTTCGATGGAAAGGAATTTGTGCAGTCTATTCGACTGAAGGTAGATGCGACAAATGTAGAGGCGTTAAGTCATGACTATTCAAACTATAAAGTGGTTTTGACGGCGGAAATTCTGCAGACTAATGGGACCGGGACAAGCGCGGTAAAGGACACGCAGGCCAGCGACGGTTTTATTTATACACTGGCGAAGATCAAGCCGGAGTTTGTCGACAATTAATGTTTGTGGAAACATGATCGTATAAGCGAGCGGTAAAGCAGCTGCTTGGCTATGAGTAAGTAGTGGAGCAGATTGAGAGAAAGGAGGTGCTATCACGATTAAAATAAACTTTCACCCACCCCGTCCCCGCGACTCGGTCCTCACGCTCCGGCTTCGCCGCAGGTTCTCTGCGGCGCTGGCGGCGCTGATGATTACGCTGGTGGCGGTTGTGTCGGCGACGTATGCATGGTATATTTATAACACGAGCCGTCATACCACGAATGTGCGTATGGCGGCGGGCGCGGGCGCGAGCCTGCAGATCAGCAACTCCTATGACGGGACGTACGGATCGGCGGCGGTGCTCGACAGCTTTGCCGGACGGCTGACGCCGGTGTCGACGAACCGCGTGAGCGGCGGCTTCCAGAAGGTCGAAAAGTTCACGGAAGGGAGCGATAACCAGCCGGATCTGGTGGCGAGCATTTTCGGAAGCGGAGAGCGGACGGACTACTATCACACGAGCCTGTATCTGCGGACGACCGGATCGGCGACGGATATCTATCTGGCGGACATCGGATTCGAGGACAGCAGTGCGAGCAGTCCGATCTCCTCGGCGATCCGCGTCGGGCTCGTCATACATCGGCCCGGCAGGCAGACCGCGATCGCGGACGAATACATATTTGCGATCAGTGACAAGAAGAATCCGGAAGCCCAGTACAATACGGCGACCGGGCAGGAGGGCTACGTGCTGGACTGTACGAAGACGGACGGCAGCACGGTGCGCTTCACACCTTATACCTCAGCGGCATGGTGTGACTACAATCAGAATACCGGAGTGGTGACGTTAAAAAATCAGTCCCTGAAGCTCTGCACGATCTCCGGTACGGATACAGGACAGGCCGGGACACCGGTACAGGTGGAGCTCTACATCTGGCTCGAGGGCTGTGATGAGGACTGCACCGCAAACCTCGCAGACCAAACACTTAGAAATCTGGCGGTGTCATTCGCAGGAGTTGTAGAGTAAAGCAGTTACACAGTATAAATTATAATAAGTACATTTGAAAAAATGTGTATTTCCGGTATTTGCCCATTTATGAATGAAAAATACCGGGTTCGGGCTGGCTGAATCGGAATCACAGGAAACAGCTGGCCGGAAAAAGAAGGATTACGATTGAGAAAGGCAGGCAGGAGCATGAATAACGAAGTGAAAACTCTGAAGAAATCTTTTACGATGGCGATTTTGTCGCTCCTGCTTTTGCTCGTCATCGCAACGGGCGCGACGTACGCCTGGTTTACTTTGACTGGAATCACTTCGACGAATGTGACGCCGATGGGCGGCACGGTGGGCAGCGGCGATACGGTGCTGCTGATCTCGAATGCCCAGGGCGGACCGTTTGATAAAACCTGTGAGCTGAAGCTTGCGGCGAACCCGGACACCTTAAAGCCGGTGTCGACGGCGGATCTGGAGCATTTTTACCGCGTGACGGCGCAGAATAAAGAGGGCATTGCGATGCTCTATGAGAGCGCGGACCGCCAGATCGATGAGCGTGTGCTGCATGGGACGGTGTACCTGCAGTGCAAAAATGCGCCGTGTGATGTGTACTTTAATAAGGAAGGACTGAAGCTGGGGAGTGATCCGCAGGCATTGGCGGCGATGCGGCTGGGGCTTGTGATCACATCGAAGTCCGGCACAGAGACTTTTTTCTTCAAATTGGATGATCTTGGATCTACCGGGAGCGCGACGTCGGTGAAGACGATTCCGCGAAGCTCTGCGGTAGTCTCCTCTATCTCCGGAAGCGGGGCGGCGAACTATGTGGACGACCCGGCGAAGGAGCTTAGCGGCTACATGGCCGGGAAGGGGGAGCATGAAAATGAATATAATCCGGGAGCCAATAAGCTCGTCAGCCTGAATGCGGACGAGGTGGCGACCGTTTCATATTATCTGTATCTGGAGGGCTGTGATGAGCAGTGCTCGAATGCGGTACAGAATAAGAGCTCGGAAATTCAGCTGGCATTTGCCGGAGTGGACACGAAGAGTGAATAGAAAGGGGAGAGGGGATGAAACATGCGTTCAGGACCTGGTTCCTGAGTGTTACGACGCTGGCGGCGATCCTTGCGCTGGCAGCAGCGACCTATGCGTGGTTCACATCGAACCGTGCGGTCGAGACGAGCACGGCTACGGCGCGCACCGGTGAGGAGACGCTGACCTTGCAGCTGAGTTCGTCCGGAGGAGGCGCGTTTCGCGATATGCCCACAGCGGCGATCACGCAGGTGAACCGGACATCGGCGACACGGCTGATGCCGGTATCGACGTCGGATCTGGTCAATTTTGTCTATGCGCCGTCGACGGTCGCGGATCAGGCCGTCCATTTTGAAAAAGTAGAAAATGAAGCGTACTATTACCATGGACGCATTTACCTGCGTGCGTCAGGCGAGGGCTTTTCCGGCAGTCAGGTGATGAACCTGTATCTGGATCAGAGCGAAGGGCTGCTCGGGAAAAATGTGGACGGGCGGCTTTTGAATGCAGCGCGTCTCGGACTTGTCTTTGACGGGGATACGGCGAATCCGATCATCCTGCGCTTAAGTGAGTCCTCGAATCCTTCGAATATGCGGAGAAATAATACGGTAGTAAATGGAGTGGCTCTCACAGGCAGTCAGGTGCTCCGGTACCGGAACGGCTCTGTCAGTGCGGTGAGTGACCCGAGTGTTCCGATCGCGGACTATGCGATGGATACTGCTTCGTCCGGTGTGCCGTCGAAGACGCTGCTCGCGATGCAGATCGGGAAAATTTATTCCCTGGATATTTATTTTTATCTGGAAGGCTGTGATCCGGACTGCACCGATTCGGTGAGCTACAATACAGCGGATCTGCATCTGTCCTTCTACGGCATGCTCGCCGGGGAGGGAAGCCGATGAGAGAGAAAAAGACAAATTTAAAACATATGCGGACACGGGTGTATACGTCGCTGCTGCTCGTGCTGCTCGCGCTCGTCGCGGTGACGGCAGCTACGGTGGCGTGGTTCTCGATCGCAGATAATACGAGAGTCCGCACGCTGGGGCTGCAGATCATCGCAGACCCGGATCTGCGGATGGATCTGGATGCGCACAGCACGATCAGCGAGTATGTGAAGACGCTCTCGTTTGAGCAGATCGCAGCGCGGATCCAGAAGGAGAAAGGGTTTTCGATGAAGACGACGCCACTGAAGCCGGTGACGACGTCGGATGCGAAAGCATTTACTTATGAAAATGGCAGCACGGCTTCGGACAAGAGCGGATCGTATCTGGAGTTTACCCTGCACTTTATGGCGGAGAAGGATATGATCGTCCATCTGACGAGTGCGAACAGCAAGGACGGCGCGTCGGACGGTACGGCGGTGACGTCGAAGCAGCAAAAGCTGCCGGAGGCGATGCGGATCAGCTTTACTGCGGATGGAAAGACGTGGGTGTATGACCCTGGCATGGGGGATGCATCCGGGAAGGAAAATGGCCTGAACAGCTTCGGGCTTCCGGCGGCGGGAGCGATGAAGCTTTCGGATAAAAATGCGCTGTTTGCGCTGAAGGAGCATGTCGATAAACCGGTCGTTGTGCGCATCTGGATGGAGGGGACAGACCCCGCATGCACGGATGAGCTGCAGCAGGCGGACTATGAGATCCGGCTTCGGTTTACCGGAGAGACGGAAGAAAAAAATCAGAACGCACAGAGTGAATAACGGGTGCGAAAGAAGGAGAGAACAGTATGAAAATTTTAAAACGGGCAGGCACAGTTGTGCTCAGTGTGATTCTGTGGGCGATCATTCTGATCGCGGCGCTGTATGCGTTCACGACGATGGCGACGAGGGACAATCAGAATGTTGCAAATATATTTGGCTACACGCCATTGACGGTACAGTCGGATTCCATGGTACCGACGTTTGCTTCCGGTGATCTGATTTTTATCAAAAAATGTGACCCGGCGACGTTGAAGGAAGGGGATATCATCTGCTTCCACACGATCATTGATAACGAATATGCGCTGAACACGCACCGCATCCAGTCGATTGAGACGGTAGGTGATGCGAGAAGCTATACGACCGTCGGTGATAATAATAACGGCATCGCCGACCAGCATGTGATCTCGGACGGCGATATCGTCGGAAAGTATGTGGGACATCTGTCCGGCTTCGGAAAGGTGATGGATTTCCTCTCGAGCAGCACGGGATTCCTCATCGTGATCATTCTGCCGATGATGCTGTTCTTCATCTATCAGATCTATCATCTCATCACGATCAGTATCCGTCTGAAGCGTGCGCTCGCAGTGGAAAATGCACGTGCGGAGGAGATCGCGCGCATGGAGACGGCGCAGAAGATGATGGGCCAGCAGCCGATTCCTCAGATGGGCCGGCCGATGCCGCCGATGGCGGGCGGTCAGGGACAGCCGGGAGCGCCGATGGCAAATCAGCCAGCTGCCGGAATGCCGAACGAAAATGTAAATGAAGGCAAGGCGGCTGCCGCGAGAAGTGAGGCGGAGCAGGCATTAGCGGAAGCGAAGCGGATCAAGGAAGAGGCCGAGGCGATCCGTGCCAAGGCCGAGGCGGAGCAGGCGCTCGCGGAGGCAAAGCGGATGAAGGAAGAAGCAGAAGCGATCCGCGCGAAGGCGCAGGCAGAGCTTGAGAAGGCGAAAGGTGAGAAGCCTGACGGGAAGGGAGCAGAGCAGTGAGTGAGTTTCTGAAATTTGCATATGAGCTGTTGTCTCAGGTGCTCTACAATATCGTACAGTGGCTGGCAGCGTTTGTGAAGCTGCTGTTCACGGGCTGGGTGGAATATTTTCTGATCTTCCGGACGTATTTTCCGACGTTAAATATCCCGGCGAAGATTTTATCGGTACTGCTCATGCTCGTGCTCATCGCGATCCCGATCCTGATCATCGTGCTCCTCGTGCGGCATCTGATCATGCGGCATAAATTGAAGATGGACAAGACGGATAATGCGGAGCTGTACCGCGAGATCGGACGGCTGAACAAGCAGGTCATCTCGCTCGTCGATGAGAAGAACCGCATCCTTGCCCTGAAGGTCAATGCGATGGGCGGTACGGCGCGCATCCCGTATGTGGGCGCGTCTGCACTGGCAGATGATGTGATCCCGACGGTGGAAAATGTGACCGGAAATGCTCCGGCAGCCGCAGGCGGCGTGGCCGTGGCGGGTGGAAATGTGAAGCTCGACGCGACGGAGAGCTTCGCCGAGGCAGCGGCGACGGCAGTCGTCAACGCGAAGGAAAAGGTCGAGGAGACGCAGCGCAATCAGGTACAGCGTTTCCCGAAGCTTGCACTTGTGGATGAGAAATATGAGGGCTATGTGGAGCCGGCTTATGACAATCTCATTTCTCTGGAAGACTTTACAGAGGGCTACCGGCTGTATGCGGCCAGCCAGCTGCATCTGTACTATACGCCGGAGATCGTGCGGCGTTTTGTCGCAGGCATGGCGTCCAGTAAGCTGCTCATTCTGGAAGGTATCTCCGGTACCGGTAAGACGAGTCTTCCGTATTCGTTCAGCCGGTATATGAACAACCCGGCGACGATCGTTTCCGTGCAGCCGTCGTTCCGTGACCGGACGGAGCTGCTCGGCTACTTTAATGAATTTTCGAAGCGGTTCAATGAGACGGAGTTTTTACGTGCATTGTATGAGGCTAACTACCGTCCGGATCCGACCTTAATCGTGCTTGACGAGATGAACCTCGCACGTATCGAGTATTATTTTGCGGAGATGCTCTCCGTGCTCGAAATGCCGAGCAAGGATGAGTGGGTGCTCGACCTCGTGCCGACGGCATGGCCGGGTGATCCGAAGCGGCTGGATGCGGGCAAGCTGCACGTGTCGGATACGACGTGGTTCATCGGTACGGCGAACAACGACGACTCGACGTTTACGATTACGGATAAGGTATACGACCGTGCGATGCCGATCGAGCTGAATGAGCGCGCGGATGCGTTTGAGTGTGAGCTGCATCCGCAGTGCTTTATCACTGCGGAACATTTGCAGGTGCTCTTTGAGCGGGCGAAGATCGACCATCCGATCAGCGAGGAGATGCTGGAGAATCTGGAGAAGCTCGACAGCTACCTCTCCACGCGCTTCAAGCTCTCGTTTGGTAACCGTATCATCAAGCAGATGTATGATTTCGTGCCGGTCTATGTGGCCTGCGGCGGAACGGAGCTCGGCGGTATGGACTATATCATTGCGCGTAAAGTGCTGAAGAAATTTGAGAGTATGAACGTCAATTTTGTGCGGGATGAGATCACAGGACTGATCGAGTACATCGAGAAGCTGTTCGGTGCAGCAGGTATGCCGGACAGTGTGGATTATCTGAGACGGATTCAAAATCTGTACTAATATGTATTCTCGGAATTTTTCCTGTACGTTCTTTTGCGGCGTCGAAAGCGGGCAGGAAGGGTTCTGAGAATATATTGCTATATGAAGGAGAACAGGCCAGATGGCAAATACAATCAGTGAGTTATATGAAAAATATGCGGAGCAGGTAGGACTTGCCCTGGAGGATGACCGGTATTTCCAGTACCTTTTTGAGATGGTGCAGGCCGGGGACAATACGATCGACCAGAAACACCGGGTGCTGCACAAGGTCGTCGATGAGACATGGCTGAATGTGATCGAGGATGGGATCGATGCGATCTTCAATATCGTGGACAAGCCGCGCCGGTTCATCACGACGTCGGAGGAGGTCGTGCCGGTCGCGCTGGCGAAGAAGATCACGGCGGACAGTGTCCGGCACCTGAGCATGAATACGCAGTTCATTGCGAGTGATGAGAACGGTGATATCCAGCCGACGCGCGTGCTCAATGTCACGACGGAGGAGAGCTATGATCTGTATGAGAACCGGTTTATCTACCATCTGATTCAGCGCCTGTTCGCATTCGTGGACAAGCGGACGGACGTGATCTTCTGGTCGACCGGCGATGAGACCTGCAATGTGATGAGCATGCAGAGCAAGGTCGATGATGCTTACGAGGAGATCTCCTACAAGATCGAGATGACGATCAAGAACCGCCAGAGCTATGCGGAAAATGACAGCGACAATATGGAAGTCTTCAAACGGATCGACCGTGTGCGCCGGATGGTGCGGACACTGCGGGCGAGCTCGTTCTGCGAGATCATGTCGGGATGCGCGAAGGTACACAGCCCGATCCAGCGGACGAACCTGATGATGAAGGATCCGAGCTACCGCACTTGCTACAAGCTGTGGCAGTTCATGGAGAGCTATGATGACGTCGGCTACACGATCGAGGAGCGGGATACGGCGCTGGAATTCGATGAAGAGTACCTGCTGCAGATGTACACGAACCTGATCACGAACTATACGGTGTTCAAGAGCCTTCTGGAATCGGATCCGCGCAAGATGTCGGAGCTGGCGGAGAAGAAGTATGAGCCGGTGAAGCCGAAATTCATAAAAGAGATCAAGGAAGAGATCGTCGAGGACCGGAACATCCCGGATGTGGAGATCCGGCAGGTCTTTGTCGAGGAGGTCACGCAGGCGCAGCTCGATGCGGAGGAGAAGCTGAAGCAGGAGACGGAGCGCTGTGCCGAGCTGGAACGCGAGAATGGTGATCTTTCGTGGGAGAAGGCGACACTCTCCCAGCAGCTCGATTTTGAGACGCAGTCGCGCGCACAGGCAGAGCAGCAGCTCGATGCCGTGCAGACACAGCTCGATGCGACGCAGGCCAAGCTGGAGACGGAGCAGGGTACGAAAAAGGAGCTGGAGGAGCAGCTGCACGAGGCAGAGCTGGCAAAGGAGGCTGCCGAGCGTCATGCCGAGGAGGAGATGGCGGCGGTGCGTCAGGAGGCAGAGGAGCTCGTCGCTTCGGTGAAGGCTCAGGCGGAGGCGGACCTTGCAGCGGCAAAGGCGGCGGCTGAGGACAATTTGGCAGCGGAAAAGACGCGGGCGGAAGCGGAGCTGACGGCGGCGAAGCAGGATGCCGAGCGTGAGCTTGCAGAGCTGAAACGGCAGACGGAGGAAGCGCGGATCACCGCCGAGCGGGAAGCGGCGAAGGCACTCGAAGCGGCGCAGCAGCAGGCGGAAAAGGAGCGCCGGACCGTAGAGAAGGATGCACAGGAAGTGCTGGAGAAGACGAAGCGCGAGGCACAGGAGACGGTGGCGGCCGCCCAGAAGCAGACGGAGCAGGCGAGCCTGGAGCGCGAGGCGCTGAAGGCGCAGCTGGAGCAGCTGCGTAAGGAACTTGCCGCAGAGAAGGAGTGGTCGGCGACGGCGCTCGCAGACGCGAAGCGCGAGACCAAAGAGGCACTGGCTGCACAGCAGAAAGCGCAGGAGGAGACGATCCGGGATGCCGAGCGCAAGGCGGTGCAGGAGGCAGAGAAAGCACGACGGGAAGCTGCCGGTGAGATCCGTGCGATCCGCAAGGAGAGCGAGCGGGAGCTCGCAGAGGCGCGTCGCAGCCTTCAGGAATCAGAGAAAGCAAAGCGCGAAGCCGAGGAGCAGCTGAAAAAGCTCACTGCGGATGAGTCACAGGCGGGAACGGCCGCCGCAGGCCATCGCCGGTTCGGACGAAAAAGGTAAGGAGTATTTATGGTAAAAAAAATCCTGTATACGTTGATCAATACGATTTCGCTGCTGATCATCGTAGCAGCGGTCGCGGTGCTCTGTCTGGTCGTATTTACGCCATCCGGGCAGGCACCGCAGGTGCTGGGCTACACGATGCTGCGCGTCACGACCGGAAGTATGGAGCCGACGTATGCGATCGATACGTTAATTGTAGTGAAAAAGGAAGCGCCCTCTGCGATTCAGGAGGGCGATATTATTTCCTTCTATTCTTCGGATCCGGCCCTGGACGGGGCGGTAAATACGCACCGGGTGACGGCGGTGGAGGCACAGCCGGATGGCAGCTACACGTACCGGACGAAGGGCGATGCCAACAATGTGGAGGACGCCTACGAGGTACGCTCAAACTATCTGCTCGGTAAAGTGGTGGCTTCTTCGCTGCTGCTTGGCAAGATTTCCCGTCTGGTCGCGAACCCGCTGATCTTCGTGCCGGTGATTCTCGTGCCGCTGTTTGCCATTTTGCTGGCGAATTTGCTGCGCACGATCCGGCTCGCCGGAAAGATCGCAAAGGATGAGGAGCAGGCAGCGGTGCGCGAGGCGATCGAGGAGCTGCGGAAGCGACAAGAAGCGGGACAGATGCCGGACAGTCCAAAAGAGCAGGGTGAAGAGCCGGTAAGTCCGGAGGTGCAGCAAGGAGCAGATGGAGGGCATATTGTGAAATAGCTCTTTAAACAATAATGATATCAGTTATTATTTTAATTTATTAATAGAAAACCTTGAAATATAGGAAAAAATGGGATAAAATAGGTGCCGATAAGTACAGATAAAGCAAATTTATACGCAGAAAAAGACAGGAGGAGACAACATGTATTGCTATAGAAAAGTGACCGATGACCTTTACTGGATCGGTGGAAATGACCGCAGACTGGCGCTGTTCGAGGGTGTCTATCAGATCCCGAGAGGCGTTTCTTACAATTCTTATCTGTTGATGGATGAGAAGACCGTTCTGCTGGATACGGTCGATAAGGCAGTGAAGGGTGTCTTTTTTGAAAATATCGAGAAGGTGCTCGATGGACGGAAGCTCGATTATCTCGTCGTGCACCATATGGAACCGGATCACTCGGAGGCGATCTGGGAGGTCGTGATGCGGTATCCGGAAGTGAAGATCGTCTGCAATGCCAAGATCGCGCAGATGATGAAGCAGTTCTTCTCCTTTGACGTAGATGCGAGAGTCGAGCTCGTAAAGGAAGGCGATACGTTCCACACCGGAAAGCACAATCTCGTATTTGTATCCGCACCGATGGTACACTGGCCGGAGGTCATGGTTTCTTATGATACGACGGACAAGATTCTGTTTTCCGCCGATGCGTTCGGTACGTTTGGTGCTTTGAATGGAGCGCTGTTTGCGGATGAGGTCGATTTCCCACGTGATTATCTCGATGAGGCGAGACGGTATTATACGAATATCGTTGGAAAGTATGGCGTGCAGGTACAGGCGCTGCTGAAGAAAGCGGCGACACTGGATATCCAGATGATCTGCCCGCTGCACGGCTTTGTGTGGAGAAAGGATATCGGCTGGTATCTGGATAAGTATCTGCACTGGAGTTCCTATACACCGGAGGAGCAGGGTGTCGTGATCGCATATGCGTCGATCTACGGAAATACGGCAAATGCCGCAGATATCCTGGCATGCAAGCTGCGGGAGCGCGGTGTGCGCACGGAGGTGTTTGATGTGTCTGTGACACCGGCTTCTGAGATCATCGCGGCGGCGTTCAAGTACAGCCACCTTGTCTTTGCCGCTCCGACGTACAATTCGGGCGTGTTCGTGACGATGGAGGCGCTGCTGATGGATCTGGCTGAGCACAATATTCAAAACCGCACGGTGGCCTTTATGGAAAATGGCACCTGGGCAGCGACGAGTGCACGCCAGATGGGCGCGATGCTGGAGAAATGCAAGAATCTGACGGTGCTGGAGCAGAAGGTGACGATCAAGTCCTCGATGAAGGAAGCGCAGATGGCGGAGATCGAGGCACTGGCGGATGCGCTGAATGAGGGTTAAATCAGAAGAATGTTTCGCATGCAGGCCACAGACACGCCTGCTGCGCAGGCTATCCGCTGCTGAAGCAGCTTCTGTCTGTGGCTGATAGGCTCGGGTAGCTATTTTGCTGCTATACGAAACTGTTTACGCAAAAAAGAGGAGCTCATTGAGCTCCTCCTTTGAACATTCGGTATTCTTATTAAAGCTTTACTACGTTAGCAGCCTGCATTCCGCGAGCGCCTTCCGTTAAATCATAAGAAACTGCCTGTCCCTCTTCGAGAGTCTTGAAGCCCTCGCCCTGGATTGCAGAAAAATGTACGAATACATCAGATCCGTTCTCACCGGTAATAAAACCATAGCCTTTTTCTGCGTTGAACCACTTTACTGTACCCTTGTTCATCTTGGTACCTCCTAACTTTTACGCGTGAACCGGAAAACAAAAAACACTCACTATTATAGATTATAAAGGTTTATTTCATGATCTATAATAGTGAGTGAAATACATTAACCAGTCAATCTTTTAGCAGTTTCCATTATATCACAACGAATTTTTGTGTCAAGCACAAATTGGAATGCCTGTTACATCTGATGGAAGCATTCTGCTATGGAAATGCTGGAAAATTCAGGCGTTTGTCTCAGCCTCAGTTGCAGCTTCTTCTGTGTCGGAAACTTCAGAAACTGCCTCGGTCGTAGCTTCGGTAGCGTCTGTAGTCTCGGTCTCATCCAGAGAGAAGTCATCCTCGGAGAGCACATCGTCCTCTGTATACGGTGTCTCGGTGACCTTTGCATTTTTGTAGAGCTGCTCGGCCATCTTGGACTCGTAGAGGTTCCATACGAGAGCCTCGCGGGTGTACATATCCTCGAGCTCAACGGCGTCAGCAGCACCGTAGTAAGCGGCGTTGTCGGTCACGAAGGAGACGTATTCGTCCTCAGTCACTTCGATCTTGTTCTGCTCACAGTAAGCGCTGATCAGCAGGCGGTGGTTGACCTCGTCGAGTGTCTCGCTGTCGATATCCGCATCCGTGATGCCAAATGCCTCGAGTACATCGTCGACGCTCGTGTCGTCATCTCCGGCAAAGACGGTGTAAGCGGAGAGGACATCCTCCTTGCAGGAGTCGTAGAGATCCTGCGGATAGCCATTGAAGGTGGTCGCATCTTCAGCAGCCTGGAACAGCTCATCGATCGCATCGGAGTAGCTCGTCTGCGTATATTCGTCTTCCAGAGCGGAGCGGATGGAGGCTTCATAGTCGTCCTTTGTCGTGTAGTCGGTGTAGGTCGCAAGGAAGTCGTCATCATAGTCCGGCACGAGAAGCTGTGTCACCTGTGTGATGGTCGCGTCGAAATCTACGGTATGTCCTGCCCAGGTATCGATCCAGAAGTCGTCCGCAAAGGTGACGGAGAATTTTTTCTCATCGTCTGCGGATACGCCGGTCAGTTCGGCATCGAAGTCCTCGCCGTAGTCCGCCTCACCGATCGTAAAGTACGTATCCTCGGATTCTTCGCTGTTCTCGACGCCCTGTACGGAACTCTTCAGGGTCACATAAACGATGTCGCCGGTCGTGGACGGATCGGTCGTCTCTTCTTCGGTAGCGGCATCCTGACGTGCGGCATCGATCTGCTCCTGAACCATCTCATCGGTGATGTCGTAGGTGTACTGTACGACCTCGATGCCGTCATAGGAGCCGAGCGTCACATAGTCGGAAGCATTTTTTACAAGGTAATCGGACGGAGTGATCGGCTGCAGTGTATGGCTCTCGGTCTCTGTCTCCGTTTCCGTCTCGTCAACGGCTTCGGTCGATACGGAGGCTTCGGTCTCATCTGCGCTCTTATCGTCGTCTTTTTTGCCACAGCCGGAGAGCACCACGGTACCGGCAAGGGCAAGCATCAGATATCTGTATGTTTTTTTCATAAAGTGCGTTCCTTCCTGAAATAAATTAGTAACATTACTATAACATTTTCCGGCCGGAAATGTAAATAGCTTTCGGACAGAACTCAGAATTTTAATTTTTGGCTTTAAAGAGGGTGGGCGCTGTGCTATGATAAGAAAGAATGGCGGCCTTTGAAAGAAAGGCGGCGGAAAGGAAAAAGGATGACTTTTATTGAGATTCCAGAAAAGGCAGAGCGGATTTTAGAGACATTACACGGGGCGGGATATGAGGCTTACGTGGTCGGAGGCTGCGTGCGGGATTCCATTCTGGGGCGCACACCGGGGGACTGGGATATTACGACATCGGCATCTCCACAGCAGGTAAAGGCGCTGTTTCCAAGGACGATCGACACGGGCATTGAGCATGGCACGGTGACGGTCATGGATGGAAAAGAAGGATTTGAGGTGACGACGTACCGGATCGATGGCGCGTATGAGGACTGTCGCCACCCGAAGAGTGTGACATTTACTTCGAATCTGACGGAGGATCTGAAGCGCAGGGATTTTACGATCAATGCGATGGCATATGCACCCAAGACCGGGCTCGTGGATGAGTTCGGCGGGATGGAGGATCTGAAAAATAAGGTGATCCGCTGCGTTGGCGATCCGAGGGAGCGCTTCGGGGAGGATGCGTTGCGGATGCTTCGGGCGGTACGGTTCGCGGCGCAGCTCGGATTTACTTTGTCAGATGATGTGCGGGATGCGATCCGGGATATGGCGGAGGAGCTGGACCAGATCAGTGCAGAGCGGATTCAGACGGAGCTGGTGAAGCTCGTGACCTCTCCGCTGCCGCACTGGTTCCGGTTGACATATGAGACCGGGATCACTTCTGTGATCATGCCGGAATTTGACCGGATCATGGTACAGCGGCAGCACAATCCGCACCATGCATATACGACGGGCGAGCATACGCTCGTGGCGATGCGCAGTATCCCGTCGGACAAGGTGCTCCGGCTCGTGATGCTGTTCCACGATATGGGCAAGCCGGATGTGTTTACGACCGATGAGAATGGCAAGGATCATTTTCGCGGACATGCCGCCTACAGTGCGCCGATCGCGGAGCGGATCATGCGGCGGCTGAAGTTTGACAACGATACGATGCGGCAGGTGTGCACGCTGGTGCGCAATCATTCACTGTATCCACAGCTGACCGGAAAGGATGTGCGGCGCGCGGCGTATCAGATCGGTCCGGAGCTGTTTGACTCGTTCCTGCTCGTGAAGCGGGCGGATATCATGGCACATCATCCGGATGTGATTCCGGGCAAGCTGGACTACCTGCGGGAGCTGGAGCGGATCTGGCGGGACGTGCAGCTGCACGGGGACTGCCTGAGCCTGAAGGATCTGGCTGTGACCGGAAAGGATCTGATCGCAGATGGCATGACGCCGGGGCCGGAGATCGGCCGCGTGCTGGAGCATCTGCTCGAACTGGTGCTGGACTATCCGGAGAAGAATGAGCATGACGTGCTCATGGAGGAGAGCAGGCGGTACCGTGCCGGCGAAGAGCAGGCCGGCGAGGTAGAGCCGAGCCCGGTGGAAGAGTAAATCATTTATGATATTCTCGCAACCGGTTGCGCCGTCCACATTTAGGAAAAATTGCCCCAAAACTGGGAAGCATATCATATAGGGAACATTTTTTACACAGTATAAAATGTAAGGAAGTTGGAATCAGGAACGTACATGAGAGAAGGAAGAGAAGAATGACGAAGGAACAGGAACTGCGGCTGCGCATGGTTTCCTATGATGGGGGAGATCCGGCGCGGATTCAGCATTTTATTAAGGTATATACATTTGCAGCGATGATCGGCGAGGGTGAGCAACTGCCGGAGGATACGATGGAGATTTTGCGTGCGGCTGCGCTGGTGCATGACATCGGGATCAAGGTCGCAGAGGAGAAATACGGGAGCAGTGATGGAAAGCTCCAGGAAAAGGAGGGACCGCCAGTGGCACGGCAGATGCTCACAGAGATCGGCTATCCGCAGGAGGTCGTAGACCGCGTGTGCTATCTGGTCGGGCATCATCACACCTACCTTGATATGGATGGGATGGACTATCAGATTCTCGTGGAGGCAGATTTCCTTGTGAATCTGTATGAGAATGCTTCGCCCCGGAAAGTGATCCGGAGTGTGGATACGAAGATTTTCCGGACGGAGACCGGACGGCGCATTTTGCATGCGATGTTTGCGCTGGATGGAGGGGAGGAAGAGTGATGCGATCACCGCTTACCACGCTTTGTTATGTGGAGAAGGATGACAGCTATCTGATGCTGCACCGTGTGAGTAAGAAGCACGATGTGAATAAGGATAAATGGATCGGGATCGGCGGACATTTTGAAGAAGGGGAGAGCCCGGAGGAATGTCTGCTGCGCGAGGCGATGGAGGAGACAGGGCTTCGGCTGACCTCGTTCCGGTTCCGCGCGCTCGTGACTTTTATTGCGGATGGATGGCCGTCGGAGTATATGTGCCTGTACACGGCAGATGGATTCGAGGGCGAGCTGACAGACTGCAATGAGGGAACGCTCGAATGGGTAAAAAAGGCAGATGTCACGAAGTTGAATCTGTGGGAAGGGGACAAGATCTTCCTGAAGCTGATCGCAGAGGAGGCGCCATTTTTCTCCCTGAAAATGGTGTATCAGGGCGACGTGCTGAAGGAGGCAGTGCTCGACGGCAGACCGCTCGAATTATTTGATGTCTGCGATCTGGACGGGAACCCGACCGGCAGGACGACGGAGCGCTCGGTCGCACATACGCTTGGCACGGTGCATCGGACGGCTCACACATGGGTCGTGCGGCAGTCGGCGGACGGTGGCTGGGAGGTACTGCTGCAAAAGCGGAGCCTTCGCAAGGATTCGTTTCCGGGCTGCTATGATACGTCATCTGCAGGACATATTCAGGCGGGGGATGAGCCGCTGCCTTCTGCGATACGGGAGCTTTCAGAAGAGCTTGGCATCGAAGCGCAGGAAGAAGATCTGACGTACATCGGTCGATTCGACAGCGGAGAGATACTGGCGAACTTTGACGGGAGACCGTTTCATGACCGGGAGATCGGGTTCGTCTATGTATATCAGAAGCCGGTAGAGACCACGGATCTTTCGCTGCAGGCGGATGAGGTGGATGCGGTCGAATGGGTGCCGTATGAGAAAGCGCTGGATGCGGTAAAGAATCATGCGAGTGGATACTGCATCAAGGATCGGGATCTGGAACTGGTCGGGGCGTATCTGGAAGCGAAGGAATGAGTCGTGCTTTTGATACACAGCAGAATTGCTGCCGGAAAAGTTGCAGCAATGATCTGCAGAGGGGAAAAGGTTGCCTGACTGTGTGAGGCATCAGACCGGAAAGGGCTGTAAGGGATAAGAGGAGAGCATATTATGAGAAAGACAGCATGGAAAAGCCCGGCGCTGCTGTTTCTGACGGCAGTGGTGTGGGGCGTTGCGTTCGTGGCGCAGAGCGTGGGGATGGACTATGTTGGCCCGTTTACGTTCAACTGTGTCCGTTGCCTGATCGGAGCGGCGGTGCTGGTGCCGTGTATCTGGTTTCTGGATCGCTGGAAGCAGCGGCAGGATGGTGTGCAAAATGGCGCACTGAATCACAGAAGCGTAAATGCAAGTGGGAAAATGACAGAGGAGCGGTCAGAAACACGCCGCATGCTTTTGACAGGTGGCATCTGCTGTGGTCTGGCATTATTTGTTGCGAGCAATCTGCAGCAGATCGGGATTCAGTATACGACGGTCGGTAAAGCCGGATTTATCACAGCGCTGTACATCGTGATGGTGCCGGTGTTCGGGATCTTCCTGAAAAAGCGTGCGGGGATCCGTGTATGGATCAGCGTGGCACTGGCGGTGGCAGGACTGTATCTGCTCTGCATCACAGACCGGCTGGCACTCGGGAAGGGCGATATTCTGGTGCTGCTCTGCGCGGTAGTCTTTGCCATACATATTTTAATCGTGGATCATTTTTCTGCGAAAACCGATGGTGTGCGGATGTCCTGCATACAGTTTCTGGTGTGCGGGCTGCTCTCCGGTGTGGGCATGCTGCTCACCGAGCATCCGGAGATAAGCCTGATTTTGCAGGCATGGCAGCCGATTCTGTATGCGGGAGTCTTTTCCTGCGGAGTGGGCTATACCCTGCAGATCATCGGGCAAAAAGGGACCGATCCGACCGTGGCATCCCTGATTCTGAGCCTGGAGTCTGTCGTCTCGGTACTGGCAGGCTGGCTGCTGCTCGGACAGCGCTTAAGCGTGCGGGAGCTTGGCGGCTGTGCGCTGATGTTTGCGGCGATTCTGCTCGCGCAGATGCCGGAGCGGAAGGCTGAAAAGTAAGTGATGGATTCAGTTTCTCAGGCAAAACAGTTATCATAGATAGAAACAAGGATTTAGAAATTTATGGATAAGATAAAAAAAGAGCAACGCAGCGATACGCAAAAATTTTCACATACATTATGTACGTTATGCCCGCGTGCCTGTCAGGCAGACCGGGCAGCGGGACAGAAGGGGCGCTGCCATGTGGATGATCAGATCCGTGTCGCACGGGCAGCCCTGCATATGTGGGAAGAGCCGTGCCTGTCGGGCCGCGCCGGATCCGGGGCGGTCTTTTTTTCTGGCTGTGCGCTCGGGTGCATTTTCTGCCAGAATCGGGAGATCGCATCGGGAAAGGCCGGGCTGGTGATTTCAGAAGAGCGTCTTTCTGAGATTTTTCTGGAGCTGCAGGAAAAAGGTGCCAACAACATCAATCTCGTCACGGCGGGACATTACGTGCCGCAGGTCATCCGGGCGCTTGATCGTGCAAAGAGTCAGGGGCTGCGGATCCCGATCGTCTACAACAGCAGTGGCTATGAGAAGGCGGAGACACTGCGGCAGCTGGAGGGGCTGATCGATATTTATCTGCCGGATTTGAAATATCTGACGTCGGAACTGGCAGCGGCGTATTCACATGCCCCCGATTATCCGCAGTATGCGATGGAGGCGATCGCGGAGATGGTGCGTCAGCAGCCGCGGCCGGAATTTGCACCGGATGGTCTGATCATGCAGCGCGGCGTGATTGTGCGGCATCTTCTGCTGCCGGGTCATGTGCGGGAGGCGAAGAAGGTCGTAGGCTACCTGCATGAGACTTACGGAGACCAGATTTACATCAGTATGATGAATCAGTACACACCGATGTCAGAGAAATTTGCCGACCCGAACCTGAACCGCCGTGTGACGAAGCGGGAATATGAGCGGCTGCTCGACTATGCCGCGGAGATCGGCGTGGAGAACGGCTTCTATCAGGAGGGTGCGACGGCGGATGAGAGCTTTATTCCGGCGTTTAATTATGAAGGTGTGAGGTGTAAAGGGATGTAAGTATGCTGTCCACCAACTTTTGTGAAAAATGCTGAAGTAATCAAATGCTATTGGCGGATTTTAAATTTACTCATTTATAGATTGGTAGAAAATACAGGATTAATCGGGTCAAGTAAGTTTCCAGTTTCGATTGTGGAAAGTAATGAGTAGCAGGTGGGCTTGTGCTATAAGTGAGACAGGTTCAGTTACGATATTGGTTAGGATATATTAGTAAGAAAGGATCAGATGAATCATGCGAGAACAGAATCAGAAAAAAGAGCCGCGGCGGTCATCTGCAGCAGGCAGAGAACGAAGTGAGAGAAAGCAGACACGTTTCGAAAGAGACGGTAAGAAAATTGAGGAAAAGCGATTTAGCAATGGAACAGGCAAGAGTCGTTTTGAAAAAAATACAGAGGTAGGAGGCAAAAGTGCCGATAGCCGCAAAGCACACTTTGACACGAAGAAAGAGAAATGGACGGCGCCGGAAGAAAAAAAAGGAAATTTTCAAAAGAACAGCGGAAAACGACCAGTCGAGAGAAACACGGAAGGTTCAAGGTTTTTAAAAGCGGAATCCTCGACACCGGTTTTGACTCCGAAAAAGAAAAAGATCCCGGGGCAGATCTGCCGTGTGGAGAAGAAATGTGGTGGCTGTCAGCTGCTTCATCTGACGTATGAGGAACAGTTGAAAAAGAAGCAGAAGCAGGTATCGATCCTCATGAAGCCGTATTGTACCGTGCACAAGATCACGGGCATGGAATCCCCACTGCATTATCGCAATAAGGTGCATGCCGTCTTTACACATAAGCGGGACGGACAGATCGTCTCTGGCATTTATGAGGAGGGAACACACAATGTCATCCCGGTCGATGAGTGCCTGCTGGAGGATCAGAAAGCGGACGCGATCATCCGGGATATCCGGGATCTGCTGAAATCCTTTAAGATCAAGACGTACAATGAGGATACCGGATATGGTCTGTTCCGGCATGTCCTGATCCGTGTCGGGCATGTGACCCGTCAGGTCATGGTCGTGCTCGTGCTCGGCTCACCGATCCTTCCGTCGAAGAACAATTTTGTTAAAGCGCTTCTGAAGCTGCATCCGGAGATCACGACGATCGTGCTGAATGTCAATGACAAAAAGACGAGCATGGTACTTGGAGACCGGGAGACGGTACTGTATGGCAAGGGTTACATTGAGGATGAGCTCTGCGGCTGTCGTTTCCGGATTTCTCCGAAATCTTTTTACCAGATTAATTCAGTACAGACGGAAAAGCTCTACGCGAAGGCGATGGAACTGGCGGGCTTAAGTGGAAAAGAGCGGGTGATCGATGCCTACTGCGGCATCGGTACGATCGGACTGATTGCAGCCGGAAAGGCAAAAGAGGTGATCGGTGTCGAACTGAATGGAGATGCGGTGAAAGATGCAGTGCGCAATGCAAAGATGAATGCCGTGACAAATGCACGCTTTTACGAAAATGATGCGGGCGTTTTTATGACAGAGATGGCAGCAGCCGGAGAGAGTGCGGAGGTGGTATTCATGGATCCGCCGCGCGCAGGCAGCGATGAGGCATTTTTATCTTCTGTCGTCACCCTCGCCCCGAAGAAGATCGTCTACATCTCCTGCAATCCACAGACCCAGGCGCGCGACGTCGCTTATCTGAGAAAGCATGGCTATCAGGCAGAAGGCTGCTGGCCGTATGATTTGTTTCCGATGACTGTTCATGTGGAGACGGTTGTTCTTTTGTCCCAACATTGAGACAAGAGTACTTGTCTCGATGAACGCGGCAGTCGGCAAATCGAGATGCAAGCATCTCGGCTTGCCTCGTTGCTCGCGCAAAAGCCAGATGACACGATAGAGATCGACTTAGAC
>JAQXGF010000093.1 GCA_029006155.1 Lachnospiraceae bacterium
CCGATTTGAGAGTGCCGACATCGTCTTTGAGAATGACGACATCTGTTCTGAGTTCACCGACATCATCTTTGAGTCCGGTGACGTCCGATTTGAGAGTGCCGACATCGTCTTTGAGAATGACGACATCTGTTCTGAGTTCACCGACATCATCTTTGAGTCCGGCGACGTCTAATTTGAGAGTGCTGACATCGTCTTTGAGAATGACGACATCTGTTCTGAGTTCACCGACATCATCTTTGAGCCCGGTGACGTCCGACTTGAGAATGCCGACATCATCCTTGAGCCCGGTGACGTCCGATTTGAGAGTGCCGACATCGTCTTTGAGAATGACGACATCTGTTCTGAGTTCATCGACATCATCCTTGAGCCCGGTGACGTCCGACTTGAGAGTGCCGACATCGTCTTTGAGTCCGGCGACGTCTAATTTGAGAGTGCCAACGTCGTCTTTGAGCCCGGCAACATCAGATTTGAGATCGGCCACGTCTGTCTTGATGGGAGCCAGTTTTGCTTCTAGCTTTACGTCCAGCAAATTTCCAATTGCCAGCAAATCTTCCTGCGTTAAAGCCATCGTATTCCTCCTTTCCATATATAATATAGCATATTCATATTGTAAAATCCACACTAAAATCTCCCTCAAAAAACGCTCGCCCCACATCTGTGTAGCGCTCAGAAATACGAATGTCCGTCATATAAAAAACAAAAATTGACATTGATGTGGTAAAGTGGTAAAATTGCAAAATATTAAAATATTATGAACAAATGGAGTGGAGGAGCTATGGTTCGTTACTTTTTGAAGCGCCTTGGCATGATGCTGGTCGCGTTGTTTATGATTATTCTGCTGACGTTTGTGATCGAGCATTCGATTCCGGGCGGGCCGTTTACGAGCGATCGAAAGGTTACGCCGGAAGTAGAGGCGGCGCTGAATGAGAAATATCATCTGAATGATCCATTGCCGAAGCAGTTTCTCGATTATCTTGTGGGGATTCTGCACGGGGATCTGGGACCATCCTACAAATACACGGGTAAGGAGGTCACGGACTTTATCTCCAACGGATTTCCGGTATCTGCGAAGCTCGGAGGCATTACTGTCATTTTCGTTGTGCTGGCCTCGTTGCCTCTGGGGATGCTGGCTGCGGTGAAAAATGGAAAATGGCAGGATATGCTGGTCATGGGCATTGCGACGATCGGTGTCACGATTCCGTCGTTCGTTATCGCTTCCATTCTGATCTATGTATTTTCATTCCGGCTGAACTGGCTGCCGACATTCGGACTGGACAGCTGGAAGGGCTATGTGCTTCCGGTCATTACCTTGGGCGGCTACTCTGTCAGCTATCTGGCGCGTCAGATGCGTTCCAGCCTGCTGGAAGTCATGGGACAGGATTATATCCGGACGGCGCGTGCCAAAGGGCTCTCGGAGACAAAGGTTATTTTCAAACATGCATTGCGAAATGCCCTGATCCCGGTCATCACGGTGCTTGGGCCGACGATCGCGAACCTGTTGACGGGAAGTTTTGTCGTAGAGCAGATTTTTGCGATTCCTGGTCTGGGTGTGCACTTTGTCAACAGTGTTTCCCAGCGTGACTACACGACGATCATGGGTGTGACCGTATTCTATGCGGCGTTTTTGCTGGCGATGGTATTCCTTGTGGATATTTTCTACTGCCTGATTGATCCGAGAATCAAGTATGAATAAGATTTTACAATAAGAAAAGGACACAGATACAATGGAAAACAAATGGGAACTGCTTGAGTCCTCGAACGAGGACCGGGAGAAAATCTGGACAAAGAACCGCACTTTTGCAGGAGATGTATGGTTTCGCTTCCGTCATAAGCCGACGGCGATCGCGGGACTGATCCTGATTCTGGCGCTTCTGATTTTTGCATTTATCGGACCGTTTTTTACGGATTACAGCTATTCGAAGCAGGATCTGGATCTGGTCAACATCCCACCGCGGATGACGGTCTATGTGACAAAGGACAATTCCGGCTACCTGTACATTACTCAGTCATTGAAAGTCGTATGGGTCAATCCGGACGGTACGCTCGGACGTCAGCTGACGAAGCTGCGTGAGGAGAGTGGTTCTTCGATGATTATTTTTGACTGCAACGGTGAAGAGGTCGGCCTTTTCTATGGGATCAAGCCGTATCTGATCGCAGACCCGGCGACGCATGTCATCTATGAGACCGCGAAGGTCTGGAACCGTTCCTATATCCTTGGCACAGACAGCCTTGGCCGTGATATCCTGACCCGCCTCATGTATGGCACACGGGTATCGCTTCTGGTCGCATTTATCGCGGTTGTCGTAAATATGGTGATCGGCATCGTCTTTGGTGGTATCTCCGGATACCTCGGTGGCATGGTCGACACGGTGATGATGCGTATCGTCGATATCATCAGCACGATTCCGCTGACGCTCTACGTCATCCTGATCATGGTGCTGCTCGGCGCGGGTATCCAGAGCATTATCATCGCAATCGGTACGACCTACTGGGTCGATATGGCGCGTGTCGTGCGCGGCCAGGTACTGAGCCTGAAAAATCAGGAGTTCGTCATGGCGGCGAAGACGATCGGCTCTTCGACGAAGACGATTCTTCTGGAGCATCTGATCCCGAACTCGATGGGCTCCATCCTCGTGACCGTCACGATGCTGATCCCGTCGGCGATCTTCATGGAAGCATTTTTAAGCTATCTGGGTATTGGCCTGCAGCCACCGCTCGCGAGTCTTGGTACGATGTGCAACGACGCGACGCAGAATCTGCGGACCTGTCCGTATCAGCTGTTCATTCCGGCACTTGTGATCTGCCTGATTATGTTTGGCTTTAATTTTATCGGAGACGGACTGCGTGACGCACTGGATCCGAAACTGAAAAAGTAGGAGGCGGAGTATGGAACCGGTAATACAGATCAAAAATCTCAGAACCTCATTTATGACGAGCAATGGTGAAGTACAGGCCGTGCGCGGCGTCAGCTTTTCTGTCAATCCAGGAGAGATTCTCGGTGTAGTAGGAGAATCCGGAAGCGGCAAGAGCGTGACTTCGATGTCGATCCTTCGACTGCTGGCGGATACGGCAGTGATCAAGGAAGGCTCCGAGATCCTGTTTGAGGGAGAGAACCTCATAAATGTAAATAAAAAGAAGCTGCGGAGCATCCGCGGTGAGAAAATTTCGATGATCTTTCAGGATCCGATGTCTTCGATCAATCCGCTGATCCCGGTCGGCAAGCAGGTCGGAGAGATGATCAAAGAGCATCACAAGGACCGCAGCAAGGAGGAGATCCGGCAGGAAGTGCTGGAGCTGTTCCGCAAGGTGCGGATTCCGGAGCCAGAGAAGCGGTACAACTGTTACCCGCATGAGTTTTCCGGTGGCATGCGTCAGCGTGTCATGATCGCGATGGCACTGGCGAATAAGCCGAAGCTGCTGATCGCCGATGAGCCGACGACGGCACTGGATGTGACGATTCAGGATCAGATCCTGCGGCAGCTGCGGGAGCTGGAACAGGAATACGGGACGAGCATCATCTTCATCACGCATGACCTTGGTGTCGTGGCAGAGCTCTGTGACCGTGTCGTCGTCATGTATGGCGGTCTTGTGATGGAGGAGGCGTCGATCGATGATCTGTTCGAGCATCCGGGCCATCCGTATACGATGGGGCTGCTGGCGTCGATGCCGGATATCGAGCAGGATAAGAGCGTCCGGCTGCAGCCGATTCCGGGTTCCCCGCCAGATATGACGAATCCGCCGAAGGGCTGTCCGTTTGCACCGCGTTGTCCGTATGCGCGTGCCATCTGTGCGGCAGAGCTTCCGGACTTTGTTTCTGTAGGGGAACGGCATCAGACGCGCTGCTTTTTGCAGTATGAGGACGCACCGGCGGATGCACACAATCCGTTTAAACAGGATAAAACAAAAGAGTGAGGGACAGACGATGAGTGGAGAGAACATACTGGAGGTCCAGAACCTCACCAAGCATTTTAAAATATCCGGCAAGCAGATCGTCCATGCGGTAGATGGCGTGAGCTTTACCTTGCAGAAAGGCAAAACGCTCGGTCTGGTCGGCGAGAGCGGCTGTGGAAAATCGACCTGCGCGCGCACGATCATCCGAATGTACGATGTGACAGACGGAAAGGTGCTGCTGGACGGGCAGGACATTACCAGTCTGAAGCAGAAGGAGCTGAAGCCGCTGCGCAAAAAGATGCAGATGATCTTTCAGGATCCATATGCTTCGTTGAATGCCCGTATGACGGTGCGCGACATCATCGCGGAACCGCTGGTGGCACATGGCATTGTAAAGAAAAAAAGTGAGGCAGATGCAATCGTTTACCCGATGCTCGAACGTGTCGGACTGACGAAGGAGCATGCCAGCCGTTATGCACATGAATTTTCCGGCGGACAGCGGCAGCGGGTCGGCATCGCGCGGGCGCTCGTACTGCAGCCGGATGTCGTGATCTGTGATGAGCCGATTTCCGCGCTGGACGTGTCGATTCAGGCGCAGGTCATCAATCTTCTGAAGGATTATCAGGAGGAGCAGGGGACGTCCTATCTGTTTATCGCACACGACCTCTCGATGGTACGTTACGTATCGGACGATGTCGGTGTCATGTATTTAGGACAGCTCGTCGAGCTCTCGGAGGCAGATGAGATCTACAAGCATCCACTGCATCCCTATACGAAGGGACTGCTCGGCAGTATTCCGGTCGCGAACCCGAAGCTCGCAAGACAGAAGGTAAAGAGCAGCATCGAGGGTGATATCCCGAGTCCGATCAATCCGCCGACCGGCTGCCGGTTCCACACGAGATGTCCGTATGCGAAGCCGGAATGTGCACAGGAGATGCCGCAGATGAAGGACATGGGCGGCGGCCATATGGTGGCCTGTCATTTATATTGATGATACAAGGGTCAAAAAGTCATGCGTTTCATGCTTGCATGAAAAAGTATGACTTAATCCGTGTATCATATGATTAAGAGGTTTTAAGAGCCGCGTGCTCTGAAACATAGATGTATTTCATCACCGCAGGCGCCGGGATACGGCGTGCTGCCAACCACACAAGGAGGAGAGAAAATGAAAAAAAGACTGAGCTTTCTTCTGGCAGTTGGAATGATCTGCGCAAGCGCATTTCCGGCTGTCGCAGGTGCAACCACGATCGATGACCTGATGCAGGCCGACACGGAAGGTGCGGATGAGGGAACCGCTGAAGATGCGGCACTCGCAGATGCACAGGAAATCACGTTCGTGCTGAACAACCAGCCGGATGGCATCGACCCGAACGTGACGAACAACTCCTTTGCGACACCGTTCCTGATCAACTGCTTTGAAGGTCTTGTGACTTATGATGCAGCAGGTGAGGTCGTTCCGGGTGAGGCAGAGTCCTGGGATGTCAATGATGATCTGACGGTCTATACCTTCCATTTAAGAGACGGCCTGAAGTGGAGTGACGGAAGCGCACATACCGCACAGGACTATGTATATTCTGCACTGCGTGTCCTGACACCGGAGACGACCGCGCAGTATGTAAATATGATCTCCGATTACGTTGTAAATGCACAGGAATATTATGACGGAAGCGTATCCGCAGACGAGGTCGGCATCAAGGCGCTCGACGATACGACTCTGGAATTTGACCTCAAGGCTCCGTGCCCGTATTTCGTAGACCTCGTAAGTATGTGGGTATACGACCCGGTACAGGAGGCAACGATCGAAGCCAACGGCGATAAGTGGACAAACGCAGCAGATACTTACATCTGCAACGGTCCGTTTAAGATCACCGAGATGAACATGGGTGAAAATGTTGTACTTGAGAAAAATGAGAACTACTGGGATGCAGAAAATGTAACACTTCAGAAGATCAACTATCGCTACATTCTGGATACTTCCACAGCACTGACCGCGTATGAGAGCGGTGAGGTAGATGGTGTGAGATCCATACCGTCCAGCGACTATGCACGTCTGAAAGCAGAAAATGCAGGCGTACAGATCGAGGCAAGCTATGGAACCGTATACTACGATATCAACTGTGCAAAAGAGCCGTTCAACAATCCGCTCGTGCGTAAGGCACTCTGCCTGGCGATTGACCGTGAGTCTCTGATCAACAACGTGGCACAGGTCGAGGCACAGCCGGCTTACAGCTTCCTCGCTCCGGGCTATGTCGTTGACGGTAAGGACATTACAGAGGGACGTTCTGACTACGGACTTTCTGCTACTGCTGACGTAGAGGGTGCAAAGGCAGCACTTGAGGAGGCTGGCTATCCGAACGGAGAGGGATTCCCGACCGTACAGCTTTCCTTCTACTCAGACGACAACGTAAAGAAGATCGCAGAGGCGATCGCAGAGATGTGGCAGACGAACCTCGGCATTCAGGTAGAGGTAACTTCTGCAGACTGGGCCGTATTCTACGATGCAGTACAGGCTGGTGACTATGATGTGGCAGCAATGGGATGGAGCGCAGACTATGTCAACCCGATGAGCTTCCTGCCGCTGCTCTACACCGATGATGTATCCAACAACGTATTCTACAGCAATGCAGACTACGATGCAGTCGTTGATCAGATCAAGGTAGAGAAGGACAGCACGAAGTTCGCAGAGCTCGTTATGCAGGCAGATGAGATCGCATCCAACGAGTATCCGGTACTTCCGCTGTACTACAAGTCGAACAACTATCTGCTGAAGGATTATGTAAAGGGCGTTTACATGACCTCTTCTTCCAACATTTACTTCAAGGACGCACAGGTTCTTGCACACTAAAATCGTGAATCTGGCAGATCCCCGCCCATATCGTATGGACGGGGATTTGTCTTTGCTTTACAGGTTCATACAGGAGGGAATATGCGCTGTACGATAGTTACGGAGGGCTTTGGAGATATGGTCTTTGAGCTGTATCCAGAGCTTGCTCCGATTACGGTAAAAAATTTTGTTGACACAGCACGCAGCGGGTTTTATGATGGACTTGCGTGGTGCAGAATTGTAAAAGGCTATGTGATTCAGGGAGGTTCTCCGGACAACGATATCATGACCGACAGCGACTGGCATATCAAAGGGGAATTTGAAGAAAATGGGATTCCCAATCCGATTCGCCATATCCGCGGTGCGATCTCGATGGCACGGGATGACGCATACGATACGGCTGGGACACAGTTTTTTGTCGTACATCAGGATGCGATAAAGCTGGACGGCAGATATGCGGCATTTGGACAGATGGTTTCCGGCTTTGAGGTGCTGGATGCGATCGCGGATGTGCCGACGTCCGGACCGGATACATGGAACAAGCCGCTTACGATGCCGGTGATCAAAGAGATCCGCATCGAAGAAGCATAGATAGAGCTGAATTCTTACACAGGACGCAGGGACTGCGGCAGTTGCTGTGGGCCCTGCGTCTTTGCGCCATGGGGAAAATAAGAGAAGGGAATAGGGGGAAGTTATGAATTATTCAGATCTTCTGATCTACATTATGGAAATGCTCGGATCGGTCGCATTTGCGTCATCCGGTGCAATGCTCGGGATCGAGCGGAAGATGGATTTGTTCGGGGTAAATGTACTCGGTGTGACGACCGCGGTCGGTGGCGGTATGATCCGCGACCTGATTCTTGGGGTCACGCCGCCGGTCATGTTTCAGGATGCCTCGTATGCACTGGCGGCGGTAGCGACGTCGACGATCCTGTTTTTTATTGTTTATATCCGGCAGCAGCTCTTTTCCGGCAGCTTTGCGGTCTGGTATGACCGGATCATGCTGATCTGCGATACGATCGGCCTTGGGATCTTTACCGTGGTCGGCAGCAGTGCGGCGATCGACGCCGGATACGGAGACAACCGTTTCCTCGTCGTCTTTGTAGGCGTCCTCACCGGAGTCGGCGGAGGGATGATCCGGGATATGATGGCCGGAACGATGCCGTACATTTTTGTAAAGCATATTTATGCAGTGGCCTCCCTGGCCGGTGGATTGCTCTTTGCGCTGATCTATCCGTATCTGCCGCGCCTTGGCAGCATGATGACCGGCGCTGCTTTTGTGATGCTCCTGCGATATTTTGCGGCGAGATACCGGTGGAATCTGCCTCGTATCCGCTGATCACTGCTCCATCTGCCGTCCCATGAAGCCGGCAGCACATTTGACGAGTGCCTGTTCGGTCTCCCCGATGGGATGCCGGACATCGCGGGAGCGCAGGATTACGGATCCGATCACATCTCCTTCGCAGAGGATCGGACTGATGACCTGCGGCATCGTCTCATCCGGGTCATCCCGGGTGATTTTCACAGGATTTTTTGACTGGGCATCCGAGATGACGTATTCCCGCTCACTCATGATCTCCTCGAGCTGTCCGGTGACCGGGGTACCGATGCTCTCCTTTTTGATACCGCCTGCGACGGCGATGACCTGATCCCGGTCTGTGATGCAGATGCTCTGGCCGGAAGCAGAGGCCAGTGCTTCCGCATATTCTTTTGCAAAGCTTCCAAGCTCCCCGATCGGGGAGTATTTTTTTAAGATGATTTCCCCTTCCCGGTCTGTAAAAATTTCCAGCGGGTCACTTTCCCGGATCCGCAGTGTCCGGCGGATCTCTTTTGGGATCACGACCCGTCCGAGGTCATCGATTCTTCTTACAATTCCAGTGGCTTTCATAAAAAAATTCCTCCATTTATGGTACGATCCGTTTCTGGAATTAGTATCTGTAAATAAAAGGGTTTTATACATATTTCTTATAGGGAACGCAGTGGTACTGTTTTTGACGATATTTGTCGAAAAAGCAACTTTTTTGTTGCGGTTCGTCATGGGGAACGGTATAATAGTCAGTAAATATAGGCGGTTGTGACAAATAGATGGCAGCAGGATTCATCGGATGTGCGATGGGGAGGAAAGGGAGATGAAGCGGAAAGTCAGGATTCAGCGGGTGAGCACATGGAGCATCGGAGTGACGGTTGTAGTTTCGCTTCTGTTTGTGCTGATTTCTCTGATGGGGGAAAAGGAATTCCATGTGCTTCGGCAGTCGACCGAACAGTATATTATCTGTGAAAAGGCGGCAAAACAGCTGCAGGACGGCTCGGATTACCTGACGGAACAGGTACGGCTCTATACGACGACCGGGGAACGGAAGTACCGGGAGCTGTATTTTGAGGAGGCAAAGGAGACGAAGCGCAGGGAACATGCGCTGGAAGACCTGAAGACGTATTTTGACGGGGAAGATGCATTTCTTGCCCTGCAGGATGCGATGGACTGTTCCGTAAATCTGATGGAGACGGAATATTATTCGATGCGTCTGGAAGCGGAGGCGAATGACGAGGCGGAGGATATGTGGCCGGACGAGCTGAAGCAGGTAGAGCTCTCTGCGGCCGATGATGCGCTGGATACGGGCAAAAAGCATACGCGGGCGCAGGAGCTTGTGAGTGATGATACGTATCAGAGCGCGCGGACGGAGATCAGTGCGGATGTGAGCAAATGCATGGATGGACTGATTGCGCAGACCCGCAACAGTCAGGGACGTGCCTCGACCATTTTTTCTGACATGTATCTGAAGCTGGAGGTCGGTATCGCGGTGCTGGCAGTTCTGATGCTCGCGATTTGCCTGATCGTGCGCCGGCTGATCGTAAAGCCATTGGTTCGCTACAATGAGTGTATCAAGCAGGGTGTGATCTTTCCGGTCATCGGTGCTGCAGAGCTGCAGAACCTTGCAGAGACCTATAATAAAGTCTATCTGGAGAATCAGGAGACGCAGAAGCTGGTTCGGCATGAAGCGGAGCATGATGCGCTGACCGATCTTCTGAACCGTGGTTCCTTTGAGAAGGTGCTGAAGATTTATGAGAATGGCGACAGTCCGTTTGCAATGATTATCGTCGATGTGGATATTTTCAAGCATGTAAATGACACGTATGGGCATGCGACAGGAGATAAAATTCTGCAGAAGGTGGCACATCTGTTGCAGAGTGCATTTCGAAGCATTGATTATGTCTGTCGGATCGGCGGGGATGAGTTTTCCATCATCATGGTTGAGATGACGAGTGATCTGCAGTATACGATCGAGGATAAGATCAAATGGGTGAATGAAGCGCTGGCGTCAGGGGATGATGAACTTCCGGGTGTTTCTTTAAGTGTCGGAGTGGCATTTTCCGACCGCAAGAATCCGGGCGACAGTATTTTCAAAGATGCGGACAAGGCACTGTACCATGTCAAGAAGCATGGAAAGTGCGGATGCGGATTTTATGAGGGGTAGAAAGTATTTTTCCAATAGCCCCAGAATAAAAAAGAATGAAATGAGACAGGGAGGCGATATCGCCTCCCTGATTTTAGGAAAGTTTGGTCAGATATTGCTGTTTGTGCTCTCGCTTCTGTATATACATAGCCGTGTCAGCCTGCTGGATGAGTGATTCCGCATTCATCGGCGCATGCTTTGCCGGCGCTTCTACGAGGCCATAGCTGAAGCTTTTTGGATAAGGCCGGGAAAGATCGCCGGCAAATTGCTTCTGGATGATGGATAGCTTTTCCTCTGCAGTTTCCCTTGCACAGTCCGGGATGATGATGCAGAATTCATCACCGCCGATGCGGGCAAAGATATCTTCGTGCCGGATATACTGTCGGACGCAGTCCGCAAAAAAACGGATATACCAGTCGCCTTCGTGGTGTCCGTAATGGTCATTGATATATTTGAGATGATCCAGATCGCAATAGCAGAACAGGACAGCACCACCTGCATCGAGCAGTTCCTGTGCTTTTTCCTGAAAGAAATTCCGGTTCCAGATGCCGGTGAGCGTATCGTGATAAGCTTCTGTCTCCAGACGGGCTTCGCGGCTTTTCTCTGCCGTCACTTCACGGACAATGTGTACATAGGCACGTTCACCTTCCCAGCGCATCAGTCCGGTCGTGATCCGGTAAAAGCGCTGTTCTGCATCTTCGGTTTCCCAGGTCCATCGATAGGTCTCCTGACCGGGAGTAGTCTCGGACTGTGTCAGAGGGAGCTGCCGCATGCAAAGGGAGTAGAGCTCATCCGGGGAGATCCGGATGCTGCCGCTTCCGTTGCAGTACAGCACTTTCTGGTCCGTCATGCTGATGACCATGATCGACTCCTCACTGCGTGCGATCAGCTCCATAAGCAGATGATTGTAGCTGTCCATCATGCGGGCATGCTCTTTTTCTGCCTCTGCTTCCTGCTTCAGGGAAAGTTCACGCTCTTGCAGCTGACGGGTCATGGTATTAAACGCTTCGGAAAATTCACCCAGATAGGAAACATGCTGCGAATAATCTCCTTTGGCGACCTGTTTTGCCTGCCAGGTCAGATGGTTCAGGTTTGCATGGACATTTTTCAGGTTCTCACAGAGAAAGTTGTCGCGGGGTGGTACGGGGACAGAAAGCTTTCCGACTGAGAGTGCTTCAGAGTAAGCTTTCATTTCCGTTACGGCCTTTTCCAGATACTGCAGTCCGAGTCCGAGCTTCTGATAGGGTGCATCAAGACTGCCGGGATCGATTGCCTGCACCTTTGGATCATAGAGAATACTCTTCAGATATTGAAACAGAAGCTCGCAGTTTTGTTCATTCGTCATCGGTCGTGTTCGCGTGGAAGCGGCATACACGGTCGCCGGTCGCCCAGCAGTCTACTTCCACAGCAGTATAGGTCTTCCCGGAATATACCGACAGAATACCGGAGATAAACCCTTCATCGTAATTGCACACCGTCTCGCCGAGTACCGGCAGACCGGAACAGTCTGCATCTTCCGATACGGTCAGGATGATCCGGCCGCTCGCCTCATCGACCTCTTCGATCCGGAGCACACCGATCTTCAGCTCGAGCAGCTTTTCCTGCAGCTCGCTGACAAAAGAGTCGAGTGGCTGGTCGAGATTCAGCATATGTTTAGCAAAATATTCTCCGGCCATGCGACCTGCGTTTCGGAAGACATCGATCTGTGTCTCTTTTCCGAAGCGCTGGCAGAGCTCTTCGCGGAGTGAGTACTCCAGCATCCGGTATACGAGTACCGGCAGCTCTTCCCCGAGATTCCCCCGGCTCTTTTCATTGTATTGCAGATAATCTTCAAATGAGACAGGCTTCTGATCCTGCATAAAAATATTTGTATCCATACGTCACGTTCCTTTCGCTGTGCCGGTCTTTCGTGCCAACGGAGCAATTGGCCTTATAAGATTTATGATAGCATGAAAAGGGGGGATTTACAAGGAATTTACGAAAATATGCAAGAGAAAAGTGAGAAAAAACGACAAAAATCGGGAAAAATTAAGATAGCGTGACATCTGGCAGATAACAAAGAAAATCAGTGATCGGGTGTCATAAAAATAAAAAAGTGCTGGTATCAACATGAAAAAAATGATAAAATAACAATCTATGCGAACACTCACAGTTGCAGAGAAAACAAAAGATACGAGGAGGGAATCCAGATGAAATACCGTGAGGAGATCAGCAATATGATGGCGAAGCGCCGATGTGAGGTACTTGAGACGGCATTTACCTTGTTTGCAGAGCGGACGATTGAAAAGGTATCGATGAATGACATTGCCTCTGCCACAGGGATCGGAGTGGCGACGATATTCCGGTATTTCGGGACGAAGCTGTCGCTTTGTGTGGAACTGGGCGCACGCAAATGGGATCAGTTCGCAGAGGAGATCCGCCGGAATTATGCAGAACAGAACTGTGCAACAAAGACGGCTTACGGGGAATTCTGCTTTTTCATTGACAGCTATTTTCTATTATATAAAGAACATCAGGACCTGCTGCGCTTTAATGCGAACTTTGACCAATTCGTACTGCATGAGCATGCCAGACCGGAAGCACTGACTGAGTATTACAACAGCGTGACGCAGTTCTCCGATCTGTTTCACGAGGCATGGGAGAAAGCGCAGACCGATCACACCCTCCGCACAGACATCCCGGAGCAGCAGCTGTTCGTAGGGACGATGTACATGATGCTTACGATGATGCAGAAGCTCGCGAGTGGCCTGATTTACCCGCAGGAGACGGATGCCCTTATTCCTGAGATTTTACGGATGGAGCAGCAGATGGTGCTGGAGTATGTGAAGGGCGAGGCGATGAATTCTCATTTTCAGGAATAAAATGCGCATTCCGTGAATAAGATACTGTTAGACATGAAATTTACGGGATGGAGGAATGCGGCCGTTCGGGGCTTTGGGGATGAGCGGCAGAGACAGATGGCAAATATCCGCTTCAGGGTGGATGGATAAAAAGAAGTAAGAAACACTCAGATGATATTCGGTGAAGCAGAACCGGAGTGATCTGGGTGTTTTTTTGTTGCGGTAAATCAGGAGCAACAAAGCGTTTATTTATGCGTAGCAGCAAGCCAGATATCGATAGATGATGAAAATGTGAAGGGAGGATACGGGATATGAAAAGGAAATCAGAAATGC
>JAQXGF010000094.1 GCA_029006155.1 Lachnospiraceae bacterium
GGCCACATCGGAGCCGACCTGATCACACTGGCCTCCATGCTCCGGATTCCGGTCACGATGCACAACGTACCGGAAGAAGCGATCTTCCGCCCGCACGTATGGGCATCCTTCGGGACAAAGGATCTGGAAGCGGCCGATCTGGCTGCGTGCCGGGCATATGGGCCGAGGTACCGCTAAAAAAGAAAGAAAAAGAACAGACAGAGGGCGCAGGTTGCAATAGACCTGCGCCCGTGTTTTAGTCAATCAAATCATTCTGAAACCGCGACAGATGCTCATACGGCAGGATCAGCCGTCCGCGGTAGAGGCCGCAGCCGTCGTTGATCAGGCTGTTGTTCATGGCGGAGAACATGTTGACATCGAGCTTGGAAAGGTCGAGCTGGAGCAGTTGCATGCCGCGCTCGTAGGCTTCGTCGAAGTAGATGTTTTCTCCGACCGGAACGGCGTCTCTTCTGGCGCGCTCATTTTCCTGACGCTTTTCATAGCCGAGATGGTTGGCCGGGCCGATTTCAGCGATGTCGTCCATACGTTTGGTGCGCAGCTGCACTTCCATGTAGGAGCGGGAGCTGTTGTCATAAAAGGTGATATGGAGCGACTGGTAGCCGTAGACATTCTGTTCGCAGATGTAGTCCCGGTAATAGGGTCTGGCATCGTCGTTCAGCAGTGGAGAGGTGCTCTCCTTTACTCCATTTGCAGGCTCGACGGTGAAGCCGCGCTCTTCTAAGAAGGATGGAAGGACATTTGCGATCTCATACAGATACTTTAGTTCCTGCGCTTCCCGGTCTTCTTCGCGCTCTAAATGGCAGCGCGGCATGGAAATGACGATCCGGTAGGCGATGAAATCCCGGAAACAGCTCAGACGGTTTTTCAGCTCTGAGAGCGGCGGATAGGTATCATGCTGTGTATAATAATCGTAAATAAATTCGACGATATAGCCGTTGAATTTTTCTTCCGCCCGGATGAGGGACTTGATCCGCCCCTTGAATGTGAAGGCGAGGAAGGGATATTCCCGTGCCATATATTTGTAGAACTCCCGGATCTGCTGCGACTGAGCAGTCAGGAAATCATTGTGTTCGAGCAGCTCCCGGATCTGGAGGAGAAAATTGCAGTGCACAAGGTCGATCTCGTTGCGGGTCCTGCGTGCTTCTTTTCGTAAATCTTCAATGTATTTTTGCAGAATCCGGAGCAGAGTGTCTCCGGAGTAGAGGTAATCGTTTAGTGTAATCATAAGAGGAACTCCTGTTTTGAAATTTTCGTGGAGTAGTTATCCACCTAATCATTATTTTAGCAGAATTAAGGAGAAACCCGCAAGTAGTTTTAACGAGCCAAGCAAGTCCCCTGCTTCAATTGCGCGGAGCAATAAGCAGTGGGTTGGGACTTGCTTGTATCAGGAGGAGTGCAAACTCCTTCTGATAAGCTGCGAAGCAGCTGCTCGGTTATGACATATCATAAGGAGGGACCCGCTTGCGGGAGGATTCCTTATGATCCTACAAGTAGCGAAGCGGATTGCGAATATCTGCTTTTAACCGAATCAAGCCACTCCTGATAAGCTGCGAAGCGGATTGCGAATATCCGCTTTGACAAGAGAATAAACGATTGACAATGTATACCAGAATGACTATCATTACGGTGAAAAGGCAGTTCTTTTAAAAGAGGCGCTGCCTTTTATGTATTTTATCGTTACCACTTATCTCCGTAGCGTTGCTGCGGGGAGTGACGGCTGCGAGCAACGAGCCAGGTATGTTTCCGTTGTCCGCAGAGAAATATTTAACCGAATCAAGCAAGTCCCCTGCTTCAATTGCGCAAAGCAATAAGCAGTGGGTTGGGACTTGCTTGTATCAGGAGTGGTGCAAGCCACTCCTGATAAGCTGCGAAGCAGCATTCGGTTATGACATATCATAAGGAGGGACCCGCTTGCGGGAGGATTCCTTATGATCCTACAAGTAGCGAAGCGGATTGCGAATATCCACTTGACCCGAAGGAAGCAAGTAGCAAAGCCAGCCCCGTCAGCAGAGCAGCAGGGATGGAGTGCGAATATCCGCTTTGACCTTGCAGCGCAAATTACAGAAAGATGAGGAATATATCATGGAAAGACAGTTTCCGGAATTTTCAGCAGTATTATTTGATATGGATGGCGTGATCTTTGACACAGAGAAGGTCGTCATAGCATGTTGGCAGGAGGTGGCAAAAAAGTATGGGATCCCACATATCGAGGAGACTTGCCGGAAGTGCCTCGGGCTGAATCAGGAGGCGACGGTGCGCATTTTTCTGGATACCTATGGAGAGAATTTTCCATATGCGGCATATAAGCAGGAAATGCGGGAACTGTTTTTCGGACCGTATTATGAGCAGAGTCTGACCGTGAAAAAAGGTGGCCGGGAGTTGCTCGCAGCTTTAAAGGGGGCGCACATTCCGGTCGCTCTGGCGACTTCGACAGCGCAGGCGAGCGTCTTAAAAGAGCTGCAGGACGCGGGTATTCGCGATTATTTCGATCAGGTCATCTGCGGCGATATGGTCAGCCACAGCAAGCCGCACCCGGAAATATTTCTCACCGCGTGCGCAGCGCTCGGAGCGCAGCCGGAAAAGACGATCGTGATCGAGGATTCCTACAATGGCATTCGCGCTGCACACGCAGGCGGTATGATGCCCGTCATGGTGCCGGATCTGCTGCAGCCGACCGGGGAGATCGAACAGATGACGATGGCGGTGTGCGAGAGTTTGCTGGAAGTGAAGGAAAGAATGAGATTATAAAAATAAATAGTTGCATTTTCTTATAATTTATGTATAATTAAAGAGGATTATAAAAAAGGAAGGATGCTACATGTATAAAGTAGAAATTTGCAGTTTATCGTGTTTATGGAACTGCAATGACAGTAGAGCCTTTGATTTTAGAAAATGGTGAGTTCTCAATATAGGAACGATTGACAGGTGCATAATAATAACATATAATAAATGTACTAAAAAGCGTACTGTTTTAGGTACAGAAAGAGGTATGGCATGATAGCAACAAGACAAATGGATATTAGAGCCAACTTAAAGAAATATTTTGATTATGCCTTTAATGGTGAACCGGTAATCGTTTCACGTAAAGAAAATAAAAATGTTGTAGTTATTTCTGAAAAGGAATACAATGATTTGCTAAAAGCAAAAAGGAATGCGGAATACCTTGAAAAACTGGCCAGAAGTCATGAGGAACTCGAACAGGGCAAAACCATTTCTTTTTCCATGGAAGAGCTGAAAGCAATGGAAAGTGATAACTGGAAGCCAACACAGAAAATTATAGATTTTATGGGAAAGTAGCATATGAATGATTTCACTTTTACGACACAGGGGTTTCAGGACTATTTATACTGGCAGGTGCAGGATAGAAAGACATTAAAGAAAATTAATGTACTTTTGGAAGATATAAAGCGTAATGGGGCATTGACTGGAATCAGAAAGCCGGAGAAATTAAAGAATCGTCCTGAATATTCGAGGAGAATAGACGAATATAACAGATTAGTATATGAGATAGATGAATTGCAGAACATCAAAATTATTTCTTGTAAGGGACATTATGAAGACTAGAATAAAAATGCTGTGACTTTTGGTATTTGTTCAGATGCGATTGTGGCAGGAGTGCGCATGAAAAGTGATAACTGAATCGTGCCACACTTAGAGAGGCCCATGTCAGCAAATGCCTTATCTGGCATGCAGCGGAAGATTGCATGCCTGCTCCGAACATAAAAAAGACCGGAAACCTTGATTTTATCAGTGTTTCCAGCAATTTTTGTAAGGAGTCGATGCGACAGGATTTGAACCTGCGACCTCTGCGTCCCGAACGCAGCGCTCTACCAAGCTGAGCCACGCATCGATATATAATTGTAAAGCAGTTTGATTGAAAAAGACCGGAAACTAAAAACTTAAATGTTTCCGGTGCCCCTGCCAAGGAGTCGATGCGACAGGATTTGAACCTGCGACCTCTGCGTCCCGAACGCAGCGCTCTACCAAGCTGAGCCACGCATCGATAATAATTGTGAAGCACTCTGTGTTTCAGCCTGTTTAGTATAGCATTGGAAACTCAAAAATGCAAGCGCTTTTTTTGAAAAAACTTAAAGTTTTTCTATTTTCAGGAAAAAGTGATAAAATCAGAAAATTTATAAAGAGCAAAGAAGTAAAGTATTTGAAAAATATGTAGAAAGCAGAGCAGTAATTCCTGACGGTTCTATCGGAATATGTTAAAATAGAGTGGATGAATGTGCCGGGCGAAAATACAGAAGGAACCGCGGGGACAGCGGGGGGAAACGTGATAACAAAAATGAAAGCAGGAGGGGTGACATGCAATATTATCTGGCAATTGACATTGGGGCATCCAGCGGACGGCATGTGCTGGGCTGGATCAAGGATGGAAAGCTTCGGCTGGAAGAGGTGTATCGGTTTGAGAACGGGATGCAAAAGAAGGACGGGCATCTCATATGGGATACGAAGCGGCTGTTTGCAGAGATCCTGACGGGGATGAGGCGCTGCAAGGAGATCGGAAAGATTCCGGCGAGCGTCGGTGTCGATACGTGGGCGGTGGATTATGTACTGCTTGACGAGAAGGAGGAACTGCTCGGGGAGGCATATGGCTACCGGGATAGCCGTACGCAGGGGATGGATGAGCTGGTGTACCAGCATATTCCAGAGGCGGAACTGTATGCCATTACCGGGATTCAGAAGCAGCCATTTAATACGATCTACCAGCTGATGGCGGTGAAACAGCAGCACCCGGAATATCTGAAGCAGGCGAGGACGTTTCTGATGCTTCCGGACTATTTTCATTTTCTGCTGATGGGTAAAAAGGTGCAGGAGTATACGAACGCTACGTCGACTCAGCTCGTAAACGCGCATACAAACGAGTGGGATCGGGCGCTTTTGAGACGGCTGGGATATCCGGAAAAGCTGTTTGGAGCGCTTGCGATGCCGGGAACGACCGTTGGATGGCTGAAAAAAGAGATCGAAGCGGAAGTCGGCTATGCGTGTCAGGTTGTGCTTCCGGCGACGCATGACACGGGTTCAGCAGTGCTGGCAGTGCCGTCGCAAAAGGAGGATACGCTGTATATCAGCTCCGGTACCTGGTCCTTGATCGGTGTGGAGCAGAAGGAGCCGATCTGTACGGAGGCGAGCCGACAGGCGAATTTTACAAATGAAGGCGGCTATGCATACCGGTATCGCTATTTGAAAAATATCATGGGGCTGTGGATGATCCAGTCGGTGCGGCGGGAACTGCCGGAGCACTATTCGTTTTCGGAGCTCTGCGATCTGGCGAGGGAGAGTCAGACATTTCCATCGCGGGTGGATGTCAATGCGGATGTATTTCTCGCACCGGAGTCAATGACGGAAGCGATTCAGCAGGAATGTGCACGTACCATGCAGCCAATGCCACAGACGCCGGGTGAGCTGGCGGCAGTCATTTACCAGAGTCTGGCAGAGAGCTATGCGGCGGCGATCAAAGAGCTGGAGCAGCTGACTGATACCCATTACGAGGAGATCCACATCGTAGGTGGCGGAAGCAATGCGGCGTACTTAAATGAGCTGACGGCAGAAAAATCCGGCCTGCGTGTGCTGGCCGGCCCGGCAGAGGCGACGGCGATCGGCAATCTCGCGGCACAGATGATTGCGGCGGGAGTGTTTGCAGATTACCGGGAAGCGCGGACATGCATTCTACAGTCTTGTGAGATGAAGTATTACGGGGAAAGTTAAAGTGGATATTTGCAATTTAACCGAATCAAGCCACTCCTGATAAGCTGCGAAGCAGCTATTCGGTTAATGAGCAAGTAGCGAAGCGGATTGCGAATATCCGCTTGACATAACGCTTCCAATGAGAAAGGACAGGCGGAATATTCACTGAAAGTTCGTGAACGTTACAGTTTTATAAAGGCAAAAGCCTATGAAAAAAGAAAGTGGGGACAGATACGATGACAACAACCGAACGCTACGAAGCGGCAAAAGAACTTTACAAGGAGATTGGCGTCGATACCGATGCGGCGCTGGAGACATTGAAGAACATTCCGATTTCTCTGCACTGCTGGCAGGGAGACGATGTCGGCGGATTTGACCAGAGAGGCCCACTGACCGGAGGAATCCAGGCGACCGGAAATTATCCGGGAAAGGCACGGACACCGGAGGAGCTGATGGCAGATATCGATGAGGTGCTGGCACTCGCACCGGGGGCGGCCAAACTGAATTTGCATGCCTCCTATGCGATTTTTAAGGACGGGGAATTTGCAGACCGGGATGCGCTGCTTCCGGAGCACTTTTCAAAATGGGTGGAGTTTGCCCGCGAGCGTGGACTGGGGCTGGACTTTAATCCGACGCTGTTTTCGCATCCGATGGTAAAGGACAACCTGACCTTATCCAGCCCGGATGAGGAGGTACGAGCCTTCTGGATCCGGCACTGTCAGGCGTGTATTAGGATCTCTGAATATTTTGCAAAGGAACTGGGACAGCCCTGCCTGATGAATATCTGGATTCCGGATGGGTATAAGGATATTCCGGCGGACCGGCTGTCACCGCGGGCAAGATTCAAAGAGGCACTTGATCAGATCCTTTCGATCCCTTATGATAAAGAAAACGTGCTCGTCAGCCTTGAATCGAAAGTATTTGGCATCGGACTGGAGTCCTATACGGTCGGTTCTTCTGAATTTACGGTCAATTATGCGGCAAGCCGCGGGATCCTTCTACTGATGGATAATGGCCATTATCATCCGACAGAGGTCGTATCAGATAAAATTTCTTCGATGCTGCTGTTTTTCCCGAAGTTGGCCTTACATGTCACAAGACCGGTGCGCTGGGATTCAGACCATGTCGTATTATTTGACGATGAGACGAAAGAGATCGCAAAAGAGATCGTGCGGAACGATGCGCTGGACCGGGTGCTGATCGGGCTGGACTTTTTCGATGCGAGCATCAACCGGATCGCGGCGTGGACGGTCGGCATGCGCAGTATGAGAAAAGCGCTGCTCTATGCGCTGCTTTGCCCGAATGCACATCTGACGACGCTTCAGCAGGAAGGAAGGCTGACCGAGGTACTGATGCTGCAGGAGGAATTAAAGACGATGCCGTTTGGGGCAGTATGGGATCGGTTCTGCGAAAGCTGTGGCGCACCGGTGCGCAGTGCGTGGTATGAGAAGGTACAGGCGTATGAGAAGGACGTGCTGGTGAAACGTATCTAAACAGGAGGATTGTTATGGAAATCACAGAAATCAGCTTTGTCCGGGGCTTTATCCGGATGTGCAATGATGGTTGGGAACAGGGCTGGCATGAGCGCAACGGAGGAAATCTTTCCTACCGCTTAAAGCCGGAAGAGGTGGAGGAAGTCCGTCCGTTCCTTCAAATGGACGGTGAGTGGAAGGAGATCGGGACACGTGTGCCGAAGCTGGCCGGAGAATATTTTATGGTGACTGGAAGTGGAAAATATTTCAGGAATGTAATCCTTGATCCGGCGGATTCAGCCTGCATTCTGGAAGTCGATGAGACAGGAAACAAATACCGTATCTGCTGGGGACTGGTGCATGGCGGGCGCCCGACGAGTGAGCTGCCGAGCCATCTGATGAACCATGAGGTAAAAAAAGAAGTGTCCGGAGGGAAGCATCGGGTCATTTACCATGCGCATCCGGCAAATGTGATCGCGCTGACGTTTGTGCTGCCACTTACGGATGAAGTATTTACGCGGGAACTATGGGAGATGGCGACGGAGTGTCCGGTCGTATTTCCATCCGGGATCGGTGTCGTCGGCTGGATGGTGCCGGGCGGAAGAGAGATCGCGGTGGCGACCAGTGAGCTGATGAAGCAGTACGATGTCGCGATCTGGGCACATCACGGCATGTTCTGTTCCGGAGAGGATTTCGATCTGACGTTTGGCCTGATGCATACGGTGGAGAAGGCGGCGGAAATTCTCGTCAAGGTCTATTCTATGACCGGTGTGAAGCGCCAGACGATCACACCGCAGGACTTCCGTGACCTGGCGCGGGACTTCCACGTGACCCTGCCGGAGAAGTTTCTCTACGAAAAAAACAGTCCGGAGCGTCCGTAGCAGATGCCGCCTCCAGGATGATTGACAGCAGAAAGACGGTTATGTTAGAATCTCACCAGTGGCGAAAGGAAGTCAAATAAAATTGGAGGAGTGCATATGAACAGCATGGTACAGGCATATACAGAAGAAGATCTTCCGGAGATGGTCCGGATCTGGAATGAGGTCGTGGAGGACGGTGTGGCATTTCCACAGGAGGAACTGCTCGATCTTGAGAGCGGACGTGCTTTCTTTGCGGCCCAGACCTACAGCGCGGTAGCGAAAGATTCAGAGAGCGGGAAGGTATACGGGCTTTATATTTTGCATCCAAATAATGTCGGACGGTGCGGGCATATCGCAAATGCGAGCTATGCGGTGTCGCGTGACACACGCGGGCTGCATATCGGGGAAAAACTGGTATCGGATTGCCTTGTGCAGGCGAAGAAACATGGATTTTTGATCCTGCAGTTTAACGCAGTGGTAGCGACGAACATCCATGCGCGTCATCTGTATGAGCGGCTCGGATTTCTTCCGCTCGGGACGATCCCGAAGGGCTTTCGCATGAAAGACGGCCATTATGAAGATATCTGTCCGTATTACCACGAGCTGTAAGGAGGACACATGCAGGCAGAGGTAATGCTGAAAAAAGTCATGGATTATCTGGGTGGACATCTTCCGGGAGTTGCGGAGCTGATCGTGAAGATCATCATCTGCGCCCTGATCTATGTGATCGGGAAGAAGCTGATCGCGAAGTTGGTGCGCATTGTGCGGGCGATGCTGGATAAGAGCCATGTGTCACCGGGAGCGGCGACCTTTGTGGTATCCATGCTGAAAATCATTCTCTATCTGACGCTGATTCTGGGGATTGCGATGCAGTTCGGACTGAAAGAGTCGTCGGTGGCGGCACTGGTAGCATCCGGCGGCGTGGCGATCGGCCTTGCTTTGCAGGGCGGCCTGTCCAATCTCGCCGGTGGGTTTTTGATTCTTTTGTTTCAGCCGTTTCAGATCGGTGATTACATCATTACCCAGGGGCAGGAGGGGACGGTACAGAAGATCGAGATCCTCTATACGACGCTTCACACGATCGACAACCGCAAGGTCATCGTGCCAAACGGCAATCTGGCCAACAATGTGATCGTAAATGTGACGGCGGCAGACCGACGCAAGCTGGAGATCACGGTCGGGATTTCCTATGACGATTCGATCCAGAAGGCAAAAGGAGTCCTGCAGCGGCTGCTTGCGGAGCATCCGCTGGTGCTGCACGATCAGGAGGCACAGGTATTTGTCGCGGAATTAGGGGACAGCAGTGTCGTGATTGGCTTTCGCTGCTGGGTGAAGACGGATCAGTATTTTCCGGCTCTGTGGCAGCTGAATGAGCAGATCAAAGAAGCGTTTGATGAGGCGGGCATCCATATCCCCTATCAGCAGATGGATGTACATATGAACGCAGACAAGCATTCTTCCCGTTGACAGATCGCGAGACGACTGCGTTCATGACATATCATAAGGAGGGGCCCGTTTGCGGGAAGATTCCTTATGATCTTACAAGTAACGAAGCTGGACCCCGCAGCAAGGCTGCAGGGATAGATTGCGAATGTCCGCTTTACACAGGAGTAGAGAAAAATCAGGTGTGGGCTGCAGGCTGGAATGGCCTGCGGCCTTCTTTACAATTTGAAGAAAATCGGTATAATAGGGATAGCAATTCATAGTTCACCAGAAAGGAATTACTATTTATATATGAAGAAATGGAACATTGTCATCGCTGCGGCTGCCGTATCGGTACTGCTTGGCGGCTGTGCGATGGGCGGCGCGACCGGAGATAAGACCACGCAGGGCGTACAGGCGTTAGAGAGCGGGGATTATACGCAGGCGCAGCAGCTGTTTACGGAGGCGCTGCAAAATGGCGAGCAGGAGATGCTGGCATACCGGGGGCTCGGACTGTCCTGCATGGGACTCGCGCAGTACGAGGATGCGGAGCGTGCCTTTACTTCTGCGCTTTCGGCAGCCGACGATAAAATGCCGGAAAACAAGCTGGATCTGCGGCTGTATCTGGCTGCGGCGCAGTATCGCCTGGAAGAGTATGAAAAAGCAGTGGATACATGTACGACCCTGCTGGAGGAAGCATCCGATGGAAATGAAGATGCCTATTATCTGCGTGGAGCCAGTGAGCTGCACGAGGGCAATACGGATGATGCCAAAAAAGATTTTGACCGTGCAGTAGCACTTGATCCGTCAGACTACGATCTGTATCTGAATATTTATGAGACGTACAGCCAGATGAACCTCTCCGGCGTTGGCGGGGATTATCTGCAGAGTGCCCTGAGTATCCAGGGAGAAGAGCTGGAGGATTATTACAATCGCGGACGTATTTACTATTACCTGGAAAGCTACGATCAGGCCCAGAGTCAGCTGATTGTCCCGGTGGAGCAAAAATATGAGCCGGCTATGGATCTGATCGGCCGGGTGTACCTGGCGCAGGGAGATTATGCGCACGCGAAAGATATATACAGTCAGATGCAGACAGAATTCGGAGAAAGTGTGGGCAGCTATAACGGGCTGGCGCTCTGTGCGATTGCAGATGAGGACTATGACGGGGCCTTGTCCTACATCAGCCAGGGACTGGCACTCGACGGGAAGGAAGGCAAGCAGGATCTGTATTTCAATGAGATCGTAGCCTATGAAAAAAAGCTGGACTTTGCGACGGCAAAGACAAAGGCAGAGGCGTATGTTGCCAGCTATCCGGCAGATGAGGCGGGGCAGAAGGAATGGACCTTCCTGTCGACAAGAGAATAAAAAGTGAGGAAAAGAGTTTGATCGAATTAAACGAAATTCAGGAGCGGGTGCTGCTGCTCGGTGTACAGGAGGCAGACGGGGATGACACGGAAGAGTCTGTCCGCGAGTTGGGAGAACTGGCGGCCACGGCAGGGGCGCAGGTGGCAGGCAGTGTGATCCAGCGGCGGGAGAGTATTCACCCTGGGACCTATCTTGGAAAAGGAAAGCTCGATGAGGTGCGTGCGCTTCTGTGGGAGACGGAAGCGACCGGCGTGATCTGCGACGATGAACTGAGCCCGGCTCAGCTGAATAATCTGCAGCAGGAGCTGGACTGCAAGGTCATGGACCGGACATTGCTCATTCTGGATATTTTTGCAAAGCATGCGACTTCCAGCGAGGGCAAGCTGCAGGTCGAGCTGGCGCAGCTGCGTTATCGTGCGGCCCGTCTGACCGGCCTTGGCAATTCCCTGTCACGTCTGGGAGGCGGTATCGGCACGCGCGGCCCAGGTGAGAAAAAGCTGGAGATGGACCGACGTCTGATCCGGACACGTATCAGCCGCCTGAAACAGGAGCTGGAAGAGGTCATCCGGCATCGGGACCTGATCCGTGTGCAGAGGAAAAAATCGGAGCAGAAGATCGTGGCGCTCGTCGGCTACACGTCGGTCGGAAAATCGGCGCTGTTCAATGCGCTGACGAATGCCGGTGTGCTCGAGGATGCAAAGCTGTTCGCGACGCTCGATACGACGACGCGAGGCGTGAAGCTCTCCGGCAAGCAGGAGATCCTTTTGACCGATACGGTCGGCTTTATCCGGAAGCTGCCGCATCACCTCGTGGAGGCATTCAAAAGTACACTGGAAGAAGCCTGCTGTGCGGATATCCTGATTCATGTCGTAGATGCATCCAGCCCACAGATGGAGATTCAGATGGGCGTCGTCTACGAGACTTTACAGGAGCTCGGCGCAGGCGATAAGCCGGTCATTACGGTGTTCAATAAGCAGGATCTGCTGACGGAAAAGCGTACCTGCCGGGATCATCATGCGGAAGTATGTATTCCGGCATCGGCAAAGCTGGGTGAGGGACTGGACGACATCCGGCACGCGATCGAGGAGATTCTGCGTGAGCAGAAGATCTATATCGAGCGCTTATATCCGTACGAGAAGGCGGGCCTGATCCAGCTGATCCGGAAAAAAGGAGAGCTGCTGACCGAAGAATACCGGGCGGACGGCATTTACGTACAGGCGTATGTATCAAAGGAAATTTATATGAAGATCTGACCTGAATGAGCATGCTCACTGGAATATTTTTGCGTGAAAGATTTTTAGACATGGCATGGACGGATGGAGCGTATGGCGAATATCCGCTTTGACTGGTCAGGGGGAGAAGATGAAAAACCATTTTCAAAATGTGGATCTGCGTGATATCCGCGACCTGAAGGACGCATCCATCAACAAGGGAAAACGCGGAATCAAGCATATCGTATTCGGACGGACCGGACTGCTGCTCGGGTTCATTCTGCTGCAGGTGTTGCTGTTGTTTGTCGGACTGAACGTGCTGGCAAAGTATGTATATGTATTTTTTGGCAGCTATCTGGCATTCGGGCTTGTGATTTTGCTCATCATCCTGAACCGCACGGAGAATCCGACGTTTCAGCTGGCATGGGCTTCGCTTGTGCTGCTCTTCCCGGTCGTTGGCGGGCTGATGTATCTGTATTGTGAGCTTCAGCCCGGAACGGCGCTGCTCTCCGCACGTATTGCGGAGCTTGATAAAGAGACGGCGAGCATGCTCACACAGGAGCCGGAGGTGCTCACGGAGCTTGGCACGAAAGATTACCGGATGGCACAGCTGGCCAATTATGTCCGAAAGAACGGCTATCCGACTTATCGGAATACAGAAGTAAACTATTTTCCGGGTGGAGAATCCTTTTTTGAGGAATTGCTGTTGCAGCTTCAAAAGGCGCAGAAGTTTATCTTCCTGGAATATTTTATTATCGCAGAAGGGATGATGTGGGATCAGGTGCTGCAGATCCTGAAACAAAAAGTAGAGGAAGGCGTTGAGGTACGCGTACTCTACGACGGTACGAATGAGCTGTTTAACCTCTCCTACCAGTATCCGAACTATCTGTGTGGGATGGGGATTCGCTGCAAGGTGTTCTCGCCGGTATATCCGATATTTTCGACACATTACAATAACCGGGATCACCGCAAGATCGTCGTGATCGATGGAAAGGTGGCATTCACCGGAGGCATCAATCTTGCAGATGAGTATATCAATGTAAAGGAACGTTTCGGACACTGGAAGGACGCAGGACTGATGCTCACCGGTGAAGCGGTCCGGACGTTTACCGTCATGTTTCTGAAAATGTGGGATCTGACCGAAAAGACGGAGAATATGGCATTGTATCTGAAGCCGGATCTGCAGCCCGCACCGGAGGACCATGCGGTACAGCCTTATCAGGAAGCAAATGCGGAGGGATTTGTCCTCCCCTATGGGGAGAATCCGTTTGCACCGGATCGCACAGCGGAACGGGTTTATCTGGAAATCCTGAACTGCGCGACCAGGTATGTGCACATCATGACACCGTATCTGGTGCCGGATCAGGAGCTTTTGCAGGCTTTATGCTATGCAGCAAAGCGTGGTGTGGATGTGAAGCTGATCCTGCCGCATATCCCGGATAAAAAGTATGCATTTGCACTGGCGCACTCCTATTATAAGCGCCTGATGAAGGCTGGTGTGCGGATCTATGAGTATACGCCGGGATTTGTCCATGCGAAGGTGTTTGTGAGTGATGATATCCGCGCAGTTGTCGGTGCGATCAATCTTGACTTCCGAAGCCTCTATCTGCATTTTGAGTGTGCGGCACTTTTGTATGGGATGCCGGAGATTCAGGCGATCGAGGACGACATCCGTTCGACACTCCCGAAGTGTCAGCTTGTGACACCATTCGACGTGCGTCATGATAAATGGACGCGCAGGGTCGTCGGGCAGCTGATGCGGCTTGTGGCACCGCTGATATGATACAAGGGTCAAAAGGTCATGCGTTTCATGCTTGCATGACATCATGATTTATTGACCCGCAAAATACCGTTTGCCCCAACATCTTGCTATAGAAATATAATGGAGACAGATTTATGTGGAAAGACCGAATAGAACAGACCGAAGCACTGCGCCGCAGCCATTACTTGGGCGGCGGACAGGCACGGATTGACAAACAACATGCGAAGGGAAAGCTGACAGCGCTGGAACGGATTCAATATTTGCTGGATGAAGGGTCGTTTCATCCGACCGGAAGTCTCCACGCGACGCGGGAGGACAGTGCATCCCTTCTGAAAGAAACATTTCTTGGAGACGGCGTCATTACCGGATGGGGAACGATCCATGGCAGAAAGGTGTGTGTGGCATCCGAAGATTTCACGGTGATTGGCGGGACGCTCGGAGAGGTGCATGCCGAGAAAATCTGTCGGATTCAGGATCTGGCCTATGATATGCGCGTACCGATGATTCTGCTCAACGACAGCGGTGGAGCCAGGATCGAGGAGGGGATCCTTTCCTTAAGTGGCTATGGCGGTATTTTTCAGCGTCATGTAAAGGCGTCGGGTGTGATTCCGCAGATCGCGGCGATCTTGGGACCTTGTTCCGGCGGTGCGAGCTATTCCCCGGCGCTCTGCGACTTTGTCTTTATGGTAAAGGATCTGAGCAAGATGTGCCTGACCGGGCCGGCGGTGGTCGAGTCGGTGCTCGGCATTAAGACGACGCTGGATGAGCTTGGCGGGAGTGAGGTGCACGGAAAAAAGAGCGGGGTGGCACACGTCGTGTGTGAGGATGAAAAGTCCTGCCTCGATGAGATCCGCACGCTTCTGACGTATCTTCCGCAGAACTGCAGCAAAGAGGCAAAGGCAGAGCTGGATGCCTTACATCAGACACCGAAGGAAACCAATGGATGGCTGGCCGGGATCTTTCATCGCGCGGAGCCGACAAGAGTTCCGGTGCGTTTTGAGGAACTCGTGCCGGATAATTCCAGACGTGCTTACGATGTGCACGCCGTGATTGACAATCTGCTGCTCAACGACAGCTTTTATGAGATTTTCCGGGAGTTTGCGCCGAATGCGGTCGTCGGATTTGGTGTGCTGGATCATCGGGTGATCGGAATCGTCGCGAATCAGCCGATGTATCTGGGCGGAGCGATTGATTATGATGCGGCTGATAAGATGGCGCGGTTCATCCGTTTTTGCGACTGCTTCCGCATTCCGCTTCTGACGCTTGTAGATGTCCCGGCCTTTTTTCCGGGGCCACAGCAGGAGCAGAATGGAATCATCCGGCATGGGGCGAAGATCCTCTATGCATTTTCTGAGGCCACGGTGCCGAAGGTGACGTTGATTATGCGAAAGGCTTACGGAGGCGCGTTTATCGCGATGAACTGTAAGATGATGAGCGCGGATGTGGTCTATGCGTGGCCGATCGCGGAGATCGCCGTGATGGGAGCCGAGGGTGCGGTGCGGATCATCGACCGACATCGGATCGAGCAGGCAGAAGATCCGCAAAAGGAATATGAAGCATGCAAGCAGGCGTATGAGGAGCAGTTTTCGAATCCGTTTATCGCGGCGCGCAAAGGCTATGTGGATGAGGTGATCCTCCCGGAGGAGACGACGGCGCGCCTGACGGAGACGTTTCGCTTCCTTGCGGATAAGTACGCGGAGGAGATGCCTTCTGCGGTGCGCAAACATGGAAATATGCCGTTATAGCAGTACACAATCATAACCGAAAACCGCTAAGTGGACGAACACGTTCTGCTTGGCCTTTGTACAGGAGAAACAGATGATATTTTCAACCTACCAATTTATTTTTCTTTTCTTACCGGTGACTTTTTGCGGATATTTTCTGCTGAACCGGTTCCGCTATTATTCGATTGCAAAGATCTGGCTTGTGCTTGCATCGCTGTATTTTTACGGGCAGGGCAGCCCGGATTTCTTTCCGTTCTTCCTTGGAAGCGTCGTCGGCAACTATATTGTCGGCACGAGCCTCGTCCGTATGGATGGCGAGCAGAAGACGCAGCGCAAACTGTTGCTGCTGATCGGCATTCTGGCAAATGTCGGACTGCTTGGCTATTACAAATACACCGATTTCTTTATTGAGAACTGGAACTTTTTAAGCGGCAGCGATTATGCTTTAAAGCACATCGTCCTGCCGATCGGTATTTCCTTCTTCACCTTCCAGCTGATCGCATTTCTGGTGGATTCGTACCGCGGGGAGACGAAGGAATATGACATGATCAACTATCTGCTGTTCATCACCTTCTTCCCGCAGCTGATCGTCGGACCGATCATCCATCACGCCGAGGTCGTTCCGCAGTTTGAGGATGAGGGGAATCTGAAGCTGAATCCGGAACATGTGGCAGCCGGACTGTTTCTCTTTTCGATCGGCTGTGCGAAGAAGATCCTGCTGGCAGACCCGCTGACGACGGACGCGCAGGCATTTTTCGGCAATATTACCGATTCCCTGCCGATGATCGGCTCATGGTTCCATTCGATTGAGTACACGGTGTCGTATTATTTCGACCTTTCCGGCTATGCGGATATGGCAATCGGACTGGGAATGATGTTCAACATCGTGATTCCGCACAACTTTGATTCACCGTACAAGGCACGGAACTTCCAGGACTACTGGAGACGGTGGCATATGACGCTGTCCCGCTTCCTGAGCAACTATATTTTCCGCTCGGTCTATAAAAAGGGAACGAAATGGCGCAACTACTATGTGGCGACGCTGGCGACCTTCTTCGTATCCGGCTTCTGGCACGGCGCAGGCTGGACCTTTGTCGTATGGGGACTGGTCAATGGCTTCTTCGTCTGCACGGCGAGCTGGATGAAGCGGAAAGGGAAACGTTTTCCGACCCCGCTGGCGTATCTTCTGACTGCACTTGGTGTCGTGGCGGCACGCGTGCTGTTTGTCGCGAATACCTTTACCGATGCATGGAACGTTTATCGCGGAATGTTGAATGTTTCTTCCCTGGAGCACAGTGTGTACGGTGTACTCCGGCAGGGCTGGGGATTTGTAAAGGCAAATGGGAGATGTACGGTACTGCTGCTCATCGGCCTGTTCATCTGCTGGTTCCTTCCGAACTCCAAGACCATGCAGGAAAAATTCCGTCCGACCTGGAAGACCGCCCTTTACGCTGCGATCCTCCTCATCGCCTGCATCACACAGATGAACCAGGTAGTACAGTTTTTATACTTTCAATTTTGATCACCAGTTTCGAGCGGCAGAAAAGTGCCAGGATGGCGAAGAGCCCTGCAAGGGCGGTCTGTGGATTAACGCTCGAAACGTCCGCATTATAATGAATGGAGAACACAATGAAAAAAGGCAAACAATGGCTGATCCTCTTTTTTGCAGTCGTCGCAGTCGGTACGGCCGCTTTCATGGCGGTCAACTACACGATCGATCCGACCGGATATTTTTCCGTAGAGCGCGGAGCCGGAGAAGTCGATGCAAACGGCTATACCCGTGCTGCGAAAAGTAAATATATTAAGAAGCATAAGGATGAATACAATGCAGTCGTGCTCGGCGGATCGAAATCCGGTGTCCTGAGCACGGAGCTGCTCTCGGAATACACCGGGAAAAATTATTATAATTTCTATTTTGCATATGGATGCTTTTCCGACTTTCTCACATATGCGCGCTACCTGATCGAGACTGCGGATATCGATGAGATCACCCTTCATCTGAGCAGCATCGAAGTGCAGCAGTATGACCGCTCCTCCACGAATGAGATTTATGAGGTGCCGGCGGTCGTGGATGGCAATGCCATCGATCTGCTGCTTGAGAATCTGAACTATCTGTGCCGGAACATTAATTCTACCGTTTCCTATGCGATGGAAGGCAAAGAAAATCTGGAGAAGGGCATGGATAACCTGAGCACAGGAGAGCGGAATTACAGCTATCCGTACAGTCTGATGGATGAGGACGCGGATGCGTATGTCGACAAATATGTCCTGCCGCGTTATACGAAGAGTCTGAAGAACCTATTTGATGGCAAGGATCCGAGTGCCCCGGCGATCAATGACAACATCGCGGCGATGAAACAGATCAAGGAGCTCTGCGAGGAAAACGGTGTGACTTTGAAGGTGGTGATCGGACCGACCTTCCTTGCGGAGATGTATAAGTTCGAAGGGCAGGAGTACTACAATTACCTGCGCGAGCTGGTGCAGATCACCGATATCTGGGATTTCTCCGGATTTCTTTTGGAGAACCGGAATCCGTACAATTTTGTGAATGAAGGCCATTATAAAAATGTGGTCGCAGATCTCATGGTCAATATCATGTATGGCAAGACCGAGCGGGACGGCTTTGGCATCCTGCTGACGAAGGACAACATCGAGGACTACCTTGCGAAGCGTCAGGCAGACTATGAAGAGCTAAAGCAGGAGTATGAGGCGACCGGAAACGTGGCACTCGAGACAGCGGATAATGCGAGCTACATTTCATCCGCAAAGTAGGACTTAACTGAAAAAAATACGTCGGAAATCCTGTTGCGGTTTCCGACGTATTTTTATGCCTGATAAGCGAATCTTTTAATTGAGCAGAGACAGCTTCTGCAGCGCCTGCTCGGCAATCATCGTCTCCATATGCTCGGCGAAGTGCGCATCCAGACCCGGTGTATAGCGTCCCATATCTGCATATTCAGAGAGAATGTTGCAGACTTTGTTGAACTGCTCGGCTGTGCTGTCCGCTTTGCGGAGAATCAGATAATAACTGCCATTCTCCGGGTTTTTATACAGGGCATTCGGGCCATTGTAGATGGAGCCGAGTACCGCGGATACGTGGATGGCGTCATCCAGCGTGCGGAAAATATAAAAACGGGTGAGATTCTGCAGTTCTTCATCATCGAGGAGCTCCGAAGATGCAGGCTGCTCTTTGGCAGTCTCCTTTGCAGGAGCCGTGTTGCTGTTCTCACGGGCCGCATGCTTTTTCGCCTCCGAAATCCGGCGGATCAGCCCAAGCACATCGTCTGCCCCCTCGATCTTATCCTTCAGATCCGGGAAAGTGGTATCGGAAGCCTTTGCATCGGCCTCCGGAGAGAAGCGTGCAAAACGGGTGTCGAGTTCTTCCGGATCGTCCACCTTTGTGATGATGAGCACCACGGTCTCCATGGATACTGGAATCGCCTCTACGACAAGCGGCATATTTTCTGCCTCAAAGCCAAAGTCCTCGGCTGCCTGCTGCATCATATCCTGAAACAGCGCCTTGGCCTTGTCAGAACCGTAAGCAAGTTCGCTGAGCTTGATCTCGCGGCTGGCCAGATCTTCTTTGGTCAGCGTACAGCGAATCTGCCGGTCATTGATTTTTTCGATTTTCATGTTATCACATCCTTACTTTTGGGAAATCCCCTACATTATCAGTATACACATATTTCCTTCGATCTGTAAAGAGAATCGAAAAATACAGCGTTGAAAAAGATGGAAAAACGCTTGCAATTAACACACATATTATATATAATTAATAACAGAAAGGATATATGGAAAATTCATTGGACTTCTTACGGAAAGGAGGATTATTCTGGTCATCATCTTGTTTATCGCTGTACTTCCCAGCCATATATCCCTTCAGAACACCTTTTACGCATTATAATCAATTTCTATATTGAACGCAAGTGAAATCAGAGGAAATCTGCGGACATTGCAAAAATATATCACGACATCTCCTTTTATGGGACGGGCAGGATCGAATGTCGCCTGCGCCGTCCAGGGAATGCACAGATCCGCCAGAAAAATGATCAGCTGCACAGGGGAAAATGACGGGAGACCGACCAAAAAGAAGAAAGGAAACAGCGTTCAAACTGCGATTCCTCCGAATGCATTTTCTTATTTTTTTATAAATATCCCCTGAAATTAATGACGATTGTCAAAAGAACTGCTATAATCACAGGAACTGTGGAAAGCATTCAGGATAAGGGGAGGTACAGCGATGACAGATAAAAGAAAACGTTTCCGCTTTTTTGCGGCGCTGCTTGCCGGAATCGGGGTTCTGGCAATTTTTATTGTCTGCGTGGTGAAGTTTATGCCGACCAGAAAGCACATGACGTCGGAAGAGTATTTCGGGCAGCTCGGGGAGACAGAAGCTGCGGTGGTTGTAGAGGATCACATTGCGCAGGAGCGGGCGCTGATTCAGGATGGAAATGTTTATATTGATTATACACTTGTGGAGCGGGAACTGAATTCCCGGTTTTACTGGGATGCATCCGCATCGCTTCTGTTATTTACGACGCCGACGCAGACGTTTGAGATTGCGCCGAATACCTCCTCCTATACGATTGACGGGGAGAGTTTTGATGCGGGCTATGATATTTTGCGCACGACATCTTCCGGGATGTTTCTGGCGATGAATTTCATGCAGCAGTATTCGGATCTTGCCTGCACGGTTTATGACACGCCGTCCAGAATCGTCATCACGTATGGAAGTGAAGAAGTCACGACGGCAGAGCTGAAGGGCGATACGGCGGTGCGCTACCGTGGTGGCATCAAGAGTCCGATCATCACGGATGCGAACGGTGGAAGTATCGTGACTGTGCTCGATCAGATGGATAAATGGTCACAGATTCTCACAGCGGACGGCTATATCGGCTATGTGAAGAACAGCCGTTTAAAAGGGATCGCGACGACTACGCGGGATACCGTCTATGCGTCACCGGACTACACGAGCATTCATATGGACGGCAAGGTCAATCTCGTATGGCATCAGATCAATTACGCAGAGATGAACAGTGAATTTGCCTCGGACACAGAGTCCGTGACCGGTGTGAATGTGATCTCGCCGACCTGGTATTTCCTGCAGAACAATGAGGGGGATATCGAGTCCTTTGCCGATGCCTCCTATGTGGAAGCTGCACATGCAAAAGGGATGCAGGTGTGGGCACTCATCAGTAATTTCAGCGAGGATGTGAGCACTTCGACGCTGCTGGCTTCACGTACGGCCCGCCAGAAGGTGCAGAATTATCTGGTGAGTCAGGCGCAGGAGCTTGGATTTGATGGGATCAATATTGACTTTGAAGGCATTGCGCAGGAGGCAGGCTATGCTTACGTGCAGTTCATGCGTGAGCTGTCGATCCTGTGCCGGAAGAACGGCATTGTCCTCTCTGTAGATGTCCCGGTGCCGATGGACTTTTCGAAACATTATGACCGCAAGGAGCTCGGCACGGTATGTGACTACGTGATCATGATGGGCTACGACGAGCACTATGCAGGGTCTGATCTCGTCGGCAGTGTGGCGTCGATGGACTTCGAGCGCACGGGTATCGAGAATTCCCTGACGGAGGTGCCGAAGGAGAAGCTGATCAGCGCGATCCCATTCTACACGCGGCTGTGGTATACGCAGACGGCGGAGGATGGTTCGACGAGTGTGACGAGCGAGGCACTTGGCATGGAAAGTGCTCAGCAGAAGCTCACGGAAAATGGTGTGACATCGACCTACGATGAGGCGACAGAGCAGCAGTACGCCGAGTGGACCGATGCAGAGGGGCGCTTCTGCCAGGTATGGCTGGAAGATCCGGATTCTGTCACGAAGCGCGCATCACTCGTAAAAGCGTACGATCTGGGCGGTATCGCTGAGTGGGTGCTTGGCAACCAGCAGGACTGGGTATGGGAGATTATTTCTGCAAATATTGGATAGCGGAATGTTCACTTTACATGGGAGAGAGCAGCAGGGCTGAGGATGGCCAGGCTGCTTTCTTTTGATTACTGGCGATTTCTCCCGAAAATTACGCCTGTACTTGCATGGCACCCGGAAATGCATTATAATTAACAAATGGGCTTTTACCACGAAAAAGAACGGAGTGTACAGAAAAATGACAGCGACCGTAATTCAAAAACTGAAGTTGGACGCCGGTAGCGGCAATGAGATCTATGTGAAGCGGGATGATCTGCTTCCATTTTCCATCGGAGGCAATAAGGTGCGGATTTCCGAAGCCTTTTATGCGGACATGCAGGCGAAGGGCTGTGATACGATGATCATCTATGGCAGCCGGCATTCGAATCTTTGCAGGGTGCTGTCGAATCTCTGCTGCAGCCGTGGGACGGACTGTGTGATGATCTGTTCCCATGAGGCGGACGAAGAGGCAGCGGCGACGAATAATACGGCGCTGATCGAATGGGCAGGCGCGAAAGTCGTCAACTGCACAAAGCAGGAGATCGCGCAGACGGTCGAGCGCGTGATGAATGAGATTCAGGAGCGCGGCGGGAAGCCTTATTATATTTATGGAAATAAATTCGGAGTCGGAAATGAAGGAACGGCGGCTACTGCCTACGCGGATGCCTATGCGGAGATTCAGGCGTATGAGAAGGAGTGCGGTCAGCAATTTGACTATATTATCTGTCCGTCCGGCACCGGCGCGACCCAGACCGGGCTGATCTGCGGGCATCTGCGATCAGGCGATCAGAAAAAGATCCTCGGCATTATGATTTCCTCCCGTGAGACAAAGCGGGCACATCAGGTGATCGAGGAAGGCATCCGGGACTATTTTGAAAAGCATAAGTTTGCACTTCCGAAGGACTATGCGTCGGAAATTCACTTGCTGGATCAGTACCGGCAGGAGGGCTACGGCAAATACGACGCACGGATTGAGGCGTGCATTAAGGAGCAGTACCGAGTGAACAGCCTTCCGCTGGACCCGATCTACACCGGAAAAGCATTCTGGGGCATGCAGGAGTATTTAAAGACCGCAGGCATCACGGACAGCCGGATTTTGTTCCTGCATACCGGCGGGACACCGCTATTCTTTGATTATGTGATTCAAACAGTTCAGCGCAGCAGCGAAATCTGAAGGCAGATTGCAGGAAATTTATTTTCTGCAAGCTGTATTTAGATTTCGGGATGGGTGGAACGCCCATAATAGAAAAACCTGGGAGATGTAACATGTTAATTTCAGTCGTAATTCCCTGCTATTATTCAGAGAAGACGATCCGCAAGGTCGTTGAGCTCGTAATGGCAGAGTTTGAAAAAAATGATGGCTATGAATGTGAATTTGTGCTCGTCAACGACGGCTCGACGGATCACACGTTTGAGGAGATCCAGAAACTCGGTGCACAATACCCGAATGTGTGTGGCGTCAATCTGATGCGCAATTTCGGACAGCACAATGCACTCATGGCAGCCCTGCACTATGCAAAGGGCGATTATGTACTCGGTATGGATGATGATCTGCAGACGCATCCGTCCCAGATGTTCAAGCTGATCCACAAGATCGAGGAGGGCTATGATCTGGTCTACGGCGTCTATCCGCAGAAGAAAAATTCATGGATGAAAAATCTCACGAGCAAGATCAATGAGGTGACTTCCCGTGTGATGCTGAACCGCCCAAAAGAGATCGTATCGAGCAATTTCTGGATCATCACCCGTGCGGTGCAAAAGGAGGTCGTCAAGTATGACAGCTTCAATCCATACATCGACGGCATTTTTTACCGGGTGACGCACCGGATCGGGAACGTGCCGGTCGAGCACTTCAAACGGGAAGTCGGTACGTCCGGCTATACATTAAAAAAGTTGATCAACCTCTGGCTGCGCTACTGGAATTTCTCGGTGATCCCGCTTCGGATCTCGTTTTTCCTCGGTCTGTTTTCCGGGCTGGCAGGCGTGATCATTGCGGTGCTCATCGTGGTAAATAAAATCATTTACCCGGATGTACCGGTTGGCTGGTCATCGACCTTATGCGTGATGGTCGTGCTGTTTGGCCTCGTGCTCATGGTGCTCGGCGTCATCGGAGAGTACCTCGGAAAAATCATCCTGATTCTGAACAATACCCCGCAGTACATTGTGCGCGAGACGGTCAATTCCGACGCGGCGGCATCCGAGAAGGTGCGGACACTGATTCATGCAGCAGCGAGCGAGGCGGCAGCAGAGACGGAAGAAGAGCCGGACGAACGGTAACAGGAGGAAGACAAATTGAGAAAAATTATGATACTCGGCGCCAGCATTTATCAGGTGCCCCTCATAAAGACGGCAAAACGGCTCGGGCTGTACACGATCGTGGCGAGTATTCCGGGGGAATATCCGGGCTTTGCTGTCGCGGATAAAGTATATGAGATCAACACGACCGATAAAGAAGCGATCTGCCGGGTATGCGAGGAAGAACAGGTCGATGGCATCTGTACGACCGGGACGGATGTGGCAGTGGCGACGATCGGCTATGTCTGCGAGCGGCTGCATCTGGCCGGGCTTTCCGAGCAGGCCGCGATGCTGGCGACGGACAAGGCAAAAATGAAAGAGGCGTTCCGGAAAGGCGGGGTCTCTGCGTCGGCATTTTACCGGGCAGAGAGCTATGAGGAAGCATGTGCGGCTGCAGAAGCGCTCGGCTATCCGGTCGTCGTGAAGCGGGTCGACAGCTCCGGAAGCCGTGGGATCACGATTGTCAGGGAGCCATCGCAGCTGCGCGAAGCCTACGACAATGCGCTGGATCGTTCCAGAAAGCCCTATGTGCTCGTCGAGGAGATGCTCGGCGGCACGGAGATCGGCGTGGATGGGATGGTACAAAATGGCGAGCTCGTCTTTTTAGCCCCGCATGAGAAATTTGTCTATCATACCGATAAGATCACGATCCCGGCGGGACACGGATTTCCGTATCGGGGTTCCGAAAAAGTACTGTCAGAGATCGAACGGCAGATGCGGCTGGCTGTGCAGGCGCTGGGACTCGATAACTGTTCGGTCAATGCGGATGTGTTCGTCGATGGAGATAAGGTATCGATCATCGAGATTGGCGGACGTACCGGGGCGACGTGTATCCCGGAGCTGATTTCCATGTACTACGGCTTTGATTTTTATGAGAAAATCCTGCAGAACGCACTCGGACAGCCGGTGCAGTTTGAAGCGGAGAAGCAGGGCGTTTTCTGCATGGCAAAGCTTCTGATGAGTCCGGTAAACGGCGTGATCACGCAGATTCAGGAAAAGTGGCTGCAGAAGCTGCGGGATAAAGGCATCGTCATCGCGCTGGATTTCCCCGTGGGACACGCGGTGGAGGCCATGGAGAATGGCACGACACGGATCGGGCATGTGGTCGCGGAGGCGGACAGCGTGGAAGCGTTGGACAATATTGTCCGTAAAGTATACCGCTGCATTTTTGTAGATGGGACGTCACTGGAGGAATTATGGAGAAAGTAAAAGATTATCTGTTTTTGCATCTGTGTGTGGCGCTGTTTTCCTTCACAAGTGTATTTTCCAAGATGGCGTCGATCCAGTACAACCGTGGCGGTCTTGCGAATCCGCTTCTGTATGTGTTTGTATTTCTGATGTTTTTTGTCTGCTTCGCATATGCCATCTGCTGGCAGAAGATCATCAAGCGCTTTGACTTAAACATCGGCTATGCGAACCGGAGTGTTTACCTGCTCTGGAGCCAGATCTGGGCGGTGTTTCTGTTCGGGGAGCATCTGACGATGCGCAACGTGATCGGGATCGCGATCGTGCTCACCGGAGTCGTCATCGTATCTTTAAGTGCAGAGCAAAAAGAAGAAGGAGAATGAGCATGCTTCCTTATTTATTACTGATGTTTGCGGCGACCTTTTTTTCCGCGATCTCGCAGGTGCTGCTGAAGCAGAGCGCCGGGAAGACCTATAAGAGTGTCATTTATGAATATCTGAACTGGCGGGTCATCGTGGCGTATGGCATTTCGTTTTCGGTGCTTCTGCTCAATACGTATGCCTATACGGTCGTGCCGATGAAGTACGGTGCGGTCATCGATACATTCACGTATGTGTTTGTCATGGTGCTGTCGTATCTGATTCTGAAAGAACATTTCACACGCGGGCAGCTGATCGGCAATCTGGTCATCATCGCCGGGGTACTGGTCTATACCCTGTAAAACGCGCATACACTGGATAAAAAGTGTATGGAGTACGCCATGCAGGAACACGAACAACTACATAATATGGAAAAAAGAGCAGCCGTGATTCTTCTGTTTCTGGCTGCTTTTTTGGCGGGAGGAATTCTGGCACAGATCCGGGAACGGTTTGTGCACGCGGCAGGGACGGAGAACTGGGGGTTGAGTTTTCAGCAGGAGGGGCAGCGGCCGGTGGCGAATGCGACCGTGGAGGAGCTGGCCGCCTATGATGCGTGGTATGCGCAGGATACCGAAGAAAAGGTGATTTATCTGACGTTTGACTGCGGGTATGAGAATGGAAATACCGGAAAGATTCTGGAGGCGCTGAAAAAACACAACGCCCCGGCGACCTTTTTTGCAGTCGGAAATTTTCTGAAAGATAATCCGGAGCTTGTCAAACAGATCGTATCAGAAGGGCATACGGTCGGCAATCACACGATGCACCACCCGGACATGTCGCAGATCTCTGATCTGGATTCCTTTCAGAAAGAGATAGAAGGCGTGGAAGCGCTGTACCGGGAGATCACCGGACAGGAGATGACGAAATATTATCGTCCGCCGCAGGGAAAATACAGCACGGAGAACCTGAAGATGGCGCAGCAGCTCGGATATCAGACGTTTTTCTGGAGCCTTGCCTATGTGGACTGGTATCAGGATCAGCAGCCGACGAAGGAGGAGGCATTTTCCAAACTTTTGCCACGCATCCATCCAGGTGCGATCGTACTGCTGCATAATACATCGTCGACAAATGGGAATATTCTGGATGAGCTGCTTGCGAAGTGGGAGGAGCAGGGATATACGTTCCACAGCCTGGAAGAGCTGAAAAAGGAAAGCTTGTAAAAGAGGAAACGGTATGGTACGATTGCGGAAGTGATTTTCTATTTTATTTATAGAAGAACGTTCAACGATCCCCGAAGCGACCAGTGGATCATGTGGAAAATTCCGCTATCGGGGATAAGTGGTGTGGATAAGCAAGGATGAGATATAGGAGACGAAAGAAAATGGAAAAAATAAGATTTGCATGTGATTATAGTGAAGGCGCAGCACCGGAGATCTTACACCGGCTGACGGAGACGAATCTGGAGCAGACGCCGGGCTATGGAGAGGATCGTTACTGTGAGGCGGCGCGGGCAAAGATCCGCGCGCTCTGTGGACAGAAGGATGCAGAGGTGCAGTTTCTCGTGGGCGGCACGCAGACGAACATGACCGTGATCGCGTCGATTCTGCGGCCGCATCAGGGTGTGCTCGCGGCGGATACCGGGCATATCAATGTCCATGAGACCGGAGCGATCGAGGCGACCGGACATAAGGTGCTGCCGCTTCCTTCTGAAAATGGAAAGATCCGGGCGGAACAGATTCAGGAAGCGTGGCATGCCCACTGGACAAATGAGAGCCATGAGCATCTCGTACAGCCGGGTATGGTCTACATTTCCTTCCCGACGGAGTACGGAACGTTGTATACGAAGGAAGAACTGACCGCGCTCTACCGGGTGTGCCGGGAATGTCATCTGCCACTGTTTATCGACGGTGCACGCCTCGGGTATGGGCTGATGTCTCCGAAAAACGATGTGACGTTGCAGGAACTGGCCGCGCTTTGCGATGTATTCTATATCGGCGGGACAAAGTGCGGTGCGCTTTTTGGAGAAGCGGTGGTCATCACGGATCTGCAGCTGGCACGGGATTTTCGCTATCTGATCAAGCAGCGCGGTGGCATGCTCGCCAAGGGTCGCCTGCTCGGCATTCAGTTTGATACGCTGCTGACCGATGATCTGTATTTTAAGCTTGCGAAGCAGGCGGACCGTCTGGCGTTGCGCATCCGGAAGGCATTTCTGGAGAAGGGCTACCCGCTTCTGATGGACTCGTGGACGAATCAGCAGTTCCCGGTGCTGCCGGATGAGGTGGCGGACCGGTTCGCGGAGCAGTTTGCGTTCGAAGTCTGGGAGCGTGTGGATGAGACGCACTGTGCGGTACGGTTCTGCACGAGCTGGGCGACGACGGAAGAGCAGGTGGATGCACTGGTGGCGGCGATTCAGGGAGAAAAAGAATGAACCGATCAAAAGAAGCGGATCCGAGTCTGGCTGACCGCCTGATTACATATGGACAATCCGCCGCCTATCCCTTCCATATGCCAGGCCACAAGCGGCAGTTCCACCCGTTTTTTGATCCATATACGATGGACATCACAGAAATCTATGGATTTGACAACCTGCATCACGCGGAAGGGATTTTGCTGGAAGCACAGCAGCGCGCAGCGTATCTCTATCATGCCTCCGAGACTTTCTATCTCGTAAATGGCAGCACCTGCGGAATTCTTGCGGCAGTGGCAGCCGCGACAAAGCGCGGAGGGAAGATCCTGATGGCGCGGAACTGCCACAAGGCGGCCTATCACGCAGCACTTCTGAATGATCTGGAAGTATCCTATCTCTATCCGGCGGCAGACATGACGCGCGGCTTGAGCGGCGCGATCGACCCGGATGAGGTAGAAGAGATGCTCAAGAAGGATGCGTCGCTTCGCACGGTGCTCATCACCTCGCCGACTTATGACGGTGTGTGCTCAGATGTGAGGCGTATTGCTGAGATTGTGCATCAGCATGACGGAATTCTGATCGTGGATGAAGCGCACGGTGCTCATTTTGGGATGCACCCGTATTTTCCTGAGCACGCGCTTTCCTGCGGCGCGGATCTGGTCATCAACAGTGTGCACAAGACGCTGCCGTCTCTGACGCAGACGGCGCTTCTTCATGTACAGGGGACGCGCGTAGATCGGGAGCGGCTGAAAAGTTTTCTTGGCATTTATCAGACGAGCAGCCCGAGCTACGTGCTCATGGCCGGAATCGATGCCTGCGTGCGGCTGCTGCTTGAGCACGGAACAGAGCTGTTTGATGCATTTGCAAAAAGGCTGGAGCGATTGCGTGCTCAGCTTTCGGATCTGCAGGTTCTGGAGCTGATCCGAGGGACAGAGCCAAAGCTGCAGGCATATGACTACGACCGCTCAAAAATACTGATCGCGACGCAGCGAAGCAGCCTTTCCGGATCGGAGCTGTCAGAAATTCTGCGCAGCCAGTATCAGCTCGAGATGGAGATGGATTCGGAGCACTATGTGACAGCGATCACGACGATCGCGGATACGGAGGAAGGGCTGGATCGGCTGGCAGAGGCGCTGATCCGCATTGACGCCGGTCTGGAACGACGGCCAGAGCAGATGGCGCAGCCACTTGCAATGTGGAAAAACGAGGCAGTGCTGCGCATCCAGGAGGCAGTAGATGCAGGGAAAAAGAGCCTGCCGCTTGTCCAAAGTGAAGGAACCGTCTCAGCAGAATTTGTCTATCTGTATCCGCCGGGCATTCCGCTTCTGGTGCCGGGAGAACGCATCAGCGGCGAATTGCTCGAAAAGCTGCTGCAGTACCGGGCAGATGGATTTGCGCTGGAGGGAATGGCGGACTACCGGGGAGAAGAAATCCGAGTTGTGGACATGCAGCGCTAAAATGTAAATATTCTGTTGGGTACATTACTCACAGAAGTAAGAATATAGAAATCCAAAATAAAATCAAAAAAATGCACAAATTACAGGTAAGATTATGGGAAACATTTTTTATATCATGGGAAAAAGCTCCTCCGGCAAAGATACAATTTATGAAAACCTGCTCGCAAGAGAATCTCTCCACCTCCATCCGCTCATCATGTACACGACGCGGCCGATCCGCACCGGGGAGACGGACGGTGTGCAGTATCATTTCGTGACGGAGGCGCAGTTGGAGGAGATGCAGCAGGCTGGAACGGTCATTGAGCTGCGCACGTATCAGACCGTGTACGGGCCGTGGTACTATTTTACGGCGGACAGTCCGGAAGTCTCGGATGCGGACGTCAACTATCTGGCACTCGGCACCCTGGAGTCGTTTCAGAAGATCCGGGAATATTATGGAAAAGAAAAGGTATATCCGATCTACATTCAGGTGGAGGATGAGCTGCGGCTGCTGCGTGCGATCAAGCGGGAAAAGAAGCAGGAGCACCCGAATTTTAAGGAGGTATGTCGCAGATATCTCGCGGATGAGGAAGATTTTTCCGAGGAAAAGCTTCAGGCCGTCGAGATCACACGGCGCTTTTTGAATAATGCCGACCGGGAGATCTGCATGGATGAGGTGGCGTCCTATATCGCAACGATACTGGAAAAGTAAGCGATTCTGTGTTATACTGAATCAGATATACCAATGAAACGGAGGGGACGACGATGGCAGGATTTAAAGATATTATCGGGCATAAGCGTGAGATTGCGCATCTGACGAAGGCGATGGAGGCCGGAAAGGTGAGCCATGCCTATATATTCAGCGGGGCAAAGGGTACCGGGAAGCTGACGTTAGCCGATGCATTTGCGATGGCGCTGCAGTGTACGGGCGAAGGAGAGCGGCCATGTGGCAGCTGCCATTCCTGTCAGCAGGCAGCGAGCGGCAATCATCCGGATATCATTCATCTCACACATGAGAAGCCGAACAGCATCGGTGTGGAGGATGTCCGCGAGCAGCTCGTAGGCGATGTACAGATCCGTCCCTATAATGGAAAATACAAGATTTACATCATTCCGGAGGCAGAGAAGCTGACGGTGCAGGCGCAGAACGCGATCTTAAAGACGATCGAGGAGCCACCAGAATATGCGGTGATCATTTTATTGACGACGAATGAGCAGAGCTTTCTCGATACGATCCGCTCCCGATGCGTACTGCTTCAGCTCAAGCCGGTGCCGGATGAGCAGGTAAAGGCATATCTGATGGAGCATCTGCAGATCCCGGACTACGAGGCGGATATCTGCTCGGCCTTCGCGCAGGGCAATATCGGAAAGGCGATCCGCCTGGCCTCTTCGGAGGATTTTAATTCCATCAAAGGATCGGCGATGCGCCTGATCCGGAACGCCGGGAAGATGGAGATCAGCGAGATCATTGAGTATGTAAAGGAAGTACAGGAATATAAAGTTTCGATCGAGGACTATCTGGATATTCTGGCGCTCTGGTATCGGGACATGGTATATTTCAAGGCGACGCGCGATATTAACGGCATTATTTTCAAAGACGAGATCCGGACGATCCGTGAGACGGTACGGGTCTGCTCCTATGAGGGTGTCGAGGAGGTCATGAAGGCGATCGAGACCGCCAAGGCGCGCCTTGCCGCAAATGTTAATTTTGATCTGACAATGGAGCTTCTGTTCCTTGTCATAAAGGAGAACATACATGGTTAAAATTGTAGGAGTGAGATTCAGAAATGCCGGGAAGGTCTATTACTTTGACCCGAAGGGCTATAAGATCAAGGCCGGAGATCATGTGATCGTGGAGACGGCGCGCGGAGTCGAGTATGGCACCGTGATCGGCGGGATCCGCGAGGTGACGGATGACCGGGTCGTGCAGCCGTTGAAGGCAGTCATCCGCGTGGCGACGCAGGAGGATGATCTGCGGGCAGAGAAGAGCCGTGCCAAGGAAAAAGATGCGATGCGCATCTGCAATGAGAAGATCCGTAAGCACAAGCTGGACATGAAGCTGATCGACGCGGAGTATACCTTTGATAATAATAAAGTCCTGTTTTATTTTACCGCAGACGGGCGGATCGATTTCCGTGAGCTGGTAAAGGATCTGGCAGCCGTATTTAAGATGCGGATTGAGCTGCGGCAAATCGGTGTGCGGGATGAGACGAAGATTTTGGGCGGCATCGGGATCTGTGGCCGGGTGCTGTGCTGCAATTCCTTCCTCTCCGAGTTTGCACCGGTATCGATCAAGATGGCGAAAGAGCAGAACCTCTCCCTGAACCCGACAAAGATTTCCGGAGTCTGCGGACGTCTCATGTGCTGTCTGAAAAATGAGGAGGATACGTATGAGTATCTGAACAGCAAGCTGCCGAACATCGGCGAGACAGTGACGACGGTCGAGGGCGTGCGCGGCGAGGTGCATAGTGTCAATGTGCTGCGCCAGCGGGTCAAGGTACTGGTCGATGCGGGAGATGAGAAAGAACTGCGGGAGTACGATGTCAATGAGCTGAAATTCAAGCCGAAGCGCCGCAAAGAAAAGGGCGGAAAAGGCGAGAGATCAGAGCGCGGGGAGCGGAGTGAAAAAGGAACCGGAGCAGACCGCGAGCTGAGGGAGCTGGAGGCACTGGAGAAAAAGGAAGGAAAATCAAAGCTCGATGACTGAAAAAAATCAGAATCTGACGATCGAACTAAAAGAGGGCGAGCGGATCGATGAGCTGCACCGCAATGGATACCGGATCATTCAGAATGAGCGGCTGTTCTGTTTTGGAATGGATGCTGTGCTGCTCTCCGGGTTTGCGAAGGTGAAGGAGGGAGAGCGGGTGCTGGATCTGGGCACCGGCACCGGCATCATCCCGATTTTGCTCGCTGCAAAGACAGAAGGGGAGCACTTTACCGGACTTGAGATCTCGAAGACGAGCGCGGATATGGCGCAGCGAAGTGTGGCCTTAAACGGACTGTCAGAGCGGATGGATGTCGTGCTGGGAGATATCAAAAAAGCCGGGGCGTTGTTTGCTCCGGCTTCCTTTGATGTCGTGACTTCGAATCCACCGTACATGACCGGCGGGCATGGATTAGTCAATCCGGATATGGAGAAGGCAGCGGCGAGACACGAAGTACTTTGTACACTGGAGGATGTTGTGAGCGCGGCGGCGAAGCTGGTACGCTCCGGCGGCCGGTTTTACATGGTACATCGCCCGTTTCGGCTGGTGGAGATCATCCGGGTGCTCTCCGCCCATCAGCTGGAACCAAAGCGGATGCAGCTGGTCTATCCATACGTAGACCGGGAGCCGAATATGGTCCTGATCGAGGCGGTACGGGGCGGCAGACCGCGGATGACCGTGGAGAAGCCGCTGATCGTATATGAGAAGCCTGGGGTATATACGAGTGAGATCACGGAGATATACGGATATTAGAAAGAAAAGGGAGAATTTCATGAGCGAGGAACGAGGAAAGCTGTATCTGTGCGCGACGCCGATCGGCAATCTGGAGGATATCACGATGCGGGTGCTCCGGATTTTGCAGGAGGTCGACCTGATTGCAGCGGAGGATACGCGCAACAGCCTGCGGCTGCTGAATCATTTTGACATCCATACGCCGATGACGAGCTATCATGAGTACAATAAGATCGAGAAGGCGCATACGCTGATCGCGAAGCTTCTGGAGGGAAAAAATATCGCGCTGATCACAGATGCCGGGACACCGGGCATCTCCGATCCGGGGGAAGATCTCGTGCGGTTGTGCTATGAGGCCGGGGTGGAGGTGACATCCCTTCCGGGAGCGTGTGCCTGTGTGACCGCGCTCACGTTATCCGGACTTCCGACGCGTCGCTTCTGCTTTGAGGCATTTCTTCCGTCGGAGAAAAAAGAGCGGGCGCAGATTTTAGAAGAGCTGCAGACGGAGACGCGCACGACGATCATTTATGAAGCGCCACATCGATTGCTGCGGACACTTGGTGAGCTGCTGGATGTCCTTGGCAACCGTCGGATCACCGTCTGCCGCGAGCTGACGAAGAAACACGAGACCGCGTTTCAGACGACGTTATCGGATGCGGTCGATTACTATACGGCGAACCCGCCGAGGGGCGAATGTGTCATTGTCATGGAAGGAAAGAGCCGCGCAGATCTGCAAAAGGAGGCGCAGACACGCTGGGAGGAGCTTTCTGTACCGGAGCACGTAGCGCATTACATCGAGAGCGGGATGGATCGGAAAGAAGCGATGAAGCAGGCAGCGAAGGACCGCGGCGTGTCAAAGCGGGAGATTTATGCGGCGCTGCTGGAAGCAGAGCAGGAGTGAAGCGTATGGCAGAAATCAGCACAGGCAATTATGAAAAGCAGGTATATATCGCAAGAGAGCTTTTTCTGAAGTATGATCAGGAAAAGATGATTCGGAAGTTTGCTCTGGCGCATGATGCAGAATTTTTATATCTGGAGCTGCTGCATGAGCTCTGCCGGATTTCGCGGAGCACCGGGACGGTGGAACAGCAAAGAGGAGGCGTCTGGCATCAGTGCGCAAATTATGAGCTGGTGATGACGGTCTATGATGTGCTCTGTTCCTCTGTGCCGCATCCGAAGCTTTCCGGGGAATGGACCCCACTTTACGGATTGCAGGCGACGATGAGCAGCCCGAATCAGGACAAGCTGTTCGGAAGCTATGGTGCGCGGTTTCAGGATCGGACCAGGCAGCTCTCACAGGCGTGCCGGACGCTTGGCGGGGAGATGCAGTCCGTGCCGAAGAGCGCGGACGTCTGCAGCAGAATTCCGATATTGCCCTTTTTCCCGGTCATCTTTCAGTTCTGGGAGGGCGACGAGGAGTTTGCCCCGAAAATCATGATCTTGTGGGATAAAAAGGCACTGGATTTTATGCATTTTGAAACACTTTATTATGTCATCGGGCTGCTGTTGCAGAGGCTTGCAGAACTCTGTGATAAAAATTGATGGTTGCAAATTTTTGTGTGTAACAGGATGGAAATGAAATCTGTTACGTTGTCGCAAGAATGCGTCAGGGTAGCGTTTACTTTAAAGAGGAGGAGTACCTATGAATACGATAGAGACATGTATTTTACCAGAACTTACCGCACTTACCGGCAAAATCGGATGCTATTATAAAAATCTGGTGACCGGGGAGACGTATACGTATCACGGCGATACGCCAGTAGTAGCGGCCAGCGTGATCAAGCTGTACGTCATGACGGAGGCATTTGCACAGATTGAGGCCGGAACACTGGCGATGGATCAGGAGATCACGGTACACCGGAAAGACTGTGTTCCGTCCTGCGGTGTGCTGACGTATCTGCACGATGAGGTGAAAATGCAGGTGATTGACCTCATTACCCTGATGATCATTGTCAGCGATAATACGGCGACGAATGTACTGATCGATCTGCTCGGCATTGACAATATCAACGCACGGATCCGTTCGCTTGGCTTTGAAAAGACGATTCTGAACCGGAAAATGTTCGACGAGGAGAAGGCAAAGCGCGGACTGCAGAACTACATCACAGCAGAAGAAGTCGGAGCGCTTCTTGAGATGATGTACCGCGGTACACTGATCAGCGAGGCAGCGAGTGCGCGCATGATTTCGATCCTGAAGGATCAGCGGCTGAACCATAAGATTCCATATCTGATCAAGCCGATGCCGCAGGCTCCGCAGATCGCACACAAGACCGGGGAAGATGATAATACGACGCACGACGCGGCGATCGTTTTTGCAAAAGAGCCGTTCATTCTCTGCATCTGCAGCAACGATACCGATGTAACAAAACTGGAACCGGCGATGGGACGGATCGCGAAGCAGCTGCTGGATCTGCAAGATTGATTGCGAATATTCGCTTGCATTAGGAACAGAAGAGGAGAGAAGAAGGATGAGTATGGCAATCGTCACGCTCAAAAAGGGCGAGGGCCGCACTTTAAAAGCAGGCGGCGCATGGATTTATGACAATGAAATCGAAAGTGTGATGGGAAGCGCAGAGAACGGGGAGATCGTACTGGTGCATGATTTTGACGGCTATCCGCTTGGAAGGGGCTTTATCAACCAGAATTCCAAGATCCGGGTGCGGATGATGACCCGTCATATCGATCAGGAGATCGACCGGGAATTTCTGAAAATGCGGGTAAGAAATGCATGGGACTATCGAAAGACAACGGTCGATACGTCCGCGTGCCGGGTGATTTTCGGAGAGGCGGATTTCCTTCCGGGTCTGGTCGTTGATAAATATGAGGATGTGCTCGTCGTAGAGTGTCTGGCACTTGGCATGGAAGCGTTTAAGGAAACGATCGTGGAGCTCTTAAAGGAAGTACTCGCAGAGGACGGCATTGAGATCCGCGGTGTGTACGAGCGAAGCGATGCAAACGAGCGGAAAAAAGAAGGACTGCCGAAGGTAAAAGACTTCATCGGAGCGCCATTTGATACGAATGTGGAGATCACGGAGAATGGCGTGCGCTATCTGGTGGACGTGATAAATGGTCAGAAGACCGGCTTCTTCCTCGATCAGAAGTATAATCGACTGGCGATTCAGCGGCTCTGTAAGGGAAAGCGCGTGCTGGACTGCTTTACCCATATGGGCACCTTTGCCTTGAACGCAGGGATTGCAGGGGCTTTCGATGTGACCGGTCTGGATATTTCCGAGTATGCGATCCAGCAGGCAGAGGAAAATGCAAGGCGGAACCATCTGGAGGACACGGTCCATTTCCGCTGTGCAAATGTATTTGACGAACTGCCGCGCCTCTTCGAGCAGAAGGAACAGTATGATGTCGTTATTCTGGATCCGCCTGCCTTCACAAAGTCCCGCGAGGCGACGAAAAATGCGATCAAAGGCTACCGCGAGATCAACATCAAAGGACTGAAGCTCGTCAAAGACGGTGGCTATCTGGCGACCTGTTCCTGCTCGCACTTCATGACGCAGGAGCTTCTGGCAAAGACCGTGCGCGAGGCGGCCCGTTCCGCACACAAGCGTCTCCGTCAGGTAGAATTCCGTACCCAGTCCCCGGATCACCCGATCCTGTGGGCAGCGGATGAGTCGTATTATTTGAAATTTTTTATTTTTCAGGTGGTGGATGAGAAGTAAGAGCTGAAAAATGGTGAATCTGCTGTAAAATACGATGCAGTGCTCGCGGAATTGCATGTTAAGAAGGAGATAGGCATATGGCGAGACCAATCAAGAAAAAAACAATGCTTCAAACAGAACGGCTCACATTAAAGCCATATTCTGGGCAGGATGCTGATGAACTGCTGGACATTCTTACAATGCCGGAAGTTACAGACAACTTTATGGTACCAGAAATGGAATCACGGAGTTGTCAGGAAGAATTGGTACAAAAGTTGATTTCTTTCAGCCAGGTGGAAGATGATAAACATCTGGAATATGGCATTTATTTGAATGGGCAAATCATTGGCTTTGTCAATGACTGTGGAATTGAAGAGGATGAGATAGAAATCGGGTATGTCGTCCATCCACGCTACCAAGGGCGAGGGTATGCAACAGAAGCGGTGCATGCGGTGATTACAGAGTTACGTGAAATGGGATTCCGAAAGATTGTCGCAGGCTATTTTTCAGAGAACACTGCGAGCCTTCGAGTGATGGAAAAGTGCGGGATGCGGCAGACAGACAAAGCCGAGAAAGAAGAATATCACGGGAAAAAACACATCTGCAAGTATTGCGAACTTTGCTTTTGACAATAAGTTTAACAGGAAGGTAATAGTACACTTTGCATTAAAAAAGCAGAGAGGGGTTTAAAATGATATGGAAACGAAGCGACTGATTTTACGAAAATGGACAGAAGCAGATGCAGAAAATCTGTACAAATATGCAAAAGATCCGGATGTCGGGCCGGTCGCAGGATGGCCTCCACACAAGGACATCGAAGAAAGCAGAGCTGTCATCCGGGATGTATTCAATGGCGCAGAGTGCTATGCGATCTGTGAGAAAGAAACGAATCAGGCGATCGGAGCCGTGGAATTAAAATTAAACGGCCATACCGATATGACGAACCGCGAGGATGAGTGCGAACTGGGATACTGGCTTGGAAAACCATTTTGGGGAAGAGGCTATGTGCCGGAGGCAGCAGCGGCGCTTCTGCAAAGAGGCTTTGAGGAAGATTTAGCACCGTTGATCAATGAAGTCCGGGTATGCCATGCCAGTAAGATGACAAAAGCGCAGTGGAACATTTAGAAGGTTTCATTTAGACCTGACTGCTAAAGAGTAGGAATGAACATGCGTAAAAAGATAAGTGACTGGGAGCGGATGGTCGCCGGCAAACTCTATAACCCTTCCAGCAAAGATATTGAAAAACAACACACGGAAGGGATGCGTCGCTGTGACCGCTTTAATAAGATATCGGTGCGACGGGCAAAGGCGAAACAGCGTGCATTGGAAACGCTGATTCCATCGTCGAAGGGGAAAGAACTTGGTGTTTTTGCACCACTTTATTGCGAATATGGAGTGAATATTTATGTCGGGAAAGGTTGTTTTGTGAATTACAATTGTACGTTTTTGGATGTGGCACCGATTACGCTGGGAAATGGTGTCTGGCTTGGCGCGAATGTAACACTTGCAACACCGAATCATCCGTTTCTTGCAGAAGAGCGTCTGCCGGCGGATTATCCGGACGGGAATCATGACCTGGAATATGCTTCTCCGATCACGATAGAGGATGGATGCTGGATCTGTTCTTCCGCAACGATCTGTGGTGGAGTGACCATAGGAAAAAACAGCATTGTTGCGGCGGGGGCAGTGGTAAACAGAGATGTTCCGCCAAACAGCATTGTAGCTGGTGTCCCGGCAAGAGTCATTCGCAAGATTGATGAGGAAGATCGGATCCATGTATGGGAAACCTACTGTAAAAATGCATTCCCCGTCTCGGCAAGAAAGAAAGCAAAAGAATCGTGATATTGTTCAGGAAGAAAAATGGAAACAGAAAATAAGAATGCGCTGTCTGGACGGATTGCGTGATCGCAGGATTTTTTATAAAACAGGATTATAATATTTCGCAACGTGATCTCTGAATTTTTCAAAAAGCGGATAATAAACATGGATAATATCCTGAAATTTTTCCGCGGCGAGAGTACCGTCATAGTCATGAGCCAGTTGGTTGCGGGATTTTAACATCTGGATCCATCGGTCATCGTCGATGAGACCATTTGTAAATGCCTGCTGCAGCGTTTCTCGTGGGGAACCGGTCGCAAAATCCAGAATTTCCATTTTCTTGGTCAGAATATCTTTCATGACCTTCCAGGAGATGTCGAAGGTGAGACTGAAATTAAGGACGGTTCCTTCCAGTACAAAATCTGCTTTTGGGTTGGCCGTTTTACTTTTTGCGAGGTTGGAAAGACTTTTACAGAACGTATTGTATCGATTAATAAATTTGTTTTCCATACTTCTTGATATCCTCCAATAAATATTCATTTCTGATACTGTCAAAGTCAAAAATATCGATTTTTCGTAGTGTTTCGATCTGTTGCAGATCATCTTCCAGTTGCATCAGATTCTTGCAGCCGTATACGACAAAATCAATATCACTGGTAGGGGTAGCGGTGCCTGTGGCGAACGAGCCGAATAAATCGAGGCGCTGCACCCCATTCTTTTTACAAATCGCTGTAACTCTGTCTATAATTTCCGAAATCGGCATTACATTCATACTATGATAACGTCTCCTTCATTTAGAAGTTAAAGAGGATATTCACAATCCGCTTTAAAAAATATGATAGCAGTTTTTATAAGGGAAATCAATTCTAAAACCGGGCAAAACACAACCAAAGCAAAAAGAGCAAAAAGAGCAAAAAATCTTGACCTGAAGTTAGGTGCAGGGTGTATACTATCCGTTACATATGATTACGGAAAGGAATGGATAGACTATGGAATATCGGAAATTACCTCACGGCGAGGAAAGGATCAGTGTGATCGGCATGGGCTCTTCGGTGGTGGGAGAGCAGAAGGAAGCGGACATTATCCGCACAGTGGAGTATGCGTTGGATGCGGGCATCAATTATTTTGATATGGCGGGCGGCCATGCCTCGATTTTTCCGGCATACGGAAAGGCTTTAAAGGGTAGACGAAAGGATGCAATGCTGCAGGTACATTTTGGCGCAGACTATACGACAGGAGAATACGGCTGGACGACGAATCTCGATCAGGTCAAACGGTCGGTGGACTGGCAATTGAAGCAGCTGCAGACGGATTATATCGATGTAGGATTTATCCACTGTCTGGATGAGGCATCCGATCTGGAAGCCTATGAAAAGCATGGCGTTTTGCAGTATATTCTGGATCTGAAAAGTCAGGGGGTAGTCTGTCATATCGGATTGTCTACCCACGCACCACAGCTGGCCAATCGGGTGCTGGACATGCAGATTCTGGATATGATGATGTTTTCCATCAATCCGATGTATGATTTCGGGCAGGGAGACTTTGCCATCGGTGCGACCGGAGAGCGCATGGCGCTGTATCGCCGCTGTGAAAAAGAGGGCGTAGGCATCTCCGTCATGAAGCCGTTTAACGCAGGACAGCTGCTGGATGCGAAAAAGTCTCCGTTCCATCAGGCGCTGACACCGGCGCAGTGTATCCAGTATGCGCTGGACAAGCCGGGCGTGCTGACCGTTGTGGGAGGTCCGGGAAATGTAGAGCAGCTGCAGGAGATTCTGCGATTCAATGACACGACGCCGGAAGAGCGGGATTACTCCGTGATCGGTTCCTTTACCCCGGATGATTCCGTCGGAAAATGCGTATACTGCAGACATTGCCACCCGTGTCCAGCGGGGCTGGAGATCGCGTTGATCAATAAGTATTATGATCTGGCACAGCAGGGCGACATTCTGGCGAAAGAACATTATCTGACGCTGAACAAACATGCTTCGGACTGTATCGCCTGTGGACATTGTAATAAGCGGTGTCCGTTCCATGTGAAGCAGCAGGAGCGAATGGAGGAGATCCGGGCATATTTCGGAAAATGATAGGAAAAATGGAGGGCATACATGCGTGATACAGACAGTGCGCCCAAGCGGATCAAAATCCACGGCGCACGGGTACATAATCTGAAACAGATAAACGTAGAGATTCCACTGAACCAGATCGTAGGGGTCGCCGGAGTCTCCGGTTCCGGGAAATCGTCTCTGGCGCTGGGCGTTGTGTATGCCGAAGGCTCCAGACGGTATCTGGAATCGCTCTCTACTTATACCAGACGGCGGATGACCGGTGCGGCGAAGGCGCAGGTGGATGAGATTCTGTATGTGCCGGCGGCACTGGCGCTGCACCAGCGACCGGGTGTGCCGGGAATTCGCAGTACTTTTGGCACGGGGACAGAGCTGCTGAACAGCCTGCGTCTGATGTATTCCCGCCTGGCCAGCCACAGATGTCCGAACGGGCATTATGTCGCGCCGACCTTAGCAGTGGCAGCAGAGCAGCCGATCTATTGTCCGGTATGTAACGAGCAGGTCATCCCGCCAAGTGCGGAGCAGCTGGCTTTTAACAGTCAGGGAGCCTGTCCGGAATGCAGCGGGACGGGACTGGTGCGAAGGGTAGATATGGATGCGCTTGTACCGGATGAATCGTTATCGATCGAAGAAGGAGCGGTACGCCCGTGGCAGACGCTGATGTGGTCGCTGATGAAGGACATTGCAAGGGATCTCGGGGTGCGGACGAATGTGCCGTTCCGGGAGCTGACCGAGAAAGAGCGGGAGATTGTCTTTCACGGGGCACCGGTCAAAAAGCATATGATTTATCAGAACAAGACGAGTGGTGCAGCCGGAGAGATGGATTTTACCTATTTTAATGCGGTATATACGGTAGAAAATGCACTTTCCAAAGTAAAAGACGAAAAAGGCATGAAGCGTGTGGAAAAGTTTCTCAAAGAGGATATCTGTCCATCCTGTCATGGAAGCCGGCTGAATGAGGCAGCCAGAGCGCCGAAGCTGCGTGGGCTGAGCTTAGATCAGGCATGCCAGATGACACTTGCTGATCTGGTGGACTGGGTACGTGGCGTGCCGGAATCGCTACCGGAAGAGATGCGGCCTATGGCAGAGAGTATCTGCGAGTCATTTCTGACGGTGGCAAAGCGTCTGATGGATCTGGGGCTTGGCTATCTGACGCTGGACAGAGCGGCATCTACCTTATCTACCGGGGAGCGTCAGCGCATGCAGCTGGCCAGAGCGGTTAGAAATCGCACGACCGGAGTATTGTATGTGCTGGATGAGCCGTCGATCGGCCTTCATCCGTCCAATATTACCGGCCTTCACGGCGTGATGCACGATCTGGTTGCGGATGGTAATTCGGTATTGCTGGTAGATCACGATACGCAGATCCTTTCGGAAGCGGACTGGATCATCGAGATGGGACCGGAAGCCGGAGCGGGAGGCGGTTATGTGATCGCGGAAGGTACGGTGCAGGAAATCGAGGCCAATCCGGTATCCATGATTGGGCCATTTCTGGCAGGAACGGCAGATCCCCATATGAGGAACCGATGCAGGGCAGAAGAACTGTTCGCACAGGGCCGCATTCATATGTCCACGGATCGCGTCCATACCGTCAAACCGCTGGAGGTCGATATCCCAAAGGGCAGGCTGACGGTCGTCACCGGTGTCTCCGGTTCCGGGAAGACGACCCTGATTCTGGAAAGCCTTCTGCCAGCATTGGAAGCCGGCATTCAGGAAACAAAGCTTCCGAAGCATGTCCGGAAGATACAGGCAGAGGGGATTGCACATGTAAAGCTGATCGATGCGACGCCGATCGGCATCAATGTGCGCTCTACGGTGGCGACTTATGCCAATGTGCACGATGAGCTGCGGAAAAAATTTGCCTGCACCGAGGATGCAAAGGCGCACGGATATAAAGCGGGAGACTTTTCTTATAATACAGGAAAGCTGCGCTGCCCGGTATGTGACTGTACGGGGCAAATCAGTCTTGATGTACAGTTTTTGCCGGATGTGGATATTCCATGCCCGGAGTGTGGGGGATCGCGTTACAGCAAAGCGGCAGAGGAAATTTATTATACGAATAAACGAAAAGAACGCTACAGCCTGCCACAGCTGATGGAGATGGATGTCAACACAGCGATTTCGGCCTGTGATGGACTGAAGACGGTGCAGCAACGGCTGGAGGTGCTGCAGCATCTGGGGCTGGGATATCTGACACTTGGAGAAGAGACACCAAGTCTTTCCGGCGGTGAGGCACAGCGCCTGAAGCTGGCGAGCGAGATGGGCAAAGGACAGGAAGACAGTGTGTTTATTTTCGACGAGCCAACGATCGGCCTTCATCCACTGGATGTGCAGACACTTCTGCAGGTCTTTGAGACACTGGTACAAAATGGTGCGACTGTACTTGTGATCGAGCATGATCTGGATGTGATGCGAAACGCCGATTACATCATTGACATGGGACCGGGTGGCGGCGAGGCTGGAGGACGCATCGTGGCGGTCGGCACTCCGGAGCAGATCCGGGAAAATGCGGAGAGTGTGACTGGACGGTATTTGTAAGTCAGACTCGCACAAGCGATATAACCAGAATGGGGTGATAGAATGGAAAAGACGTTATATCATGGATCGCAAATCATTCTGGAACGACCGGGATATGGAAAAGGTGCAAGAAATGAATTTCAGAGCAATCGCCCGGTCATTCCACATATGACCGGGCGATGGTATTATCAGTGGAGAATCTTACAGCACGCTCTTCCAATTCTCCATATCGATATCCATGAATTTGGCACGCGCGAAGCGCTCCTTCTGATCAAATGGTACGGTACAGTCAAAGATCGCCTTGCAGGCGATGCCTTGGGAGCGGATGTGCGGAGAGTACTCCGGGCTGTTGGATGGATCGAGCGGGTGACACTGGACGCCGGGGATCGGGATCAGGTCGAGATCAGCCTGAAAGCGTGTCGTCATCGCCCACATGACATCTTTCAGATCAAAACAGTCGACATCCTCATCGACCAGAAATACGTGCTTCAGTTCGGCAAAGGCGGAAAATGCGAGTAGTGCCGCCTGCCGCTGGCGTCCCTCATCCGAAGGGACGCTTTTTTTGAACTGAATGACGGCGATATATTTTCCACCGCCCGAAGAAGCGCAATAGACATTCTGAACTTTTCCGGGGTATGCCTTTTCGAGCATGGCAAGAATGCTGGCCTCGGTCGGGATTCCGGCCATGGAGACATGCTCTTCACTCGGCCCGATGCAGGTCTGCATGATCGGATTGCGGCGGGTCGTGACCGCTTTTACTTTGATGATCGGAAGCTCCGGGTTGGCCGGTCCGCAGTAGCCCGGAAACTCCGGCATGGCTTTTCCGGTGTTGGAATTCTGATCCTCGCGCACCCGTACATTTGGCAGGATTTCGCCCTCAATGACGTACTCTGCGTTTGCGATGGCGCGCTCGTGGATCGTCAGGCACTGGACGAGTTCGACGGGCTTTTGGCGGATGGCTCCGGCGGCTTGCAGTTCATCGTATCCGAGCGGCGTTGTCGGTGGCTCGAAGCAGGATGCGATCTCGATCGCAGGATCGACGCCGATGCTGATGGAGATCGGGAGCGGCTCGCCTTTTGCTTCCGCGAGTTCACGGAAATATCCGATGTGGCGGGCACCCGGCTGCAGGAAAATCGAGATTTCATCGCGCGACTGCAGGCACATCCGATGGATCGTCACGTCGGATTCGCCGGTATTCGGATTGCTGGCATAGCACATGCCGAGTGTGATGTAAGGGCCGGCATCCTCCGGCGTGTTCGTCGGCGCCGGGAGAAGAGTACGGATGTCAAAATCCGGGTCTGATGCGAGATGTACGACTTCCTGACACTTCGCATCCGCATTTGGGATGACGACCGGTGGGATGGGATGTGTCACGGAATCCTTTAAGAGAAAGCCAAGTCGTTTTGGATCGCAGCCGAGCAGATGCCCGACGCGCGTACGGCTGGCGAGCAGCCCGATGACGACCTGTGCATCCGGGTGGCCTTTGATATTGCGAAAGAGCATAGCCGGCCCTTCTTTGGTAGGGCGTTCGACGGTACCGCCCGCGCCGACGTGCCGATATACGCCGGAGAGCTCAGCCATCGGATCGACCTCAATATCGGTCGTAAGAAGCTGATCCGGAAGCTCACGCAAAAGAGCGAGCGCGCTTCTTAAATCATGGACAGGGTGTGATGTTTGCGTCATGAGTGAATCCTCCTTTTAGTTTGAAAATATATTTCGATATTTTTCAATCTGAAAATGAAAATCGAAGATTATATGGAAGCCATATCTCGACAGTTCGCTGACAGGGCTTTGTTGTACGGATATCTGCACATATCATACTAGAAATTTCCAAAAGAAGCAATCCCGGACAAAAAAGACTTGTTTCTCCGAAAGAGTGCAGGTATACTGAAAGGAGTGTAAAAATGAGATAGCAGAAAAGGAATGGACAGTAGAATGGAACAGAGGAAACGGGTCATTGTAGGAGTAACAGGTGCGACAGGCGTGGAAATGAGCTATGAGCTGCTGCTGGCGCTGCGGAAGGCAGGCTGCGAGATTCATTTGATCGTGAGCAGCAGCGCGCAGATGACATGGGACTATGAAAGTCGAATACCACTTCAGCGAATGTATGATCTGGCAGATTTTGTATATCAGGAGGACGAACTGGATGCAGTGATTTCCAGTGGTTCTTTTGTGACAGATGGTATGATCCTGATGCCGTGCAGTATGAAAACGCTGGCCGGGATCGTGGCGGGCTATGCAGAGACACTGACCCTGCGTGCTGCGGATGTCTGCCTGAAAGAAGGGCGAAAGGTTGTGCTTGTGCCAAGGGAAATGCCACTTGGAAAAATCCATCTGCGAAATCTGAAGGAAGCGGCAGACTGTGGCTGTGCGATTATTCCGCCAATGCTGACCTTTTATAACGGAGCAGAGACGGTCAGGGAACAGGTGCGGCATGTCGTCGGAAAAGTACTGCTGCAATTTCAGATCGATTATGATAAATTTGTCCCGTGGAAGAGCACAACGGGTAAAAAATCAACGGGAGAGCGTATGATGCGTGACTATAGCATAGAAAACAGAAAGAACCGCCTGCAGGTTTCTTCCATGTCGGAGCGAATACCGGGAGGAGCGGCGGCTTCTGACAGTACAGAGCGTCAGACCGCTGCCGTGCGCCGCCGTTTCACCCACCAGCTTTCTTTTTCACAGATCGAGATTCAGGCAACCAGAGTCGGATGTGACATACAGTTGCTTTTGCAGGGCGGCAGCAGCCCACACATCGGCTGCATGGTACTGGCGACTCCGCGCCCATCCCTGACCGGAGATGGCAGCCGCAGTGCGACGGCTTCCGTGCTTAACGTCACCGGCCACAAGGATGAAGCTCTCTGCCGGTATCTGGCCGAAAAAGTCGCAGCCGCTGCAAATGTCGTGGTTGTCTGTACCGGAGGCTTCCATATCGACGACATGACGCCAGAACAGATTCAGGAAGTACAGGTGGCGGTGAAACATATGGCGCAGGAAGTGCAGGCATGGGCGAGCAGGAAATAATACCGGTTATGATGGGGGAAGTCCTCTTTGGCTGATTATGCAGGAGAGGGCTTCTTTTTTACTGGGAATCTGTTATAATGATAACAAATGTTTTGGGCAGAAAATCATGAAAGCGGAGGGATACAGATATGAAAAAAACAATTCAAAAACTTCCAATTGGAATTGAAAATTTTGAGAAGCTCCGTCAGGATGATTTTTATTATATCGATAAAACAGGATTGATCCGGGAGATCATTCAAAACTGGTCAGAAGTGACTTTGTTCACACGTCCAAGGAGATTTGGCAAGTCCCTGAATATGAGTATGCTGAAAAGCTTTTTTTCGGTAAAGGGCGACAAACAGATTTTTGAAGGACTGGAGATCACACGTGAAAAAGAACTTTGCGAAGGGTATATGGGAAAGTTTCCGGTCATTTTGATCTCACTAAAGGGGATCAGCGCAGCTTCCTATGATGTGGCATACCGTTTGGCTGTCGGAATGATCAATGAGGCGGCGGCCGGGCTGGAAGAGCTATCCGAGAGCAGCCATTTATCAGAGGAGGACCGAGAGGCGTTTCGGAGACTGCGCAGGCCAGATATGGAGGAACCGGAGTTCCTAGGAAGCCTGCGACTCATGTCCCGTCTGCTTTATCGGCATTATGGGCAGCGGGCCATCATTTTGATTGATGAATACGACGTACCGCTCGCAAAAGCCAGTGAGAATGGCTACTATGATGAGATGGTAAATCTGATGCGGGGCTTTTTGGGGCAGGCACTTAAATCCAATGAGAATCTGATGTTTGCAGTACTGACCGGGTGCATGCGGATTTCAAAGGAGAGCATTTTTACAGGGCTGAATAATTTTAATGTGCTTTCGGTAGCGGATGTGGAATTCGATGAGTACTTTGGCTTTACAGATGGGGAAGTGCGGCAGCTTCTGCAGGATTATGCTTTGTCTGGACATTATGAGGATATCCGGGAATGGTACGATGGTTATCGATTTGGTAATGCGGAGGTCTATTGCCCCTGGGATGTAATTTGCCATTGCAGAAAGCTCTGTTCAGATCCGCAGATTTCTCCGCAAAACTACTGGATCAATACAAGCAGTAATGAGGTCGTCCGAAAATTCATCGAGAGATCAGATAATCAGACGACGAAGCGTGAGATCGAACGGCTCATCGCAGGTGATGAGATTGTAAAAGAGATCCATCAGGAACTCACCTATAAAGATATGTACGCATCCATCGAAAATATTTGGAGTGTACTGTTCATGACCGGTTATCTGACGCAGCGTGGGAAGCCAGATGGTGCCTTTTTCCGACTGGCGATTCCCAATATGGAAATCCGAAATATTTTCACTTCCCAGATCATGTCATTTTTCCGGGAAAAGGTAAAAAAGGATGGCGCAACGCTGGAACGGTTCTGCTATGCACTGGAGTATGGGGATGCTGCGACAGCGGAAGAATGTTTTACGGCTTATCTGAAAAAGACGATCAGCATTCGAGACACATTTGTGCGGAAGAAAACGAAAGAAAATTTTTACCATGGCATGCTGCTCGGGATCCTTGGGTTAAAAGAAAACTGGGTCGTTTCTTCCAACCGGGAGATGGGTGAGGGCTACAGCGATATCCTTGTAGAGACAGATTCAGAGCGGGGAATGATTCTGGAAATCAAATATGCGCACGATGGGAATCTGGATCAGGCTTGCCAGGAGGCATTAGAACAGATCGAAACACGTCGTTATGCAGATGAACTGCAGGATGAGGGGATTGAGAAGATTTATAAGTATGGAATTGCGTGTTATCTGAAGAAGTGCAGGGTGGTGGTAGAAGGAGATGTCGGTTAATATCATATTTCGGTATTCCAAACAGTAATTGAAAAGATCCCGCAAGGGTAAAGCTTGTCAGCCATTTACCCTGAGAAGGATCTTTTTTCTATAAAGACTGAAATTTATTTTGAGCCGTGGTGTTTCCAGACTGGAGCGGGCCGCGGAAGCTTATGCACGGATGGCGAGCGGAACGTGTGGAAAAGTGGCAGTGGTTTATCCGGAGACGGTGGATAAGGTATAAAACGGAATACGGCTTCCATCAGGCAGGAATGAACAATCAAAAAAAGCACAATAAAAAGAAGAATCCATAAAAGGCGAAAGGAATTTCGGAATTCTTGCCTCGATTGGGTTCTTCTTTTGTATAAACGATGTACTTGCAATGGGGGTGAACAGAATTGCCTTACAGCACTTTGTTTAAGAAGTCAATCGTCCGCGCTTCCTTCGGATTCAGCAGCACCTCCTGCGGGGTGCCTTCCTCGACGATGTAGCCGCCGTCCATGAAGAGGACGCGGTCTGCGACTTCGCGGGCGAAGCCCATCTCATGGGTCACGATGACCATCGTCATACCGTCTGCAGCGAGCTGCTTCATGACCTGCAGTACCTCGCCGACCATCTCCGGGTCGAGCGCGCTCGTCGGTTCGTCAAACAGCATGATGTCAGGATGCATGCAGAGCGCCCGGGCGATCGCAACACGCTGTTTCTGTCCGCCGGAGAGCTGTTCCGGATAGGCTTCTGCCTTGTCGTCCATTCCGACCTTCTTCAGCATGTGAATGGCCTCCTGCTTTGCCTCCTCCTTCGTCGCTTTTTTCAGCTCGACCGGAGCAAGCATCAGGTTCTCCAGGACATTCATATGCGGAAAAAGATTAAAATGCTGAAATACCATGCCGACATTCTCGCGCACCTGATTGATGTTGACATGTTTATCGGTCAGGTCTGCACCGTCTACGGTGATCTCACCGCCGGTGATTTCTTCCAGCTTGTTCATGCAGCGAAGGAAGGTAGATTTGCCGCTGCCGGATGGCCCGATGATGACGACGACCTCGCCTTCGTGGATGTCGTTGGAAATATCCTTCAGAACTTCCAGCTTTCCGAAGCTCTTTTGCAGATGGGATACGTGAATTTTGACGTTTTTACTTTCGGCCACGGTTCAGCCTCCTCTCGAGTACCTTTGCTACCTTTGACAAAATCGTGATGATAATCAGATACATGATCGCTACGATGCCCCAGGTCTGGAAGGACATGTAAGTGATGGCAACGACGTTCTTTGCTGTGTTTACCAGTTCCGGGAAACCGATAACGGACAGGATCGATGTATCCTTTAAGGTGATGATGAACTGATTGATAATGCTCGGGATCATAGTACGGATCGCCTGCGGGAGTACGACGCGGACCATGGCGCGGGAATACGGAAGGCCAAGGCTTCTTGCCGCCTCCATCTGTCCGGGATCAACGGACTGGATACCGGCACGGATGATCTCTGCCATGTAGGCGCCGCAGTTCAGAGCCAGACAGATCGTGCCGGCCTGCAAAGCGGTCAGGGTAAAATTGAAACCGAGCAGGGTGTTGCAGCAGTATGGAACACCGAAGAAAATGAAATAAGCAAGGACGATCATCGGCACACCGCGGATCAGATCGACAAACACGGATGCAATCACCCGGCAGGCTTTATTTCTCAGGACGCTTAAGAGTCCGAAAAACATACCGAGGATACACGCAAAAAAGAGGCCCCAGAGAGCCAGCAGAAGTGTTTGTCCCATTGCGGTCAGCAGAAGATTCCCATATTTGGTTATGATAACAGCCATGAAAAGCTCCTTTCTGTTTGCTACATGCGCATGAACGCAACCACTTTGCCATTGCGTTCAAAAGCAGGGCTGATGCAAGAAAGCAGCAGCCCTGCGGGATCTTTGATGTGAATTATTCGGTAACAGCCTCAGTTGCAGCTTCGGTCGCTGCCTCTGTAACACCTTCTGATTCCTCCTCCGTCGGAACAGCATCTTCTCCGAGGTACTTTGCGATGATCTCATTGTAAGTACCGTCTGCCTTGATGTCAGCCAGACCTGCGTTGAACATATCGAGCAGCTCTTTGCTGTCATCGCTGAAGATTGCGAAACCATACGGGGAACCTTCATTTTCAGAACCCTCTACGATCTCCAGATTGAGGTCTCCGTCCTTGATGGAAGAAGCCATGATCGGCGTATCCTCGAAGCAGGCAACGACCTGTCCGCCAAGGACTGCCTGATACATCGTCGGTGAATCTTCAAAAGAGGTAATGGTAAATCCGTACTCATCCTTGAGGCTCTCTGCGTAAGCGGCACCCTGTGTACCGGTCTTTACGCCTACGTTCTTGCCCTTCAGGTCATCGAAGCTCTTAATATCGGAGCCCTTCTGTACGGTCATGGACTGTGTTGCGGTGTAATAGCCATCTGAGAAAGTCCAGCCGCTCTCCTTACGCTCATCGGTAATGGAAGCGCCTGCGATCATTGCGTCAGCCTGCTTTGCCTGACAAGCGGCGATGGAAGCATCCCAGCCAAGGCTCTTCATCTCATAGGAGAAGCCCTGATCCTCTGCGATGGCAGCTACGAGGTCGACGTCAATACCTACAAAATTTCCATCGGCATCGGTGTACTCGAACGGCTTGAATACCGTATCGGTAGCGATTACCCAGGTTTTGCCTGCTTCGGTCTCAGACTCTGCGAAAGCAGGTACGGTCATGCATCCGGCGATCAGTCCGGCAGCGAGGAATAAAGACATTTTTCTCATAATATACACACTCCTTTTTGTTTGCTGTAACGACTCAGCAGATCGTTGCATTGTTATGAAAAAAGGCATCAGCTTCGAAAAGCTGACGCCCTTGTCACTTGCCTAATTCTAGCACATGCACGTTTGGCCTGTCAAGCGTTACTTTGGTGCAGCAAAGAACCGGAAAACTGGAAAATTTGTTGTCTGTTGTGTGGCAGGAAGTGACGATAGAATAGGCTCATCGATAAACAAACATCATGCAGATTCCGGCCCTGTATGGTGTCCGATCAGTCGATTTTCAGGATCAGTTCCAGTACGCGCTTTGCGCAGTGTAAAAGTTCCGGGCGGCCCAGTTCGCCGAGTTCCATCGCATGACGGACGCGCTCCGGATAGCCATTGCCCATCTTGACATCGTTTCCGGCAAGAATCTCTTTGTAATGCTCGCCGCGGGTCCACCAGTCGGTCGTGACCATTCCGGTAAAGCCCCATTCGCCGCGCAGAATGTCTTCCAGTAATTCATGGCACTCGGAAGCGCGGTAGCCGTTGATGGCATTGTAGGAGGACATGATCGTCCATGGCTGTGATTCCTTTACGATCTGCTCGAAGCCCTTCAGGTAGATCATGCGGAGGGCACGTTCGGATACACGGGAATCGCTGTGCTTGCGGTTTGTTTCTTTATTATTGACCGCGAAATGCTTGACCGATGCCGCGATGTGCTGAGACTGAATGCCACGTACCATGGCGGCCCCCATTGTTCCGGCGATGAGAGGATCCTCGGAATAGTACTCAAAATTCCGCCCGCATAAAGGACTGCGGTGAATGTTGACGGCAGGGGTGAGCCATACGGCGAGATTGTTTTCCTTTACTTCCTCGGCGCCGGCGGTTCCGATGGCTTCTACAAGCTCCGGGTTCCAGGTGCAGGCCAGCAACGTCGCGCATGGCCATGCGGTCGTGCACACACCACACTTTGGAGCGATGCGCAGGCCGGCAGGTCCGTCGGCGGTCATGATGGAAGGCACGCCATATTCCGGAAGGTTGCCGAAGCCGAAGGTATTGGCGACTCCGGTGTTTGGCTGGCCACCGAGCAGATGGATCAGATCGTCATCCGAGAGCTGCGCCATAAAGTCATCCAGCGAGAGCGTTCCTTCTGCGACTTCGGAGAACTGCCGGGCGGTCACATGATAGAAAGCGTCGCTTTCTCTTGCACGGGTAGCAGGAAAACGGCCTTCCTCGGTGCCAGGTACCATTTTTTCAAAGGCACAGGCATTCATATCATGGCAGGGAGCAGTCGGAAGTGCTTCGAAGCTTCCATCACTTTTCAGGCGCTTTGGCAGGCTGGTCGGAACCAGATGTGCGGTCAGCTGACGGACGACCGTGTGTGCAGAAATCGTGAGGGTGAACTCTGCTTTTTCTGCAGTTCGGATGGAGGTGCCAAGGTAGAAGGTATAGCAGCCTTCTTCCATCACCCATGCAGATTTTGCGATCACGCCGAGATCGTCATAGACAGCCAGTTCTGATTGGTCCATGGAAAGCGTGAGAACCTGCAGCTCGCCCGGCTGCAGCAGGCGGGTCTTCTCGAAGGCACCAAGGGTACGTGCAGGTGCGTCAAGCAATCGGCCAGGTGTCTGGTAATAGAGCTGGATGACTTCTTTTCCGGCACAGTGGCCAGTATTGAGGATTTCGACCTCCGCGCAGATCTGATGGTCTGTCTCGTACATGCGCCGGAGGGTAACAGAAAAGTGCGTGTAGGATAGGCCATAGCCGAACGGATAGACGACACGCTCTGCCGCGCCCGGAATGGTCTCAAAATAGCGGTAGCCGACGTAAATGTCGTCCGTGTATTCCACATAGTCGAAGGAATCGTGGAAGCCTGCAGTCGATGGGTAATCGGCAAGATCTGCGGCAAAGGTATCGACGAGTTTACCGGATGGATTGCCGCATCCGACGAGCAGCTCTGCCATTGCAAGACCGCCTTCCATACCGCCCTGCCAGCCAAGCAGTGCAGCGGTGATCTGCGGGTCATTTTTTACCCAGGTCAGATCGATGATACCGCCGATGTTCAGCACGACCACGATGTCAGAGAAACGTTCTTTGACCTTTGCGACAAGTGCTTTTTCTTCTCGGGTCAGATAGAAATCGCCGTCCGGAAAAATGCGGGCGGAGAGCTTTGGCATGGAAGTCTCATCGCCCCACGGGTTGAATTCGTTGTTGCACTCGATGGCAGAGCGGTCCCAGCCCTCGCCGGAAAAACGGCTGATGACGATCAGGGCGACATCGGCAAAAGCGCGGGCGGAATCTGCTAATGCATCGGAAAGTTCCGGCTCTCTTGTCATGCCCGGCGCGAGTCCTTCTGCATACTGGCGTGCGACATCCGCGCGGTAAAAATCGCAGAGCGGCTCGTAGAGCTGGATGCCATCTTGCAGCTTCAGGCCATCATAGAGATTGTGTACATAGGAGACGGTGACATCGCCGCTTCCCCCTCCACCTTTTACGTAATCGAAACTGCCCTTTCCGAACAGGGCGAGCCGGGTGCCTGCCTTTAGCGGGAGCAGCTGACGTTCATTTTTGAGCAGTACCATCCCTTCCTTTGCCGCTTCTTTGGAGAGCTGGATATGCTCTTTACTTGCAGTGACGCGGCCGCTCTCTTTTAATGGAAGGTTTGGCTGATAATTGACTCTGGTCCACTTGTTCATACGGATCCTCCTTATAAAACAGATACTGTTATTTTAAGATGGGACGGGCATTTTCACTAGATAGAATCTTGTGCTTTTTATAGGTCATTCTTGATATATTCAGAGGAATTCTGTAGAATAGAATCAGAAAAGGAGGCGGATTTTGATTTGGCGCTGCAAAATGATTTTGAACACGAACGGGTGCCGGAGGATGGGCGCATCCAGCTGCTGTTCGCGGATAACAAGGGCAGTGAGACTGTGCTTCCGGCGCACTGGCACGAGCATCTGGAGCTTCTGTATGTGACCGGAGGGAGCATTACGGCCTATGTCGATCAGGTGCGGTATGAGCTGGAGGCAGGAGACATCCTTTTGATTAATTCCAATGCGATCCATTATACACATACGCATGAAACGACGCGGTATTGCCTGCTGCAGATTCCGCCGGTTCATCTGCAGCGTATGGCTGAGGACTGGCAGATGCTGCATTTTCAGGAATATTTTCCGGCGGGCGGGATGGATGACTGTCTTTGGAGCGGGCTTCGGGAGCTGTTTGAGGAAATGAAACGGCTTCACACGGATCCGCAGCCGGGCAATCAGTTGCTGCTGTTATCCTGTCTGTACCGGATGCTTTATCTGCTTTTTACCGGAGCAGCAGATGTGGGGCGTTCCACAAACCGTGACCTGGAACGGATGAAGCGCTGTATGGAATACATCCGCAGTCATTATCAGGAGCCGATCACGCTCGCAGACGGAGCGGCGCTTCTGTCTGTGACACCGGAACATTTCTGCCGACTGTTTCGCAAATATACAGGCCAGACGTTTCACAGCTATGTCAGCCAGGTGCGGATGACCTGCTTTTACCGGGATCTGATGCAGACGGATGAGACGGTCACGGCCTTGCTGGAGCGGCACGGGATCAGCGGATATAAAGTATTTTTGCGCAGATTTCGGGAATGCTATGGGACATCCCCGCAGAAGTTGCGCAAAGCGTACAAACTGCCTCTTGACGCCGACCGGGGAAATGGTATAAGCTGACTAGATCGCCTGAAAATTGACGCTTGGAAAGCGCGGGGTAGCAACCATATCGGTTGCAGAATGAATATCAAGGAAAGGTTTCTATTTTGTATGAATCAGACATCTATTAACCGAAGTTTTACGACATGGTCGCTTCTGAAATTTGCGGCGCCGTCGATCATTATGATGGTGTTTATGTCCCTGTATACGATCGTGGACGGGATCTTTATCTCGCGCTTTGTCGGAAGCAGTGCGCTGTCCTCGTTGAACATTGTCTATCCGATGATCAATGTGGTGATTGCGATTGCGACGATGTTTGCGACCGGAGGCAACGCGATCGTCAGCCGGTATCTGGGGCAGGGACGGGAAAAACAGGCGCGTGAGGCGCTGACAGAATTTGTCGTACTTGGCGTGCTGATCAGCGCGGTATTTGCGGCACTTGTGATTCTGTTTGAAGATCCGATCTGCCGCTTTCTCGGTGCAAATGATGCGTTGATGGCGGACTGTAAGACGTATCTGACGATCTCGCTGTTGTTTGCGCCGGCCTGTACGTTGCAGACCCTGTTCCAGTCGTACTTTGTCACGGCGTCCAGACCGGGACTTGGACTGTGGCTGACCGTTGCAGCCGGAATTTTAAATGCGGTGCTGGACTATGTGCTCATTGTACCGATTCCGCTTGGAATCGCGGGTGCGGCGCTGGCGACTGGATTCGGGCAGCTGCTTCCGGCCATCGTGGGATTGATCTTTTTTGCGATTCCGCGTAAGACATTGCGCTTCTGTCGCTTTTCTTTCCGGATGCGGGAGATCCGGGAGGCATGTATCAATGGCTCTTCGGAGATGATCGGTCAGATGGCGACAGCGATCACGACATTTTTATTTAACATCATTCTGATGCGGCTGGCAGGGTCGGACGGCGTCGCAGCGATGACGATCCTGTTCTACGGACAATTTCTGTTTAATGCGTTTTATCTTGGATTTGCGATCGGGATCGCCCCGGTCGTCGGCTACCAGTATGGGGCCGGGAACAGCAGGGAGCTGCGGAAAATTTATAAGATCTCATTTTTATTTACGATTATGTCTTCCGTCGCAATGACGGTAGCCTCCATCGTCCTCGCTACGCCGATCGTATCGGTGTTTACGAAGGAACCGGGGACCTTTGCTTTGGCAGATGCCGGATTTAAGATCTTCGCAGTGAATTTCCTCTTCAGTGGTGTGAATCTCGTCTCCTCCGGATTTTTTACGGCACTCTCAAACGGAAAGGCATCTGCCGGGATTTCGTTTGCACGGACGTTCCTGTTTATGGTAGGCTTTTTGCTGATCCTGCCACAGATCTTCGGTGTGACCGGAGCCTGGGTTGCGATCCCGGCGGCGGAGCTGGCGACATTGTTTTTGAGTGTTGGACTGCACCGGTACTATTTCTGGAGACCGGGGGAGCAGAATTATATCATATGATACAAGGGTCAAAAGGACATGCGTTTCATGGTTGCATGAAAAAGCGTGACTTATTGACCCGCAAAATACCTTTTGACCCAAACATCATAATATGACATAGAAAGGAAGAAACGACTATGTGTACAGCAGCAACCTACAAAAGCGCAGATTTCTACATGGGGCGGACACTCGACTATGAATTTTCTTATGGAGAGGAGATCACGGTGATGCCGAGAAAGTATCCGCTGACGTTCCGACATGGAGGAAAGACGGAGTCGCATTATGCGATCATTGGTATGGCGCATGTCGCTGGTGATTATCCGCTTTATTATGATGCGGTCAATGAAAAGGGACTCGGCATGGCAGGGCTGAATTTTGTCGGGAATGCCGTCTATGCAGAGCCGGCAGAAGGGAAGCAGAACGTTGCGCAGTATGAATTTATTCCGTGGCTGCTCAGCCAGTGCGCGGATCTTTCTGAGGCAAAGCGTATGCTTGCGGGGATGAACCTGACCGCTACGCCATTTTCGGAGCAGCTTCCGAGTGCGCAGCTGCACTGGATCATCGCGGATGCGACCGGCGCGATCGTGGTCGAGTCGATGGCGGATGGACTTCATATTTATGAAAATCCGACCGGTGTGCTCACGAACAATCCACCATTCCCGCAGCAGCTCTTTGCGCTGAACAATTACATGCACCTGTCTGCAAAGCAGCCGGAGAATGCATTTTCGAACGAAATCCCGCTTACGACCTACAGCCGCGGCATGGGTGCGCTCGGACTGCCGGGTGATCTCTCCTCCATGTCACGATTCGCACGGGTCGCCTTTACGAGAGCCCATTCCGTCTCCGGCCCGTCCGAAGAAGAGAGCGTGGGACAATTCTTCCATATCCTCGGCTCGGTCGATCAGCAGAGAGGCTGCTGTGAGGTCGCAGAAGGAAAATACGAGATCACGATCTATACGTCCTGTTGGAATGCGACAAAGGGCATTTACTACTACACGACCTACACGAACCATCAGATCACCGCAGTGGACATGCACCGGGAGAATCTGGACGGTGAGGCGCTGGCTCGCTATCCGATGCTGGAGAACGAGGAGTTCCGGTGGCAGAATGCGTGATAGCCGCAGTGCATCTTCCAGGACGAAAATATTCGGTTAGGGTCATTTGCCAACCGTGCGGATTTGTATAGAAATGGACAAAAATTCGCTTGACGGAATCCAAGATGCCCGTGTATTCTTTAAGTAAGAGTGCAGTGTTGCATGGTCACTGGAACATGTGAAGCGACCAGTAGAGCTGCATCGGAATACTACGAGGAGGAACAGAAGATGGAGAAATCAACGGTTTATTTTACCGATTTCCGTTGTCCGGTCGGGACGAGCCAGCTTGATAAGCTGAAGAAGCTGTGTGTCGCGGCGGGCATCAAGGATATCGACATGGATGGAAAATTTGTGGCGATCAAGATGCATTTTGGAGAGCTTGGCAATCTGGCATTTTTGCGTCCGAACTATGCGAAAGCAGTGGCAGATCTGTGTAAGGAGCAGGGCGGAAAGCCATTTCTGACAGACTGCAACACCCTTTATCCGGGAAGCAGAAAGAATGCGCTGGAGCATCTGGAGTGCGCGAACCTGAACGGATTCAACAGCATTTCCACCGGATGCCAGATTCTGATCGGAGACGGGTTGCGCGGAACGGATGAGGTCGAAGTGCCGGTCGTAAACGGCGAGTACTGCAAGACGGCACTGATCGGACATGCGATCATGGATGCGGATATCTTTATCAGCCTGACCCATTTCAAAGGACACGAGGCGACCGGTTTTGGCGGTGCCCTGAAGAACATCGGTATGGGATGTGGAAGCCGTGCCGGAAAGATGCAGCAGCATGCGAGCGGAAAGCCGGCGATCAATACGGATGTCTGTCGTGGCTGCCGCCGCTGTGCCAAGGAGTGCGGAAGTGACGCGATCTCCTACGTCGATAAAAAAGCAGTCATTGACTATGACAAGTGTAAGGGATGCGGACGCTGTATCGGAGCCTGCAGCTTTGATGCAGTATACAATCCGAACAGCAGTGCGAACGAGCTGCTCGACCGCAAGATGGCTGAGTACGCGCAGGCTGTCTGTCATGGCCGGCCGTGCTTCCATGTAGCACTCGTACAGGATATCAGCCCGAACTGCGACTGCCATGCGGATAATGACGCACCGATTCTTCCGGATATCGGAATGTTCGCAAGCTTCGATCCGGTCGCACTGGATCAGGCGTGCGCGGATGCCTGTCTGGAAGCGACTCCGATCGCGAACAGTCAGCTGGGTGAGCACCTTGCAAGACCGGACTGGCACTGCCATCACGACCATTTCAAGGATTCGAATCCGAACATTGAGTGGGAAGCGACGTTGGATCAGGCGGAGAAGATCGGACTTGGCACGCGGGAGTATGAGCTGAAACGTGTGAAGTAAAAACGATAAATGAGTAAATTTGCTCAGTTATAATAGAAGGAAAGAGCGTTGCCCTGTGTGCGTACCTTTATGTAGGACATGTATATTTCATGGTTCTATGTGAGAGTAGCACATGGAGGGACAGCGCTCTTTTTGTTTATTTCTGAGAGTAACGAGCCGGATTACTCATCCCTGCCAGATTTGTTTTATCAAAACCTCTGGATTTGCTTGACTGTCCAAACCGGAGCAGGTACTATAGAAGAAAATGGAAAAAGGAGCAAAACGATGCGATTACATTCACTAAATTTGCAGGATATTTCGATTCAGGATCCGTTCTGGTCGAAGCACGTCGATCTGGTGCGGAACGCGATCATTCCGTATCAGTGGGAGGCGATGAACGACCGGATTCCGGATGCAGAATCCAGCCATTGTCTGGAGAATTTCAAGATCGCGGCGGGACGCGCAAAAGGCGAGTTCTACGGGGCAGTCTTTCAGGATACGGACGTGGCAAAGTGGCTGGAAGCAGTCGGATTTTCACTGGCCTGCTATCCGGACGCGGCACTGGAGGCGACGGCGGATGAGGTCATCGACCTGATCGCGGATGCACAGTGTGAGGACGGCTACATCAATACCTACTTTACGATCAAGGAGCCGAATAAGCGTTGGACAGATCTGTGCGAGGGGCATGAGCTTTATACGGCCGGTCATCTGATGGAGGCTGCGGTCGCTTATTATGAGGGGACCGGAAAGCGGAAGCTGCTGGATTGTCTGTGCCGGTTCGCGGATCTGATCTGCGACACATTTGGAACGGAAGAGGGCAAGATTCACGGCTATCCGGGCCATGAAGAGGTCGAGATCGGACTGATCAAGCTGGCACGCGTGACCGGCAATCAGAAGTATCTGGATCAGGCCAAATATTTCATCGATGCCAGAGGCGTGGGCGAAAACTATTTCATGAAGGAAATGAGCCGTCCGGATTATAAAATGATCTTCCCGGAATTTGCAGACTACACGCCGGCCTATTCCCAGTCGGACAAGCCGGTGCGGGAGCAGACGACGGCAGAAGGACATGCGGTACGTGCGGTCTATCTGTACTGCGCGATGGCAGATCTGGCGGAGGCATATCAGGATGAAGGACTGCTGAAGGCGTGCAAGACCCTCTGGAATAATATTGTACAGAAGCGCATGTATCTGACCGGCGGCATCGGTTCCTCTGGACATCTGGAGCGCTTCACGGTCGATTATGATCTGCCGAATGAGTACAATTATTCCGAGAGCTGCGCGTCAATCGGACTCGCGCTGTTCGGACTGCGCATGAATCAGATCACGGGCGAGAGCCAGTACATGGATGTCGCAGAGCGTGCACTGTACAACACGGTGCTGGCCGGAATCGCTTTGGACGGAAAGAGTTTCTTCTATGTAAATCCGCTTGAAGTGTGGCCGGTGGCCTGCATGGACGGTACCTCAAAGAAGCATGTGAAGCCGATCCGTCAGAAGTGGTTCGGAGTGGCCTGCTGCCCGCCGAATATTGCACGGACACTGGCATCCCTTGGCCAGTATGTCTATGCGGAGAATCCGGAGAAAAAGGAACTCTATGTGAACCTGTTCGTCTCCAATGAGACGCAGCTGCACTGGGGCGATACACCGGTTTTGGTGAAGCTGCAGACGGAATTTCCGTGGGTCAATGCATATACTCTGGAAGTGGATCATGTGCCGGCAGGCGGTATGGATCTGCTGCTCCGTGTGCCGGACTATGCGAAAGACTACAAGGTACAGGTCAGTGAATTAAATGGAACGATCCACATGGTAACAGAGGTGACGGAAAAGGGCTACTGCCGTGTACATCTGGAAGAGGATGCGGAGGTACAGGTGACGTTTGCAGCACCGGCAAAATTCGTCTATGCGAATCCGCAGGTACGTGCCGATTCCGGAAAGACCGCGATCGTGCGCGGGCCGCTCGTGTACTGTCTGGAAGAGATCGACAATGGAGCGAACCTTCCGGCAATCTTTGTAGATACCGATGCGCCGCTTGCAGAAGAGCCGTCTGAGCTGTTCGGCGGAATCGTAACGGTGAAGGCGAAGGGAAAGAAGATCGTGGAGTCGTCCGTCTCCGACCGCCTCTATGGAGGGGAAAAGCCGAAGCTTGCGGATGTCGATCTGACGCTGATCCCGTATCCGTACTGGAACAACCGGGGCGAAGGTGAGATGCTCGTGTGGATGAAAGAGCTGCATCCGTAATAGAATGATACAAGGGTCAAAAGGTCATGCGTTTCATGCTTGCATGAAAAAGCATGACTCATTGACCCGCAAAACACCGAAAAGTAGCCATTTTTCGTAGAAAAATGAGCGGATTTGAGGTGTTTTAGGATTGCGAGAGCATGAAATGCGAAGCAATCCGTGTATCATAGAATAAGAGAAAAATTGCGCGCAGTCAGAAGTTGTGATTCACCCATTGCCAGGCAAAGGGGGGATACGATGCTGACTGCGCGTTTTGCTGTCTTTGGCATAGTCGCAAATCGGGTAAAAGAGCAATGGAAAAACGAAAGAAAATTCGTTATACTACCGATAAGGAGGGGTGGAAAATGACGAACTATAGCTATACCAAAGATTATCTCACAAGGGACGGGCAGCCATGGTTCCCGGTGATGGGGGAATTCCATTACAGCCGTTATCCGGAAAATGACTGGCAGGAAGAGCTTTACAAAATGAAAGCAGGAGGCGTCGGGATCGTAGCGACCTATGTGATCTGGATTCACCATGAAGAGATCGAGGGGGAGTATGATTTTTCCGGGTCACGGGATCTGAGAAGGTTTGTGGAGCTGATTCAGAAATGTGGGCTGAAGCTGTTTTTACGGATTGGGCCGTGGTGTCATGGAGAGGTGCGAAATGGAGGATTTCCGGACTGGCTTTTGCAAAAAGGGCTGCCGCTGCGGACGGACGATGCGGGATATCTGAATCTGGTGAGGCGCTATTATGCAGAAATTGCACGGCAGGTAGATGGCCTGCTGGCAAAAGATGGCGGGCCAATCATCGGGATCCAGATCGAAAATGAGTACGGGCATTGCGGCGGGCAAAATGGCGAAGCAGGGGAGCAGCACATGCGGACGCTGACGGCGCTCGCCAGAGAAGTCGGGCTTGAAGTGCCGCTTTATACGGCAACCGGTTGGGGTGGAGCTGTGACAGGAGGGCTGCTGCCGGTGATGGGCGGCTACTGTGAGGCACCGTGGGATCAGAGGACGACGAAGCTGGAGCCAAATGAGAATTATATATTTACGAATGATCGCAGCGATCCGAACATTGGCAGTGATTATGGGAAAAAGAATGGAATCACGTATGATATTACCGCGTTTCCGTATCTCATGGCGGAGCTTGGCGGCGGGCTTCAGGTGACGCATCATCGCAGACCGGTCGCGCGGGCGAAGGATATCGGTGCGATGTCGCTGACAAAGCTTGGGAGCGGCGTGAATCTGCTTGGGTATTACATGTATCACGGCGGGACGAACCCAAAAGGAAAGCGGACGACGCTGCAGGAGTCACGTGCGAGTGGATACCCGAATGATCTTCCAGTCTGGTCGTATGATTTTTCCGCGCCGATTCGGGAATATGGGCAGATGTCGGAGACCCTGAATGAGATAAAACTGCTGGCGCTGTTTTTACAGGACTTTGGCAGGGAGCTGTGTGAGATGAACCCGGTATGGGACGGCACAGAAAAACAAAATCCGGAGGACTTCGGGGCACTTCGCACGGCGATCCGGAAAAAAGGCCGGCAGGGGTATTTGTTTGTCAATAATTATCAGAGAAGTTATGCGATGAACGCGCATCTGCAGGAATGCCTTCGGGTCGAACTGGAGGGAGAGACGATCTGCTATCCGCCGAGGGATATTCAGGATGGAGACTTTTTCTTTCTGCCATTTTATATGCCGGTTGGCGATGGCCTCTTAAAATCCGCCCTTGCGACACCGCTGTGTCGGATCCTGGATGGAGAGAAGCTGGTCTATCTGTTTTACACGGATACAGAACCGTGCTATGTATGGGAGAAACAGCCGTCCAACGCAGAGGTGTGGACGATTTCCAGAAAAATGGCGTTACATGTATGGCGGGCGGGAGCCGGGAAGGAATACGTGCTGATCACAGAAGAAAAAGTGATCGAGAAGGAAGACGGCTACACGCTGTTGATCCGAAACGGAGCGGATATCCGAAGCTATCCAGAGCTTCCGTCGCCGCCGGATGGATATGAGGCGGTAGGAAAGGACGGGGCCTTCTATTTATATAGAAGCAAAAATCGTGCAGCCTTCCAGCCAGTGTCAGTACCGTGGAGGCTAAAGAAGGACGAAAACGATAAGAAGCGTTACGAGATCGAACTTCCGGATGTTACGTGCCGGGACTGTTTCCTGCGCGTCGACTTTGCCGGGGATCAGGCAAAGCTGTTTGTGGACGGACAGGAAGCCGGCGACTGGTTCTATACCGGCGAGACGTGGGAAATCGGGATGAAGCGGTTTGGATTCCCAAAGAAAGTGGAGATTGAGATCACTGCACTTTACGAGAACGCTCCCATCTTTCTGGAGACAAAGCCGGAATTTATGCAGGGAACGGCATGCCGCCTGGAGCGGGCAGAAGTGGGGATTGAGCTTGCGGTGGAACTGGGAGGGATTCGATAAGAAAGACGAAACAGAGTGATGCTTTTTTCTCCGATGTGTGCTAAAATTGACGGACAAGCTTAAAATCACAGAAGAGGGAGTTTGACAGAAAGAATATGAACCGGAAAAAATCTATGGATATGCTTCACGGCACGCTGTGGAACAAGATGCTGCTGTTCGCGCTGCCTCTTGCGGCGAGCAGTATTTTACAGCAGCTGTTCAACTCGGTGGATACGGCGGTCGTGGGAAGATTTGCGAGCAGTCAGGCGCTGGCTGCGGTCGGGAGCAATGGCTCTCTGATTTCACTGATGATTAATCTGTTTATCGGGATTTCGCTTGGTGCGAATGTCGTGGTGGCCCGCTATATCGGGCAGGGGGCGAAGGAACGGATCAGTACGGCAGTACACACGGCGATCGTGGTGGCGGTACTCAGTGGATTTTTCGTCCTGATTTTCGGGCAGTTTATCGCACAGCCGGTGCTTCTTCTGATGGGGACGCCGGAGGACGTGATTGATCTCGCGGTGCAGTATCTGCGGATTTACCTGCTGGGGATGCCATTTATCATGCTGTATGACTTCGGTGCGTCGATCCTGCGCAGCATCGGGGACAGCCAGAGGCCGCTGTACAGCCTGATCGCAGCAGGCATTGTCAATACGATTCTGAACCTGATCCTGGTCATCGTATTTCACCTCGGTGTGGCAGGTGTGGCGATCGCGACGGTAGTTTCGAATATCGTCAGTTCGAGCATTGTGATGTTTATTCTGTTTCACGAATCCGATCTGATCCGGGTGGAGCTGCGAAAGCTTACGATCAGTGGAACGGAATTGAAGGAAATGCTGAAGATCGGCATCCCGGCAGGATTGCAGGGAATGGTCTTTTCGCTTGCAAATGTCTGCATTCAGAGTACGATCAACAGCTTTGGTTCCAATGCGATCGCAGGCTCAGCGGCGGCGCTGAACTTTGAGTTTTTTGCTTACTTTATGGTCAATGCGTTTGCGCAGACGACCGTTACTTTCACGAGCCAGAACTATGGAGCCGGGGAGCATGCCAGATGCCGGAAGATTTTCCGCACAGCCATGCTGCTTTCCGTCGTTTCTTGTGGCTGTCTTGCTTCGATTTTTGTACTTGGAAGAGACTTCTTCCTGCGCCTTTACACGACAGACACCGCAGTACTTGGATTTGCAATGCAGCGGCTTCTGATCGTGACGACGCTGGAGCCATTGACCTCCACCTACGAGATCAGCGCAGGTGCGATGCGCGGCAGAGGGCATTCGCTGCTTCCGGCGGTCATCACTGTCTTTGGCTCGTGTGTGCTGCGTCTGATCTGGATCTCGACGGCCTGCCGACTGGTACATGAGTTTTGGGTGCTGATGATCATTTACCCGATCTCGTGGGTCGTGACCGGTACGATGATGCTGCTTGCGTATGCACGGATGGAACGGAAGGAGAAGCAGAGGACCTGACATCAGTGACGCTCTGCGTGTGTTCCACGAATCACTTCGATGCCACGATCTTCCAGCATCTGGCAGATCGCGGTGATCCGTGGGCATTCGTTTCCACTTCTGGTCAGGCGACAGACGCCGACGTGAACGGTCGTGATCTCCTCATGGACGAGGCGGTCGATTTTTTCCAGAATGCCTTTGTCGTCCTGCGGCTCTGTCTCCGTCATGCTGCGGCAGCCGTTGCAGGTCATCATCGCTGCGAGGACAGTGTCCTCCGGATAATCTTTGAAAAAGGCCGTCCGGTTCTGAAAGGCTGAGAGGCAGCCGACTCTGGCACAGACCTCATTGGAGTGGAGACAGGTGAGTGTTGCGATTTTTTTCATGGTGGGAATCCTCCTTCGTATAGGATATGCATAGACAGCAGAGATTTAGGGCATTTGAAAATGGCCCTGACTCTGCTGTCTATTATTTTAACCGATAAGATGCAAAGCAGCTATTCGATTAATGAGCAAATATCCGCTTTGATTGTTGAAAAATTTTACATGGACGCCCCGGCCCAGTGTGCCGGGAAGTACAGGATGTGCAGATGCCCCTGCGAGTCCTTCATGACCTCGGCATCCACTTCATAAATCTCTTTGATGCGCTCTTTGGTGAGCATTTCTTCCGGTGTGCCGAAGCCGACGATGTGTCCGTCCTTCATGACAAAGAGCTTGTCACAGTACATCGCCGCGATGTTCAGGTCGTGGATCGCGGAGATGACGGTCAGATCGAGCCCCTTTACGATATCCATCAGCTGCAGCTGGTACTTGATATCGAGGTGGTTGGTCGGCTCATCGAGGATCAGACATGGAGTCTGCTGCGTGAGCGCGCGTGCCAGGATGATGCGCTGCTGCTCGCCGCCGGATAAGGTGGAGAAGGAGCGGTCTTCAAACGCTTCCATATTGACTTTCTTCAACGCCTCATGGACAAGGCGGAAGTCTTCCGCGTTGTCACGTTCCAGTGTCCGCTTGTGTGGTGCACGGCCCATCATGACGACCTCCTGCACAGAAAATTCAAAATTGTAGTAATTGTGCTGGGCAACGACGGCCACTTTTTTGGCGGATTCCTTTATCGCATAGTCTTTCAGCTTTTTCCCATCCAGATCGATTTCACCGGCGGTTGGCTCCAGTACCCGGTAAATGCATTTCAGCAAGGTACTTTTTCCGCTTCCGTTTGGCCCTATGACACCGACAAATTCCCGGTCACCGACATTCAGATCAACGCCTTTGAGAATTTTAGTATCTCCGAACTGCACACGGAGCTGTTCTACATCTATTTTCATTCTTTTGCTCCTCCAAATCCATAGCGTCTGCGTACCATCAGGTAAATGAAGCACGGTGCGCCGATCATCGAAGTCAGGATGCCGACCGGAAGCTCCATGCCCGGAATGATGACGCGGCACAGGACATCCGCCCAGACGAGAAAAATACCACCGACAAGCGCACAGATCGGCAGGATCTTTTTGTGGTCCGTGCCAAAAATCATGCGCACGAGATGCGGGATGATCAGTCCGACAAAGCCGATCGTTCCGGATGAGTAGACGACAAAGCCGACGACTGCAGCGGAGACGAGCAGATAGAGCTGGCGCAGCCGGTGCAGGTCGGTGCCAAGTGTGATCGAGACTTCATCACCGAGCAACATCAGGTTCAGGTTTCGGTACTGGCTCCAGAAAAACAGGAAGGCCAGAAGGACAATCGGAAAGAGCACGCGCAGATTTTCCCATGAAGCACCGGCGAAGCTTCCCATCAGCCAGTAGCTGACGTCCTTAATGCCGTCACGGTCATGTGCAAAGTAGACGATGAAGCTGGAAAAAGCGCTGCAGATCGAGCTGAGTGCCATACCTGCCAGAAGCAGCTTGACCGAAGTGGCACGGCCACCTAAATTGGCGATGCCGACGACGGCGAGGGAGATGCCGAATGCGCCGAGAAAGGCCATGACACCGACGTAATTGGCACCGAACATCGTTCCTACGCCCATCAGGATCGCGACGGTCGCGCCAAGCGATGCGCCGGAAGAAATGCCGAGGGTATACGGCTCTGCGAGTGGATTCTTGACGACGGCCTGCATGATGACGCCGCAGATCGCAAGACCGATGCCGACGCTCATGGAGAGCAGCAGACGTGGAAGTCGGATGATCCATACGACATCTCGCACCTTGCCGCTGCCATATACGGAGGCATCGCCGATTCCTGCCAGCTTATACAAGATGACTCCGTACACATCCCGGAAAGGGATGCGCACGGAGCCAAAGGTAACCGCCAGCAGGAGAGAAAAGATAAGGACACCGAGCAGCACGAGCGCGGTGGTGATATACAGTGGCCTGCTTTTGATCAGGCCGTTCTCTCCGTTTTTCATAACAGTACTCCTGTAAATTATTCTGTGTACAGATCCGGGTACAGACCTTTTCCGATCGCGTTCAGTCCACGGATCGTGCGGATACCGCTTGTGTAGACGTCGCTTAAGTCAAGTGGGAATACACGGCCGTTCTGGACTGCGGAGAGGCTTGCATAGGACTCATCTGCCATGAAATCAGCGACCTTGTCGTCGTCGCCGATGATGAAGAGCACATCCGGGTCTGCGTTCAGCAGATCTTCCGCTCCGATGTCGCTCGGCAGGTCCATCAGCTCGCCGCCCATCTGAGCGACCATATCACCAACCAGCATGGTCTTGTCATAGTTCCAGATAGAATCCTTCATGAATTCTACGACAACGACTTTCTGCGGCTCCTGATCAGCAACTGCTTCCTTGACACGTGCCACTTCATCTTTGATTTCATTCACGATTTCCTCGGATTTGTCCTGTACGTCGAAGATCTCGCCGAGCGTCAGGATATCGGTATACTCATTTTCTACCGTACGGTACTCGCTGATGTCATTGGAGTTCAGCGCAATGTAAGTGTTGACACCGTTCTCGTGCCAGTAGTCGACATCACCGATCGTCTTATCGGAGAAAGAAGATTTCCATCCGAGGATGAAATCCGGCTCCAGCATGATTGCGTATTCCTTGCTCATTGCTGCATTGGAATCGGTGAACTCATTGTATTCCTTTCCTGCGATCATTTTGTCAAACTCGTCTTTCAGCTCCGGTAAAATGGACTCCTCATCCATGCCGACTGCGCTGATGACACGGTCGCCAAGGCCGAGCGCCAGCATGGTCTCAAGGGAGTTGCTCCAGAAGGTGATGACACGCTCCGGTGCCTTCTCAAAAGTCTCCTCGACCGGCTCCTTTTCATAGTTGAAGTTGGAGATGGTCAGCGGGTACTCGGTCTTCTTGCCAGCCTCGGAAGTAGCCTCAGAAGCGGCCTCGGAAGCAGCCTCAGATGTCACCTCCGTGGCAGCCTCGGTAGCCAGTTCGGTCTCGGCTGCGAAGCTCATAGTAGCCGGTGAGATAGCCATGCATCCTGCAAGAAGTGCGCAAATCAGTTTCTTTTTCATCGTGTTTTCCTCCATGTTAGTGCGGCATTCGACCGCTTATTTACGCCCGCATGATATATCAGCAGGGGTACGTACCCTGTTTCTTACCGCGGGAATTTTGATTGCTTCGGGTGTCATAGTACAGCGTTTCAAAGTGTCTCATCTGACATAAAAAAAGACGCGCATGCATGCACGTCGCGTTACTCCAAACGATAAACATTGGGATCCGCTTTGACGGGAAGCATTCCAAAAATTAATGAGCAGGTTTCCTGACTCCACCTTCTGCGCCGTCCTTCTCACAGTAGCTGCAATGGACGTTGTGGCGCATGACCTGCGGTGATTACAGTGACCCGATCGTGCAGGAATTTCACCTGACTTCCCTTTTCTTCTGAGATGCAGAAGCACTCATTGACTGTTACAGTTTTTGATTATATACGATCGTTTTGTTCATGTCAATGCATGGTTCGTGAAATTGCACTATAAAATTGGAAAATACCTATAGGGGTTTATGCACTCTTCTGGACAAAAATACAATATTGACTGCTACAAATATATGATTTTATTTGTCTTTACCACGGCTTTTATAAAACAATCTGTGCATAATCCAGATCACGTAAGATTGGTTAGATGACTGTAATATTCCCGTTTCCCGCTCAGCACATCGTCATAAAACCCCTGCTTCCAGTCGATGTAATCAATGGCTTCCTGAATTTGCTGCTGCTGTGCAAGTAAAGAGCGGCGCTTCTGATCCAGCATGTTTTTCCGCTCCGGGATGGATGACTCTCCTTCCAGACAGAGGGCGAGATATGCTTTCATTTCACTGATGCTCATGCCGCAGTTTTTCAGGCAGCCAAGGCTGTTGATCCATGCGATGTCATGTTCATCAAAGATGCGATGATTGTTTTTGTCACGTTTGACATTCGGGATCAAGCCCTGATTGCAGTAAAATTTTAATGCTTCATAGGATAAATGCGTCTGCTCACAGGTCTGTTTCATCGTAAACATACTCCGGTCTCCTTTCTCGAAATCACAAAAAAATCACACAAAAATTACAAACGTTAAATTTCAAACGTTAAATTTCAAACGTTAAATTTCAAAGTAAATTCTCGATTTATATCAAACCTTGTTTTTATAAGACTTAATTCACTTTGTTTTGATTTACGAGTGACAAAAATAGCGTTATAATGAGCTTATAAGATCCTGTTTTCTTGTATACAAGCATG
>JAQXGF010000095.1 GCA_029006155.1 Lachnospiraceae bacterium
CCGCCGCACACTCCCGCTCAGTCTTTCCTGCATTCAAAAATGCCTTATAGCGCCCTGCGAGCGCTTCCAGCTCCTGCTCCTGTTCCTCTGTATATGTCTTCCAGACATTCTCTTTCATGATTTTGAAACCTCCTGTTATTCATTTCATGCCCCGATTCAGCCAGTTTCTCTTCAATTATTTCTGAGATCTTTCCCGGAAGCCGGTTTTCGTCAGGCACGCCTGCCCTTAGTATACCGCATCTTTGCCGGATAAGGAAGCTTTGTTTTATAAAAAATGCCATGCACGGAGCTGATTTCCATGCACAGCATTGTTGAAAGTGATAAATTTCTTCAATTTGCCTCTACAGCCGAATCAATTCTTCTAATACAACGGCCACTCCATCCTGCTTATTGCTCAACGTCACATAATCCGCAATCTTTTTCACTTCCTCTGCGCCATTCGCGGTCGCGACCGCCAATCCTGCGACCTGCAAAAGAGAACTGTCATTTGTTCCATCCCCAAATGCGACGATATCTTCCTTATTTATTCTTCAACTCCTGCAGGAACCGCACCGTATACGGAATACAGATCAGAAACGCCACCGTATCCGCGACGGGCTGTGCCACTTCGACGCCAGTCAGGCCAAGGAACCGGGGCAGCAGAAAGATCACCGGAAAAAATGCATAACCCTGACGCGCGGTCGATAGAAAGGTCGCAAGGCCGGTCCTTCCGATCGTCTGGAAGGTCATGTTACAGCAGGTGTTGAGTGGCAGCAGCGCCATCGTCAGACACTGAAAGCGCAAGGCCCGCGTACCGATCTCGACGACATCCGGATCACTGCCGATGAAAAGGCGGATCAGCTGCGGCGCGGCCAGATAGCCCGGCACTGCACAGATCGCCATGAAGACCGTCGCTGACATCGACATGAACAGAAACGCCTCCCGCACACGATCATAGCGCTTCGCACCATAATTGTACCCGGCGACCGGCTGATAGCCCTGCCCGAATCCGATGAGCACGGAAAAGATCAGCATAAAAACTTTGCTGACAATCGCCATCGCCGACACCGCCGCATCTCCATAGCCTGCCGCCATCCAGTTTAAAGCGATCGTCGCCACGCTGGCCAGACCCTGACGGAAAAAAGATGGCAGGCCGGATTCCACAATCCGGATATACATGCCGATATGGCGCGATGCGTTTTTCCAGCGCAGGTCTGCGATCGTCCGTCCGCTCACGAACATATAGAGCAAAATGCAAAATCCCACGATCTGGCTTAATCCGGTGGCGATCGCCGCGCCTGCGATTCCGAGCTTCAGTCCGAAAATGAAAATCGGATCCAGAAACATATTCAAAACACCACCAGAGGCGATGCCGATCATAGCAAAGCGCGCTTTTCCCTCCGCGCAGAGCATCTTATTCATCGTGAAGGAAGCGATCAGAAACGGCGCTGCATACAGAATATACTGTGCATACTCCCGCGCATAAGGCCGGATCGTACTCGTCGCGCCAAGCAGGCCAATCAGAGGATCCAGAAAGCAGCGTCCCATCACTGCGACCAGCAATCCAAGCGCCAGCGAAAAATAAAATCCACTCGCAGCGACCTCAGACGCCGTCTCATCCTTTTTCTCGCCAAGCAGGCGTGACATCCAGCTTCCGGAACCCATTCCGATCATAAATCCAAGGCTCTGGATCAGCCCCATCAGCGACATCACAATGCCAACCGCACCGGAAGCGCTCGTCCCAAGCTTTGAGACAAAATAGGTATCCGCTGTATTGTAAATCGCTGTCACAATCATACTGATGATCGTCGGCACCGCGAGCAATAAAATCAGCCCCGGAATCGGCTCACCGGTCATTTTTCGGAACTGTGCTTCTTTTCTGTCCTCTTCCATATCATACCCCTTTCTTTTTCTCAGTATTTCCTACTGTTTTTGGTTTTTACAATTGTTATCTCTTATTGAAAACAGGCTGTCCTGTGAGCATTTCACAGACAGCCTGTTACTATTCAGAAACGGCTTATCGTTTATTATTCTGCGCAATAGGATCAGTAGATGACTTAATTTAATGTGAATTATCTCAGCAGATCTCCGCGCCTGCCGGCATCTTCTTCTCCGGCACCATCAGAGACAGCTCTCCGTTTTCATCTTCTGCACACAGCAGCATTCCTTCCGAGAGGACGCCTGCCAGCTTCGCCGGCTTCAGGTTCACCAGAACCATGACCTTCTTACCGACCATCTCCTCCGGTGTGTAGTGCGCCTTGATACCGGATACGATCTGCTTCACCTGGCTTCCGATCTTTACCTGAGAACAGAGCAGCTTTTTCGACTTCTTTACTGCCTCGCAGGCAATGATCTCGCCTACCTGGAACTGCAGCTTTTCAAAGTCATCAAAGGTGATCTCTTCCTTCGGCTCGATGTCGATGCCGGCCTCTTCCTCCCCGGCAGCTTTTTCTTCCGTGCTTCCTGTCTCTGCAGCAGCTGCGGCAGCCTGCGCCTCGTGCAGCTTCTCTGCCCGCTCCAGCACCTCTTTGACATCCTGACGTGCGAACAGGATTTCCGGCTGATCCGTCACTTTTGTGCCGGACTCATACAGTCCGAACGTATCCATCTCATCCAGCGTGCGCTTCTTCGCATTCAGCTGTGCCAGAATCTTCGCGGATGTATCCGGCATGAAGGACTCCAGAAGGGAAGCTCCGATCGCGATGCTCTCAGTCAGGTTGTAAAGCACGGTCGCCAGACGATCCTGCTTTGTCTCATCCTTTGCCAGCGCCCACGGCATTGTCTCATCAATGTACTTATTGCAGCGCTTGAACAGCGTAAAGATCTCCGTGATCGCATCTGCCACGCGCAGATCGTCCATCTTCTTGCTGACCTTGCCCGGAACTGCGAGTGCTACTGCCTTCAGTTCCTCATCCACCGGCTCTGTGACGCCTGCATTTCTCACTACACCACCAAAATATTTGTTGGTCATGGAAATGGTACGGTTCACAAGGTTGCCAAGCGTATTCGCCAGATCGGAATTCATGCGCTCTACCATCAGCTCCCAGGAAATGACACCATCGTTGTCGAACGGCATCTCATGCAGTACAAAATAGCGCACCGCGTCTACGCCAAAGAAATCTACGAGATCGTCTGCATACAGTACATTTCCCTTGGACTTACTCATCTTTCCGTCCCCCTGCAGCAGCCACGGATGTCCGAATACCTGCTTCGGGAGCGGAAGGCCGAGCGCCATCAAAAAGATCGGCCAGTAAATCGTATGGAAACGGATGATATCTTTTCCGATCAGGTGCAGATCTGCCGGCCAGTTTTTCCGGAACAGCTCGCTGCTGTTGCCATCGCAGTCATAGCCGATGCCGGTGATGTAGTTGGTCAGCGCATCCAGCCATACATATACGACATGTTTGTCATCAAAATCGACCGGAATGCCCCACTTAAAGGACGTTCTCGATACACACAGATCCTGCAGACCCGGCAGCAGGAAATTGTTCATCATCTCATTTTTTCTGGATACCGGCTGGATAAATTCCGGATGTGTATTGATATACTCGATCAGGCGGTCTGCATATTTGCTCATTTTGAAGAAATATGCCTCCTCCTTCGCCGGCTTTACTTCCCGTCCGCAATCCGGACATTTACCGTCTACGAGCTGAGACTCCGTCCAGAAAGACTCACACGGCGTGCAGTACAGTCCCTCATAGGAACTCTTGTAAATGTCGCCCTGCTCATACAGCTTCTTGAAAATCTTCTGTACCTGCCGCTCATGGTCCGGATCGGTCGTCCGGATAAACTTGTCATAGGATGTGTTCATCAGATCCCAGATCCGGCGGATCTCGCCTGCCACCTTATCGACATGCTGCTTTGGTGTGATCCCGGCAGCCTCAGCCTTCAGCTCGATCTTCTGTCCATGCTCATCGGTACCGGTCTGGAAAAATACATCGTATCCCTGCTCCCGCTTGAACCGGGCAATGCTGTCTGCCAGCACGATCTCATACGTATTTCCAATATGCGGCTTACCGGATGCATACGCAATCGCGGTCGTGATATAATATTTTGGTTTGCTCATCGTAGTTCCTCCTTTTCCTGCGGGTATCTTGTTCGGTCGCTCGCGTAACTCAAAAAGGCAGCCCCGTCTCTTTCCAGAAGACGAGCTGCCCCGTGATACCACTTCTATTCATCCACACCTCACGATGCGGACCTCTGCGGGTACTCCCATACCCCGTCGCTGTAACAGGCGAACCTGTCATGTCCTAACTGAACCAAGCGCTCCATCCCGGACCGCACCTTCTGCTCAGACATGCCTCTTAGAAGCCATCTTCCACATTCCATCCTGCATCCCGTCTCACCCATCGGGAACTCTCTGTAGCATTTCTGAATGCGTACTCTCTTCGTCACTGAGTGTATTACTCTATCCGATTTTCCGATAACCCGTTATTGCCTTTGTCTTTAAACTTAGCACAGGCGATGGATTCTGTCAAGGCGAAAGTCGGCGGAATCGTATTTCCCCTGCGACCTGCACACCCATCGGCAGCAGTAAAAATACCGCATAGGACAGGTAAAACAGCCACGATAACGGCGTGACCCGGTTTAAGATGATCCGCGGATTGTAGTAGATGTCGGTCTGGTCAAGCAGGACGGCCATCATCTGCAGGACCAGGCAGGTAAATACCGCGAGCACAAAGCAGCGGTCCCGGTTATCGAAGCGGTAGATGGAAAAGGCTGTCCGCCCCTTTAAGGAATAACCACGGCATTTCATGGACGCCGCGCTCTCGATCAGGTCTTCCAGCGTCCACGTGATGAGCACGGAAACAAACGCAAAGAAATGTTGCATCCGCTGCAGGACATTCCCCTGAAAGCAGCCCTTCCCGATGCCACGCCGTGATCGCTCGATGCGGCGCCCCCGTTCCCCGACCCGCGGGATGCCACGCAGCAAAATCGCAAGGAACAAGGAGAGCTTCGGGGAAATGCGCCCGAAGAGGTACACGACCTTATCCGATGATACGACAACGAACATACAGGATAGGAGCATCACGCAGGACGCGATCCGCACGCCGATGACACATCCGTATACAATCGACTCCAGGGTGATCTGGTTGCCGATAAAATTCTCCCCAAGGTTCGTCACACCGAAATGGTTGTAAGACGAATAAACAAACGCATAGACGGCGATCAGCGGGATCAGCGCAAGGTCGAGCACCAGCGCCCGCTTCCCGCGCAGCTTTATGGAATACAGAAAGACTGCGACATAGGAAATCAGCAGGTAGGCCGGGTGCCGGAAGGCGACCACCATGGCAAACGCCGCCGCAAAATAAATCAGGTTGATCATCGGATGGTAGCTGTCAAATCTCATCTTCATCCCCGTCCATCATTCCATATTTTACCTTGATCCGGTCCAGCTTTTCCTCGATCGGCTTCCCAAGGAAAAAGACCGTCAGAAAAGTCGCAAAGGCGTGCACGGCATTGACCGGAAGTCCGGCCAGATAAATGCTGGCCGCCGATGCCGCCGTGATCTCCGTGCTCATCGTAAAGAGCGAGCACGTATCCAGGATCGGCCCGATCAGAAGGAGCACACAAAGGCCGCCAAAGATCCCTGCAGGAAGCCGTTTTTCTGCGGAGAGCCAGCCTTTCTTTGCGAGCACGCCTGCGAGGAATCCGGCCACACCAAAGGCAAACATCTGCCACGGTGTCCACGGCCCCTGCCCGAAGATAAAGTTGCTCACAAATCCGCTGACGGCCCCGGTCAAAAAGCCCGCCTCCGGCCCGAGCGCCATACCCGTGATCATAATGATACCGGTGATCGGCTTAAAGAACGGCACCATGATAAAGGCCGCACGGGAAGCGACTGCCACCGCACTCATGACCGCGATCGTCACGAGCTCCCGCGCCTGCGGCTTCCTGTGCTCAAAGCGGATGAAGAACGGAAGCATCGCATAGACGATGAGCAGCAGGCTGCTTAAGTAATACTTCCGGTTGCCGAACCGCCATGCGGCAAGTAATGTGGCAGGCGCGGCGATAAGCACGGCCAGCCATACGATCCCGTTCCGGGCGGATTTTCCCTGTTTTACAGATTCTCTTTGCATAGTCTTATCACATCCTCATTATTTACTGCGTTCTCGAATACGTGCCGGCTCATCCGGTTCGCCGCCGTCGTGTAAAAGCTGTTGCGCGAGAAGAACTGATTTGGCGTGTTCGTCGTGACGACGCTGCCATCAAAGAACATGCTCACCAGATCTGCATACTTTGCGCAGAACTCCACGTCGTGCGAAACCATGATGATCGTCACACCGCGCTCTTTCAGTTTCTGTAAAATGGCGGCAAACTGTTGCTTGAAAAAGCTGTCAATGCCCTTTGTCGGCTCATCTAAGAGCAGGATCTTCGGGTCCGTGAGCAGCACCTTCGCGAGTGCCGCCCGCTGCTGCTCACCGCCGGATAAGTCATACGGATGCTGGGCAAGCAGCGGGGTGATCTCACATAAGGCCGCGACCTCCTCGATCCGGCTCTCACTATCGCCCCTTTCGAGCATCTCCAGAAGCTCCTCCCGCACCGTCTTTTTCACAAACAGGCTCTTCGGGTCCTGTGGAAGGAGGGCCAGGTTGTGGCGGAACAGCTCGCCACCCTTATATTTACTGACCGGCTTGCCGTCGATGAGCACCTTGCCCCGGTACGGCTTACACGTATTACAGATCGTTTTCAGCAAGGTGGATTTGCCCGTGCCGTTCCCGCCTACGACGGCAAACAGGGTCTGCCGTGGGACGCGCAGTACGACGCCTTTTAAGACATCCGGTGTGTCCTTTTCATAGCGGAACCATGCCTCTTTTACAAAGACCGCCGGGTCTTTGCTATCCTCCGGGTCAGATAACGCCGGGTCGGCATCTTCGATGACCGTCTTTTTGGGCTTCTTCCCATCGAAGAGGGTATCCAGCCATGCCGCGCCCTCGCGGACGGTGAGTGGGCACCCGGCTGCATATACGCTTTCAGAATTTTCTTCTGATTTTTCGGGCACGCCTCCCATCCCGGAGTCTATATTCACATTTTTTCCTGTAGAGAGGTTCTGAGCAGTGAGCACACCCTCATGAGTCTCTGTAATCCCCAATCGGTCAGACATTTGTCCTACCTGAGTCTCCTTCGAAGCCCCCTTCTCTTCAACTTCTTTCTTTTGTTGATTCATCACAGCAAAATAGATCTGCACCGGCGACGGCATCGCCGCAAAGATCGGGCTGTCCTTCTCTTTTAAAAACGCCCCGACCTGACGTGGGCCATCTGCCGTGAGCACCTTGCCGTCCTCCATGACGACGACCAGATCGGACGCATGGAAAATATCTTCCAGCCGGTGCTCCGTGATCAGGACAGTCGTGCGCAGCTCGCGGTTGATCTTGCGCACCGTATTTAAAAAGTCCG
>JAQXGF010000096.1 GCA_029006155.1 Lachnospiraceae bacterium
TTGTAAGCGATAAGCTGTCGACTCTGGATACTGTTTTATCGACGGCGACTCATTTTATTCTGAAAAAATATAAGGATTACGGAACTATTTTCGGGAAAAAATCAAAAGATGAAAGGATGCTGGTGACACCGTGAGAAACCCATTATCAAAAAAAGTAACGTCGATTCAGCCGTCCGGCATTCGGAAGTTTTTTGATATTGTAAGTGAAATGGATGATGTCATTTCGCTTGGCGTTGGTGAGCCGGACTTTGATACCCCGTGGCATATCCGCGATGAAGGTATTTACACACTGGAAAAGGGGCGGACCTTTTATACGTCCAATTCCGGTCTGAAGGAGCTGCGTGAGGAGATCACGCATTATCTGAAGCGCCGCTTTGAGCTGGAATATGATCCGATGCATGAGGTTCTCGTGACCGTCGGCGGCAGCGAGGGCATCGATGTGGCATTGCGTGCCATGCTCGATCCGGGAGATGAGGTACTTATCCCACAGCCGGCATATGTTTCGTATCTGCCGTGCGTCGTTCTGGCGGATGGTGTACCGGTGACGATTGAACTGCAGGAGAAGAATCAGTTCCGCCTGACAAAGGAGGAGCTGCTTGCACATATCACCGACAAGACGAAGGTGCTCGTGCTTCCGTTTCCGAACAATCCGACCGGAGGTGTAATGCGCCGTGCAGATCTGGAGGCAATCGCCGACGTCTGTATTGAGAAGGATATTTTTGTACTGTCCGATGAGATTTATTCCGAGCTGACATACGGTGAGCATCATGTATCGATCGCAAGCATTCCGGGCATGCATGAGCGGACATTGACGATCAACGGCTTTTCAAAATCTTATGCGATGACGGGATGGCGTCTCGGATACATCTGCGGACCACGTGTGATTGTAGAACAGATGACGAAGATTCATCAGTTTGCAATCATGTGTGCACCGACGAACAGCCAGTATGCGGCGGTCGAGGCACTGCGGCACGGGGATGAGGACGTGGCGATGATGCGTACAGCCTATGATCAGAGACGGCGGTATCTCCTTCATGCATTTAAGGAGATGGGGCTGTCCTGCTTTGAGCCGTTTGGTGCATTTTATGTATTTCCGTGTATCAAAGAATTTGGCATGAGCTCAGATGAGTTTGCGACGCGGCTTCTCGAGGAGGAGCATGTGGCTGTCGTACCGGGCAGTGCGTTTGGAGACTGCGGCGAAGGCTTTGTGCGGATTTCCTATGCGTATTCGCTGGAAAATCTGAAGATAGCGATGGAGCGTCTGAGTCGTTTTGTGAGCCATCTGCGCGAGTGGAACCGGTAAGGGGTGCGGACATGGCAAAGCTGAACATTGTATTGTTTGAGCCGGAGATCCCGGCGAATACCGGAAATATCGGGCGCACCTGTGTGGCGACCGGGACAAGGCTGCATCTGATCGAGCCGCTCGGATTTTCTTTATCTGAGAAAGCACTGAAAAGGGCGGGAATGGACTACTGGCCGCATCTGGATGTGACGACCTATCTGGATTTTGATGATTTTCTTGCGAAGAATCCGGGTGCGAAGATCTATATGGCGACGACAAAGGCGCGTCAGGTTTACACCGATGTGCATTATGAGCCGGACTGCTATATCATGTTCGGAAAAGAGAGTGCCGGGATCCCGGAAGAAATTTTAAAAGAACATCCGGATACTGCAGTGCGGATACCGATGCTCGATGAGATCCGATCCCTGAACTTGAGTAATTCGGTGGCAGTCGTGCTCTATGAAGCACTGCGGCAGAATGAGTTCGACCACATGAAGCTGCAGGGGCAGCTGACGAGATATGAGTGGTAGAGAGAGCCGGATGACCTGCGACAGGCTCCTGGTGTCAGGCGGATATTCGCAGTCCGCTTCTCTGCCTGTTTGATGCTTTAGTTAACAACAGACAGTTACGAACAGGGTGACTGTCGGGAAATAGACAGTTCTAAGAGAGTGAGGGTGTGACTCATACCGAGTCACACCCTCACTGTTTTAACCGAATCAAGCATCTTTAGCTTTCCTCGGATGCTGTCTTTGTGTCGTCGGTTTTTGCTTCCGCGGCTTCATCCTTTGCGGTTTCTTCTTCCGTCTCTTGCAGCTCTGCATTCATCATTGCACGCTCCCGCAGGCTTTTCTTTTGTGCAGGCTGTGCAGTAGCGGCAGATGCCCCGGATGATTTCGATCCGCTGCGTGCGTCCTTTGCCTTTTTCGTGTTCAGTGCGATCTTGCGGTCAGGATAGAGCTTTGCGAGCTTTTCCAGACGGGTCGCGCCCCAGATCATGTAGGCCGGAACGACGATGGCGAGCAGCAGTGTGCCCAGGTTCATCATGTGCGTGAAAAACAGCACTGCCTGCATCAGAATCTCGGCGACGAGCGTCACAATCGAGATTATTTTTGTTCCTTTAGCCTTGTCCAGCCGGTTGCAGCGCATCGTGCAGAAGATGCCGGAATATATTTCCCAGCATGCCAATACGAGAAAGCAGACTGCGATGAACCGTACCGTCGAGATATCCATATTTGCCTGGGTGAGGATATCCGTGTACTCCTGTTCGCCTTTTGCAGCGCCGGATGCAATCGAGAAGAGGTTAATGCCGTACATTAAAGTGGAAGAGACAGCAGTGACAAGAAGGATAATACCGCCTGTCATCAGTCCCATTCGGCCGTTCATGGCCATTTTCAGTTCTTTTTGGTCTTTGTAATCGCTCATAATAAACTCCTGTGATTTCGTATGATGCTGCTGTTTGTAGAATTGCGGGAGCTGCTTTGCAGCGGAGCAATTCGTGGGCATCATTTAGAGGTCAGAATCCCGGTACATACTCCGGTATTCCGTCGGGGTACAGTGATTCAAAAGCTTGAACATACGCAGAAACGCCGAGAGGCTGGAAAATCCGGATGCGAGCGCCACCTCAATGACAGAGAGACCCGGGTCGAGCAGTAGCGTCTTTGCGTGGTCGATGCGCCGCTGATTCAGATACTTATAAAAAGAGGTATCTGCATACTGCCGGAACAGCCTGGTAAAGTGATATTTGCTGAAACCGGCGAGGGAAGCGACCTCCTCAAGCGTAAGATTTTCTGTAAAATGCTCGTTAATATAATGGCAGATTGCAAGAAATTTATCCATATATTCTTTCTGCTTGGCATTTCGGGTATCAAAGCGCTGCTGTGTATTTTCCGCATGGCTGCGCCCGACAAGCACGAGGATTTCAAGAAAGCGTGCATAGATCGTCGTCTCGGTAAATGGGGCGTCGCTGAAATAAGCATTTTTGATCTCCAGCATCAAACGATGCACCCGTGCATAAATTTGAGGAAACGACTCAGGTGTGATCAGAATCGCCGGTCGGATCATCGAGGTAAGCAGCTCCAGCTCTTTTGTGCGCAGCTGGCCGAGATTCGGCTGAAAGATAATGCGTTTTCCGTGCTCGGGAGCGAAGAGCTCATGCAGGATCCCGGGGCAGATGATTAAAATTTCCCCGGGCTGGATCAGGTACTCCGTTTCGCCGCAGCGCACACGGTAGGAATTTTCCGTTGGCATAATCAGCTCAAACGGGGTGTGCCAGTGCGGTGGATAGCATTCGGAATTCTCATTATAATGAAGACAGATCTGAGTGTCTGCCCGGTAGGTGACGGTTTCGTGAAGACCGTTCAGATTTTTAATCACGAGAAAACTCCTTTCCTGTGAAATTTAACCGAATCAAGCAAGTCCTCTGCTTCAATTGCGCAAAGCAATAAGCAGTGGGTTGGGACTTGCTTGTATCAGGAATGTCCTGATAAGCTGCGAAGATAAAATCCCGCAGATTCGCCGATATCCGGAAGCTGTTTATATGGCGATTGCTTTTATAGCTGGCATTCGGATATCGTAGTGAGAAATTGCGATTTCAACATAAGATAATATAGCAAATATTACTAAAAAAAGCAAGGAAAACGGATAAAAGAGAATTAAACAAACAAAAAAAATTGGACAGTTCGAAAAACCGGGGGATAGTGAAAGCAATATTTTGATGCCAGAAAGCAAGAATTATTGAGATAAATAAAACAGAGGCTGGTATAGTGATGACAGAACATGGCGGAAAATCAAATGACTGAGGCAGGCAGGAGTACCGATAACAATGATTGCCGGGTTTGCTGTGCGTCGGAAAAAGCGGAAGGAGCGAATAGTATGATCAGTAAGGAGACGAGGAAAAAGGCCAGAGAAAAGGCAGAGGCACTGGTTGGCCAGATGACACTGGAGGAAAAGGCAGCACAGCTGAAGTACGGAGCACCGGCTTTAAAACGCCTGGGGATTCCGGCATACAACTGGTGGAATGAAGGGTTGCACGGGGTAGCCAGAGCCGGTCAGGCGACGGTATTTCCGCAGGCGATCGGAATGGCAGCGACGTTTGATACAGAGCTGTTAAAGGAGGAGGCAGATGTGATTGCGACAGAGGGACGCGCAAAATACAATGCCAGCTCTGCCGAAAACGACCGTGATATTTACAAAGGACTGACCTTCTGGTCTCCGAATGTCAACATTTTCCGCGATCCGCGTTGGGGGCGCGGCCATGAGACGTATGGAGAGGATCCGTATCTGACAAGCCGTCTTGGCGTGGCGTTTGTAGAAGGCCTGCAGGGAGATGGAGATACCTTAAAGGCGGCGGCATGTGCGAAGCATTTTGCGGTGCACTCCGGACCGGAGGCGCTCCGACATGAGTTTGATGCCCAGGCGACGCCGCAGGATATGGAGGAGACCTACCTTCCGGCATTTCAGGCACTTGTGCAGGAAGCAGGCGTAGAATCGGTCATGGGCGCTTACAACCGGACGAACGGAGAGCCATGCTGCGGAAGTCCGTCTCTGCAGAAAATCCTGCGTAAGGACTGGGGCTTTGAGGGACATTTTGTTTCTGACTGCTGGGCGATCCGGGACTTCCATGAGCATCATATGGTGAC
>JAQXGF010000097.1 GCA_029006155.1 Lachnospiraceae bacterium
TTTAAGAAGGGATGTGAGCGTTATGTGTAATCTGAGTCAGGGAATTGTAGATGAAACAAAAGCAGAAATTATTATGAATATGTATAAAAAAGGATATACATTGGAGCAGATCGCGGATGTAACAGAGAAGAGCATGTCTGAGGTAGAAAAGATTGTAAAGAAAGAAGCAGCAGTGGTATGAATGGAAGGAAATATCGTGTCGAAAAAATGGTTCGCTTAATCAAATTCTTTGTATAAAACGCCGGGGAGCGGGGAATATTGTAGGAAAAGAATGCAATTATTCAAAAAAGACAGGCAAATCTGCCAATTGATTTCCAGTTATTTATTCGTTAAAATATTAACGAACAGAACGACAAGGCTACGGTGTCTCACATAAGCTGTGAGATCAGAGAGGAGATAGAGCATGAGAATTACATTTTTTGGTGCAAAAAGTTATGATAAAGAATCTTTCAACAGAATCAAAGATCAGTATCCGGAGCTGGAGCTGGAATACTGGGAGACGGATCTCTCGCCAAAGACCGCGTCCTATGTGCAGGACAGCGAAGCGATCTGCGCGTTCGTAAGTTCCGATGTAAGTGAAAAGACGTTGAAGGTACTGCAGGGCAGAGGCGTCAAACTCGTGCTCATGCGCTGCGCAGGCTTCAATAATGTAGATCTGAAGGCGGCGACGGAGTGCGGCATCACAGTCATGCGTGTGCCGGGCTATTCACCGGAGGCGGTAGCGGAGCATGCGATGGCTCTGGCAATGGCCGTGAACCGTCATCTGCACAAGGCATATATGAGAGTCCGTGAGAACAATTTCAGCCTGCAGGGACTGACCGGAACGAATTTTTATGGAAAGACAGCCGGAATCGTAGGAACCGGAAAGATCGGCGCGGCGATGGCACGGATCTGCCACGGCTTTGGCATGAAGGTCATTGCATACGATATGTATCAGAATCCGGATCTCGATTTTGTCACCTATGTGGAGCTGGATGAGCTGCTCGCAACGAGCGACCTGATCTCCCTTCACTGCCCGCTGATGGAGAGCACGCACCACATGATCAATATCGACACGATCAATCAGATGAAGGACGGCGTGATTCTGGTCAATACCTCCCGCGGAGGACTGGTCAAGACCGACGATCTGATTGCCGGCATCCGGGAGCGGAAGTTTTTTGGTGTAGGATTGGATGTATATGAGGAGGAGACACAGAACGTGTACGAGAATCGCGAGGATGACATCCTGATGCACTCGACGACCGCCCGGCTCTTATCCTTCCCAAATGTCATTGTGACCTCCCATCAGGCATTCCTGACGGAAGAAGCCCTCGGCGCGATCAGCCAGACGACGTTGGACAACGCGATGGCTTATCTGAGAGGAATCAAGTCCGGGACAGAGCTGAACGGATAAAGGCAGATAAATCAGTTTGCTGTCATTATTAAAAAAGAACGCAAGGGAGTCTGCTATATTAGATATTCGGAAATTGAAAGGATATGCGTGTGTAAATACATGTCATTGACGTATAAGCATTATATTTGATAAAGGAAATTTATAGCGAAAAAAGAAGACAGGACATTAGCTCATTGTTTAGAAGCGCAGGAGGAAACGCAAAAAACAATGGGCTAATTTTATGTTTATTCCGATATTTTGTTGTAAATCATAAAAAATTTAAAGATCATCTAAAACTATATTAGATATGGTAACTTATTATAAAAAATATATACATAAAATAATCAATATGGTATAATACAATTATTCAGGAGATAGAAACATAGGAGTAAATTGACAGTATAGGATAAAACCTATATAATAAATGATAGGAGGAATAGAATGCCGGTTATATCAAGATTTTATGGTATTGTTATTAAAATGTATTTAAGACAGAAAGAACATAATCCCCCGCATATTCATGCGATTTATGGAGAGTGCGTAGGGATGTTTTCACTCGAGGATGCAGAGATGTTTGAAGGTGATATTCCATTAAAAGGCCAGATGTATGTAAAAGAGTTCATAGAAAAGTATCGACGGGAATTATACGATATGTGGGAGACACAGGAGTTTCAAAAGTTGCCGCCGATAGGATAGGAGGTAAGCAATGTCGCACAAAATAAAATCAGTAAGAACATCCGAAAATATGACACTGTTGGCTGTTTTTGAAAATGGCATAGAGAAAGCGTATGACATCAGGCAAATGGAGCGCCTGTTTCCGCAATTTTGTGTTCTGAAAACAAATCCTGAGTTGTATAAAAGCGTGCGGGTAGATGTGGGAGGATATGGGGTTTCCTGGAATGATGATCTGGATATAGATGCGGAAGAAATCTGGGAAAATGGAGTAGAAACAGGCACCCGATATGAGGTGGATATTTATCATGCAGTAGCAGTACAGCTGGCAGAGGCCAGAGAGAAAAGTGGTATGACACAAAAACAGTTGTCCCAGAAGACGAAGATTGCACAGGGCGATATCAGCAAAATAGAGAGAGGCAATGCAAATCCTTCGCTGAGCACGCTGAACAGACTGGCAGAGGGGATGGGAATGCGGTTGGAAGTAAAATTTATAAAGCAAGGATAACAATTTATGGCAGGCAAATCAGTGAGTGGTTTGTCTGCCATTTTTGTTAGGATAGGATTTCCTCTTTCCGGGAAATTACAACTCGGTTACAGTCCAGCTGTAGAAATATGATATACTTTTTTGGAGGTATCTGAGTCAGAATCCTGAAACCGCGACGTATCTGCAAGAAAGTGGTTTTATGGTATTTTTTGACTTTAAACAATATGGTAAAAAGTCATGGCATTCTGTCATGGACGAAGGTGAGGAAATACAATGGCGAAACGCATTTTGGTAATAGAAGATGAAGCGGCGATCTGTGATCTGATTTGTATGAATCTGGAGGTGACTGGGTATGAAACGGTGCCCTTTGGGGATGGCATGGAGGTGAGCGAGGCGCTGAAGGAGGAGCATGACTATGACTGTGCGCTGGTGGATATTATGCTTCCGGGGAAGGATGGCTTTGCACTGCTGCCGGAGCTTGTCGGGTATCAGATTCCGGTCATTTTTCTGACGGCGAAGGGAGACATCCAGAGTAAGATCAAAGGGCTGACGGAGGGCGCAGAGGATTATCTTGTGAAGCCATTTGAGATGCTGGAGTTGCTCGTGCGGCTGGAGAAGGTGATGGCGCGGCACGGGAAGCAGGAGGACTGTATCCGGATCCGCAATGTGGAGATTTATCCGGAAAAGCGTGTGGTGAAAAAGGATGGCATGGAAGTATACTTAAAACCGATGGAATTTGACTGCCTGATGTTGTTTGTACGGAATAAAAATAAGGCGCTGACCCGCAGGCAGCTGCTCGCAGAGCTCTGGGGCGTGGAGTTTGAGGGGGAGACGCGGACGGTCGACGCACATGTGGGACGGATTCGAAAAAAGCTGGATTTTCAGGATGTCATACGGACGATCCCGCGGATTGGCTACCGGCTGGAGGTGGAGGAATGAAGCTGTTTCGAAAAATTTATGTGCAGGCAGCGATCGGAATGTTGCTGCTGTCGGTCTGGCTTTTGGGGTGGCTCTTATATGAGACACAAAAGGAAAGCCTTCATGATGTGATTCAGTATGAAGTGGCGCAGGTAAATCAGCAGATGCAGCGGTTTCGGGAAGCGGTTCCGACAGAGAAAATGACGGGCGGATATGACAGCCGGACAAAGGAGGCTGTGGTAGCCTATCATTTTCGGACGATATTCGGATCGGATGGCGCACTGTTTCTGAATGGGGAGGAGCAGTACAATCGGACGCCATATACCTATGACATTGAAAATTTAAGGAGTATGAAAGACACACAAAAGCAGGGGGATTACCATTTTGGACTCAGCGTTTCGGATGTGCAGACGGTCGATGGGAAAAAGCTGCTTCTTTTTTACGGTGAAAAAAATGCATTTATGCAGCTGGGAAAGAGCTGTGAGGTGGTCGTATGTAAGGATGTGACGGATATTTACGTGCGGACAAGGCGGCTGCTGGAGCAGGGTGCGCTGGCAACAGTCTTGGCGCTGCTGCTGGTTGGGGTGTTCTTATACGGTGGACTTTATCGTACCCTGCGTCCGCTGCTCGAACTGAAAAAGACGGCACTTGAGATTGCGGAAGGCGCATATCACAGCCGTGTGCATCTGAAAAAGCGCTCCAGAACCGATGAAATCGATGCACTTGCGGTGAGCTTTGACCAGATGGCCGAGAAGATCGAGGAGCATTTGCAGTCGCTGAAGGAGACGAATGAAAAACAGCGGCGGCTGCTCGGCAGTCTGGCACATGAGCTGAAAACGCCGTTGACGGCGATTATCGGGTATTCGAAGACGTTGATGACCGTGCAGTTGACGGAGAAAAACAGAGTTCGTGCATTGGACTACATTCATAGCGAGGGAAAACGGCTGGCCCGATTATCAGAAAAAATGTTGGAGCTGACCGGGTTGTATGAGAGTGCGGAGCATACGCTGGAATTACAGGAAACCGAGGTGCTTCCGTTTTTGAAGAAGCTGGAAGATCTGACGGCCTTTCGCTGCCAGAAGGCCGGAGTACGGCTGGAGCTTTCCTGTAAGCCGGGGGTGACACAGCGCATGGATGCGGATCTGATGATGAGCCTTCTGATGAATCTGGTGGATAATGCATGCAAGGCATCGACATCCGGCGGCGTGATCCGGGTGACCGCGGACGAGCGGAGAATTTCGGTATGCGATGAAGGAAAAGGAATCCCGTCGGAGGAGATAGCACATGTGACGGAAGCATTTTATATGGTAGATAAATCCAGGGCAAAGACGGCAGGCAGCGTGGGTCTGGGTCTGGCGCTCTGTGCGCAGATCGCGGCCATGCATGGGGCGACGCTTCAGATCAAGAGCGAGGAAGGCCGCGGGACGGAGATTTCGGTTGTATTTTAACCGAATCAAGCAAATCCCCTGCTTCGATTGTGGGGAGGAATAAGAAGTGGGGTGGAAATTTCCTGCGTCAGTTACATATCCGTTACAACTTGCGGGAGATTTGAGACAGGCATTGGTGAGAAACTAATACTGCCTCATCAAGAAGGCGACCGAAATAAGTTTTGGCCGGCTTTTTGGGGATGGATCAGGAACTGCAAAAATACACCGAGCCTGCCATCAACTGGCAGGACACAGGAGGGGATAATTTGAAACGAAAAACGATGATTAAAATGACAGGCATGCTATGCTGTATCGGACTGCTGACGGGCTGTGCAAAGACGCCGGAGAGTGCGCTGGTCAAGCAGAAGGGCAAGGCTGCGATGGATAATTATAAGGAAGCGGATGACAGTGGAAATGAGCAGGCGACAGAAGACGGAACCGATATTTCCGGAGCGAAAACATCGGCGTTGCAGACCAGACTGAATGCGCCGGAGACGTATCAGAATGAGACGACGGATGAGACCGGAAAGCTGAAGATCTGTACAGATGCAACGGTAGAGATTCCGGAAGCAGACAAGGTGCCGACCGTTGCGGTCAGTCAGCATCCGTTTGACCAGTCCATGATCGATCAGGTGACAGACGGATTCTTCAAAGGTGCAAAGATTTATGACTATCCGGGCTATGTACAGTGGACAAAAGCGGACTGGCAGAAAAAGCTGGAGGAGCTGAAGGGCTATCAGGCGCAGGGTAATCTGGACCCGTACAGCTATGGGACGGATGAGGATGGTAACTATGTGTATGATCTGAATCAGTCCATTGAGACAGCAGAGCAGAATCTGGCCTCCGCGCCGGACGAGGCGCAGAAAAAAGAGGTGACACCGCAGTTTGGTCTGGAATATGATTATGGAAATGGAGATACGGGAGTCAATACCGACTTGTTCTGGGGGCTGGCACAGATGGAAGATGGCTCTTATTACAGCTATCATCTGAACCGGTACAGCAGCATGCCGATGGAAATAGAAATCGTGAAAATACCGGACATCCGTCAGATAAAGGGGCGCAACTGGTACTGGCAGGACTGGGCAGACTGTGGCCCGGCACCTCTTAGTACCGAGCAGGATCCATCGCAGGTTCCATCGGAGGATGCAGTAAAACAGGCCGCAGAGATTACGGCGGAGGCGGCGCAGCAGATGGCGACGGATGCGCTCACTTCGATCGGGATAACGGGAATGGAGGTAAACGCCTGGGACTACAGCCTGCAATATTATGAAGAGAGCGATAATATGGCAGATGATGCGGTCGGATACAGCCCGAAGCGTCAGATCAATACCGGATACATATTTCATTACACCAGAAAATTGAACGGAATCCCCGTCACCTATACGATGGAGAGTGGGGGAGGACTGGAAAGCATGGACAGTGATATGGAGTCTTGGTGCTATGAGGAGGCGGATGTGATTGTCTCAAAGGATGGTGTCGAAAAAATCGATCTGAGGAACCTGTATGACATCGGTGAGGTAAAGACGGAAAATGTAGAACTGCTCTCATTTTCGGAAATCATGGGGCTGTATGAGAAAATGATGGTGATCCAGAATGCGGATCTCATGAATTATGAGTTGTCCAGAACGTACCAGATCGATCGGATTGTCTTTGGCTACGGTCGCATTTATGAGCCGGCTTCCGACGCGACAAGCGGGCTGCTGGTCCCGACGTGGAACTTTTTCGGAAGCTTTGTGGCGAGCAATGACACCGACGGAGTGACCTCGACCTATGAGAACCATACGAAATATCAGAGCTATCTGACCCTCAATGCAGTGGACGGAAGTGTGATCGATCTGGGGCTGGGGTACTGATGCAGATACTTGCGATCGTCCGCTACAATTTTCGTGGTTTCTGGAAAAATCCGAAGTGTATTCTGACGTTTCTGCTCGGATTTGTGCTCTGCTATCTTCTGAGCACGCGGGTCATGGCGGTCATCGAGACCTATCATACGCCGGTGCAGATCGCAGAGCCATTTCTCTGGACATTTGGGGATGCAGGGGCAATCCAGCTCAGCTCGGTGTTGCTGTTGCTTCTGTTTTCTGATTTGCCAAAGCTCGGCAGCATGACGCCTTATTATCTGTACCGGACGACGAGGCTGTTCTGGCTGGCAGGACAGTTCGTGTATATTATCTGCGTGGCAGCACTTTATACAGCGTTCCTGTTTCTGACGACAGTATTACTCTGTATGAAAATGAGTTATGTCGGAAATATATGGAGCGAGACAGCGGCGATGCTGGCCTATTCCAAACTGGGGGAAGACCTGAGTGTACCGTCGACGGTAAAAGTGATGGAAAGCATTACACCGTATGGTTGCGTGCTGCAGGTGCTTTTGCTGCTGTTCCTTTATATTCTCTGTCTGAGTTTTCTGATTCTGGCAGGCAACCTGCTTTTTTCCGGTAACCGGGGGATTGTGTTTGGACTGCTCTACAGTATCTATGGTGTCCTGCTTGATCCGAGGGTGCTTGGCATGATTTTGCACAAGGAAACCTATGAGATGTACCAGATCAATGTCCTGATCGGCTGGATTAGTCCCTTAAGCCACGTCACATATGCAAAGCATAATTTTGGTTATGACCAACTCCCAACCGTCGGGCAATCGTGTCTGCTGTTTGGTGGAATATTGTTTGTGCTGGTGGTGATTTGTATGCGGGCGATACGGCATTACAGTTTCCGGTTCCTTGGAGAGCGGAGCTAAAATTTCCAGCTCTAATTGTGCGACACAAGAAGCAAAGTGAGTAGGAATATTTGCCAGACAAAGAAATAGGCATGTATATTTGTTGGTTTCAATAAGAAGTTATTTTGGGCTATTTAGCAGTAAATCAACAAATATGGGCACTTGATATAAGGAAGCTGAATAAAAAATCAGATGCAATCAATAACAAATTGAGGATAAAAATGGAATCAGAATGGAGACGTATGCTCACAGGCTGGGGATTCTGGCTTTCCGTGGTACTCTGTGTGGCAGGGCTGCTTGCCGGAATCACGTGGCCGTCAAAGATGCAGCCGTCCGGAGCGTTTTTTACAATGGTGCAGGAGGCATTTCTGGCAAAGCCGGTCAGCTACCTTCTTCCGGTCATCGCGGTTCTGCCATGGAGCGATTCTTTTTTGCGGGAATGGAAGAGCGGTTATCTGAAGGCGGCGCTGCCTCGGATCGGGAGACGGGCTTATGTGGAAATTAAAATTTTGACGATGGCTGGTGGTGCTGCTTCGGCTGTGTGGCTGGCGGCGGTACTGGTGACATTCGGAAGCTTCCTCATCTGCTTTCCGCAGGAGCAGCAGGGCGTAATCGGGGCAGAGCTGATCAGAGGACTTCTGTTCCCTGTACTGCGCTGTAGTCTGGTCAGTGCTTCCGTTGCCTCGCTTGGAGGAATCTGCGGAGTTCTGTGCGGTTCTGTGGATATGTCTTTTGGCATTCCACTTGTGACCTATTACTTTTGCATGATCCTGAAGGAACGCTATTTTCCGGATGCGCTGTGGCTCTATCCGCCGCAGTGGATATCTGGAGCAGCCAGGTGGGGCGAGCACGGAGAAGGACTGTGGCTCTTTCTTTTGCTGATGCTTGCGGTGCTCATGGGAGGACATGCGGCAGTGTTGTACGGGAAGATCGAGGCAGGGTGAGCATGCTCATGAAAACTTAGAATGTGAATTATCTGCCGTTTAGAGCCATATATTTATAGTTTATTTTGTTGTTTGCTCATAACCAATATTGTGAATGACACTATTTTTGCTATGATGCTATAAATGAACAAATACCAGAAAGTGCACAAAATTGCAGCATATTGAACATATGATGCAAAAACATATCTGTTTTGAATTATAGATGTCAGTATATAGCATAATTAATTATATAGTTTTCGGTATTGCCGTTTACAGTCATAGTAAAGGAAAATTTTGAAAAGGACATGAAGCAATATAAATATGTTAAAAGATAAAAGTATCTGGGGAGGAATGCTCAGATGAAAAAAGAAAAAAATCTGCCTGACGATACGATAGAACTCACCCACGTCACAAAGCGGTTCGGCCAGGAACTGGTATTAAAAGAAGTGAATCTGACTTTAGAGCGGGGGAGGGTATACGGAATCGTAGGGAATAATGGTTCTGGAAAAACGGTTCTGATGAAATGTATCTGCGGATTTCTGATCCCGACGACGGGAGTGATTCAGGTGTTCGGCAGCCGGATCGGGCAGGATGTGGACTTCCCGGAGAGCCTTGGTGTGATTATTGAGACGCCGGGATTTCTCACGAATCTGACCGGACGGAAGAATCTGGAAATATTAGCTGGTATGCGGCGAAAGATTGGTCCGGCAGAAGTCAGGAAGGTGCTGGAACAAGTCGGGCTGAATCCGGAGCTGAAAAAGCCGGTGGCAAATTATTCGCTTGGGATGCTGCAGCGGCTCGGGATCGCGCAGGCGATCATGGAGGATCCGGAGCTTCTGATTCTGGACGAGCCGTTTAATGGACTGGACAGGCATGGCGTCGGTGAGATCCGGGCGCTGCTGTTGGAGCTGAAGGCAGAGGGAAAGACGATTTTGCTGGCAAGTCACAACGAGGAGGATATCCACATCCTCTGTGATGAGGTATATGAGATGGACGGAGGTGTGCTTCGGAAATGTTGAGACGACATCAAAGGGTGGTCGCGTTGGTACTTCTGGCGTTGCTGCTCGGAAGTGAGGGCATGGGGCGTGAAGTACAGGGAAAACTGGTGTGTGCGGCGGAGACAGAGGAGGTCACTGCTGCGGGGCCTATGTCTGATGCAGACGAGAAAACTACGAGTGTAGAGCGAGTAGAAACAGAAAAACGCACCGAGACGACAAAAAAGAAGAAAAATTCAGATAAGATAGAAGAGGCACAAAACGATCTTACAGAAATACTGTCAGAAGGGAACGCATCGGAAGAAAAACGATTAAGGGTACAGCAAACTACTTCTGATGCACAGAAGGATTCGGATAAACTGGCAGATATACAAAATAACCGTACAGAAATCGTATCAGAAGAGGGTACAACGGAAAAGGGAACATCCAAAATGCAGGAACCCGTGTCTAATACGATTGATACAGATCAGACATTGGCAGCAGGTTCCGACTTGGGGCTTACGATTACCTCCATTGAAACCGAAACCGACGCCGCGTCAGAAGAAATTGCCGCTGATGCTCAGCTACCGGCGGTGCTGAACGGGACGGTATCTACCTCATCGGAAGAGGATGCAGAGCAGAAGCAAACGGCAACGATGACCGATGGTGAAACCGACGCAGATCAGATCGAAAGTATGGAAAGCGAACCTTCCACCGATTCCACAGAGCCGGCTACAGAAGCGCCAGTCAGCGAGAAGGTGCATCTCGGTATCGACAACCGGCATCGCTATGAAGGGATGGAGCAGTCGTTTGCGGACGGCTATCAGCCGGAGATCCGGGATGGACATTTGTACCTTACGGTTCCGTTTACGGCCAGCGGCGCGCTGCAGGGGGACTGCCTGACCGTCGATCTCGTCTTTGCGGAGAAGGAAAATGCGCCGTTTGTCTTTAAGAATTATCAGAAGGATGTGAAGCGGCGCACGTATCTGTTACAAAACGGGGTTATGGCACCGCAGGAAACAAATTCCGGAGATCTGACTGGAACGGCTTTGGCGACCACGGAAGATCCGGGGACACATCCGGAGCAAAAAGAAGATCCTGCGACGGTTGATCAGCAGGATGCTTATTGCTATACCTGCGAGATACCGATTCAGGAGAATGCCGCGCCCGGTCAGTATTCTGTGACGGTAAAGGCGTGGGGCTATACGAAGGATGGAGAGCGGACAGAGCTGGAATGCCAGATTTTTGTCCGTATCCCGGAACCGGAGCCGACTGCAGATTCAAAAGGCAGTGCTTCTGGCGGAAGTACTGGCGGTGGTGGCTATGCCGGTGACGGAAGCGGCAGCGAAACTGCCGAGGAGGTTTTGCATCAGCCAAAACTTCTGTTGGAGACGTGCAGCCTTTCCGGTGCGCCGCTTACAGCGGGAGCGGAAGAATCGATGAATGTGCAGTTTCGCAATCGCAGTCAGACACAGACCATCTACAATCTGAAAGTAGTCGCTTCCGCAGATTCCAAAGCCGTACAGCCATTGCGCAATTCGTGGTATTTTACCAGTGTTGCACCCGGCGAAACCATCAAGATTGAAGATGGAGTAAAAGTGGCGATGGCGACAGAGGATACGGGTGCTGTGCTGAACTTTGATTTTGAGTATGAGGATAAAAAAGGCACGGCAGCTTCCGGAAAAGAGAACGTACCGCTGTCAATCGACCAGCCGACCAGTGTAGAGCTGCGCATGGCCTCTGTCCCGGCAGTGCTTTATGCGGCGGACACACAGGAGTTCTCTGTTCAGGCGCTTAATCTGAGCCGGGTTCCCGTTTACAACGTGCGCATACAGCTCTCGGGGACCGGCCTGTTTCCGAACGAAGATGTCTTTATCGGAAACATGGCTGCAGGAACCGAAGGGAACGGGGCTATGCAGGTTTACGTCGGTACCCGGACGATGCAGGCGATCGGGAGCGATTCCGGAACGGAAGATGCGGAAAAATACGGTCCGGTGAGCGGGACAATCACCTTAGAGTATGAGGATGTATCCGGAGAGACGCATACGCAGACCGAGTCATTTCAGAGCGAGATCAAAAAGCCGGAGGTGCTCTCTTTAAAAGTAGAAGAGGCGCCGGAGACCAATGCGTGGTGGATTTCGGTGTTTGCAGCGGTCGGAGCTGGGATGGTGCTGATCATTATAATATTGCTATTCCGATTACGTAAAAAGAGTAGCCAGATAAAGCTATATAAAATAAAAAGCTGAGATTTACGGAAAGGAGAATGCTACTTATGCAAAAGAGGAAATGCACGCTTCCTGACCGGATGTTACTCCTCGCATGTCTCCTCCTGCTTGCCGCGTTGCTCTGGTTTTCCGTTTCTGTTTTGCAGGGATGGCGCTCTGGAGAAAAGAAGTGTCAGGCTCTGATCTCACTGAATCCGGAGCAGATCGATGCACAGCTGTTTTCTGATCTGGAACAGTTTCCGGGGATGTTGTCTGCGACGCCATTGATCGAGCTGGATGCGCAGTTGCGGGTGGATGGCTGCACGCTGGATACGAAGCTTACCGGTATCGAGCTTGAGCTGCTCTCGATGCGGGTACAGGCGGCGGAGGATACCATGCTTGGAGTGGAACCTGTGCTCCTGCTCGGGGTCGACAGCCTCAAAGAAATGGCGGATCGCAACGGGCAGACGCTTTCGGAAAAGAGGCAGCAGGAGCTTTTAGCGCAGTTCGCAAATCTGGACTGGCAGTACCGGATTACGGATTTGGAAGCAAATGATGCAGCTGCGCAAAACGTCGGATTGGCAGCCGACTGGAATCCCTGTCGGGTGGCCGCCATTCTGCGGGAACCGGCGGATCGCATTTTTCTCCCACTTTCACAGGCCAAATCCCTGCTTTCGACCAGAAAACAAACGATAAAGGGTCAGGGCGCGACAGGGGTACTTTTGTGCGTGAAGGGAGAGGAGAATTTGCAGCGGATTCTGGATGTACTGCAGCAGACTGCTCCATAAGAATGTGATAAAATGAGGACAAGAAAAAATTGACAGCCCTTTGTTCCGGGATGTATAATAAAAAAGTCAGCAAAAGCCCTGCATTTGGCAGGGCTTTTCCTTTGATAGAACAAACATGACAAAATTCGACAAAAAACGACGGGGAGGCGGACGATATACACAGAAAAATCAAAGGGACCGTTCTTGCAATGGCCGGTGTTTTTTTACTCACAGGCTGCAGTGCGGTACAAAAAGAGACCGAGTCCGCGAAGGAGCTGCCACAGCTGCGCATCGGAAGTGCGGTGAGTGCACCGTATTTTTACCGTGGCGAGGACGGAGCCTATACCGGCGTAGATTTTGAGATTGCAAAAGAAGCCTGCAGGCGCATCGGCTATGAACCGGTCTTTACAGAGATCCAGTGGGAGGATAAAGGCGATCTGGTGCAGGATGGGACAGTAGACTGCATCTGGAGCTGTTTTGCGATGGATGACCGGATGGAGCAGTATCAGTGGGCCGGACCGTATCTGAAGAGTGCAGTCGTCGTGGTCGTGGCTGCGGACAGTGATATCGAGACGCTTTCCGATCTGGAAGGAAAGGACGTAGCGGTGCGGGTCGACTCCAATGCAGAGCGGTATTTCCTGGGAGCGCATGCGCCGGATGCCAATGAGGTGTCGACGTTCAGTGATATGGAGCAGGCGTTTGTGGCATTTGGGAAAGGCTACTGTGATGCGGTCGTGGGTCATGAGGCGACGCTGGAGGAGCTTACATCGGATCAGCCGGAGCTGTACCGCTATCTGGATGAGCCGATTCTGACGGCCAATCTTGGTGTGGCATTCCGGAAGGATGCGGATACGGATCTGGTCGGAAGCCTGACGGATGCACTGACAAACATGCAGGAAGACGGGACGATTGCGGCGATCACAGAGCACTACGGTTTTGGCACAGAAGATGAGGCGGGTGACGCAAAATGAGAGAAGGAACCAGAGCGAAAGGGAGACGCTTTACGGCAAATGAAGCATTGCTGATCGGGATGTTTTTGCTGCTCGGCATTTTTCTGGTTGTGACATATCACAATGACCGGAACGATCTCTCTGCACTGGCTGATGAGACGCTGGAATTTATGAAATCTGTCTGTCAGCGATATGACAGCTATGCGGCCGGAAAGCTTGCGGACAGCCAGAAAGTCGTTTACGATAAGACAGAGGTGCTGGCAGAATTTGCGGACACAGACTGGCTGCACAATCCGGAGCAGCTCTTAAAATATGTACAGGAGCAGCAGTTGTCCGGTGTGCTTGTGACGAATGATTCCCTGGAAGCGGTCGCGCAGGCAGATGTCAATGGGGAAAATTCCGGAACGATCTGGCGCAGGCTTTTGGAGCGGGAGCTGGTCCGGGATATTTTGGATCATCCGAAAAAGACATTTAACGGAACCATTACCGTAAAAGATACGACCTATCAGATGTGCGTCATGGCGCGCAGGGACGGGAAGGGGCTGGTCGTCGGATATGCGGATACGGCGCTTCCGTCTACAGACATTTATGAGGCGCTGCTGGATAAGACGTTGACGAACAATACCTTTCACCGGAATCCGAGGCTGATTATTACCGATGGCGAAAAAATCCTGGCCACAAATGCGGAACGTCTGCAGGGCAAAGAACTGATTGCGGAGAGCCCGTTTGCGGGCATGGGCGCAGTCGACTGGAGCAGCGATGGCCTGCGCTGGCTGCACTGGAGCGGACAGTCCTGGTATGGGAAGCGGATGGTGTACGGCACCTACGCGATTTTTATATTTTATCCGTGGACAGAAGTGTTTACGAATATGCTGCCAATGGTGACGACATCCATTGCGATATATGCGCTGCTTTGTATGCTGCTGATGCTTGCACGTAAAAATTCAGAAGCCCGGCATGTGCAGCGGGAACGCCGTCATCTGGATACGATCCAGGCGATCAGCCGTCTGTATGTGACCACCTCGATTTTACATATTCCGGAGAATCGGATTGAGGGGATTACCTCGACGCCGCGTGCACAGGCGGTTCTGGATGAATCGGATGTGGCGAGTGTCGTTTCAGAGAGGCTGGCGGAGAACATTATCGAGCCTGGATCGAGGGGAAGATACCGCGCATTTCTGGATTTTGATACAATGGAAGAGCGACTGAACGGAAAGGTCAGTATCGGCGAGGTGTTCCGGGATGTCAACGGTGTGTGGTTTTCTACCTATCTGATCCCGATGTCCCGGGATGCGGACGGGCATCTGCGGGATGTGCTGTTCGCCAGCCGTGATATCAATGACTATAAGCAAAAAGAAGAGCAAATTCAGGAAGAGCTGCGCAGGACGGCGCGGGACGCAGAAGTGGCAAACGCAGCCAAGACCTCTTTTCTGCGCAGGATGAGCCATGATATCCGCACGCCGCTCAATGGAATCCGCGGGATGGCGGTGCTCGCGAAAGATGCGCTGTCGACGCCGGAACGGGCGGAGGAATGCCTGCAGAAGATCATTACTTCCGCAGATTATTTACAGGCGATCATGGATGATATTTTCCGGATGAGCAAACTGGAGTCCGGACGGATTGAGCTGGAGGAGCGGGCATTTGATTTAAAGCAGGTGCTCGTGGATACGGGCGATTTCATTGAGGAGCGGGCGCGGGAAAAAGGTGTGGCGTTTTCGATGGAATTGCAGGAGCTTGTGCATACACAGGTGATCGGAAGCCCGCTGCATCTGCGGCAGGTGCTTCAGAATATTTTGTCAAATGCGGTAAAATTTACGATGTCGGGCGGGCATGTGCAT
>JAQXGF010000098.1 GCA_029006155.1 Lachnospiraceae bacterium
GAATCTTGGAGCATTAAAATTTGAGGTAGGTATTGATGTCGTAGTATCCCTTGGTCTGAAAGTAAGACTGATTTTCAAGACCATACGCAAGAACTGGACGGTCTATACCGGACGCTGGCCATTGTGGTCCACTTCCGTATCCAGCAGCATGAGCTATATGGATGAAGAGGAACTGGCACAGCTCTGGGAAAAATCCAGTGCGAATGCAGATCATAAAACAGTATTCGGATTTGAAACCATTCCGATGAAGACGTGGAACCTGATGGGCGGAAAATGCCAGAAGAACAATCTCCTCTGTGCAAAATCATCCGATAAAGGTGCAAAGATCATTCTGTCGGTGAAGAATCTCATGATAAATGGAGAGGCAATCCCGGAAGGAGATGCCAGAAATGCATTATTTACCGTGGGCGATTCCTCGAAGGGACAGAATCCGGGATTCATCTATATGGATGAAAAGGTTGCAGAAGAGCAGCTGTGCGAAGAGGCGGAGCTGGATCTGGAGGTTACTTATGAAAATAACAGCTCCTCTGCACTGGTAAAGAAACAGACAAAGACGTTCCATTTGAAAAAGAAATGTGCGCTGGCAACAACGACACAGAATGTGAAGATTGTATTGAATGATTGGTGTGCAAGAAACTGGGGACTGAGTGCGGCTGACTGGGATAACAAAGTGGCGTATGAGACATCCTTTACCTCTACCCATAATCTCGGAAGAGCTTATGAGCCAACTGCGACGGGAACATTGAATCTGGGAGAAATTGTTGCAAAGGTACAGAGTGAATATCCGGAAATCAGTCAGTACACCTGCGAATGGATGGAACCATCTCCTTCCCAAAACGGTGTGATACAGTATAGTGTGCCGCAGATCAGCAGTTTCTGCTACATGACACCTGCCAATGGAGTCGTGCGCTATGATGTGCGTCCGCAGACAGATGCGTATGATGTGACCTATTATCTGTATGTCCGCAGATTTGAGGGATATGAGGATTCGATTCGTTATCATATCGATCTGAAAGGGGACGATGCAGAGGATACGTATACCTTCCAGGTAGCTCCGAGTGCATACGGGAAAGCACTGACCTTTACAAAAGAAGCAGAGCACAGTTATCTTCTGGAAACAAGACGTACACAGTTCGATGGCAGCAAGCAGCCTCTGATGATGTCAGTAAATGAGGAAGCGGCGGCAAAGACCGGATTTACCCTGACAGGACGGGAATATCAGCAGGATGTCTATTTTGACATTACCATTGGCAAGCCGATGCTGGGTATTCAGTCCGGTGAAGGTGTGAAGGGATATCAGTTTACAGATGAGAAGCTGAATGGGGAAGATGGCATCAAACCGGGAAGTAAAGTGGAGCTTCAGGTAGAGCTGGAAGAAGGCTATGGAGGGCTGGAGGTAACCTCAGAAAATGCGGATGTGGCATTCCAGATTGATGACAATAAAGTAAGCTTTATCATGCCAAACAGCGATCTGTCCATTGTACTGCGTGCTTATCGACTGCACAGCATTACGTATCTGTACCAGTATGGCGGCTATGGAACCTATGAAAAAGTCTATTTCGCAGAAAATGAAGTGACAAAGAAGGTGGAAGATCCGAAGATTGACGGACTGACGTTCCGGGGCTGGTACACATCTGCAGATGGCAGTGGGGAAGCATATCAGTTCGGCGAAAAACTGCTGACAGATGTGACCTTATATGCCGCCTGGACCTGTGATGTAACCGTGCATTTTACACCTGCAAAAGGAAAGGCAGCATATCTGACGGGGGCAGAGGATGCGCCGGAAGAACATCTGATTTTTGAAAATGACACACGGGAATATTTTGTATTTACCTATTCTACACTAAGACCGGGAGAGAAACTGTTGAATATTCAGATCCCGGAATATGACGGATATCAGTTCATGGGATGGTACACCAATGACGAATTCTCAGGTGAACCGATCAATCTTGAAACATACCGTCTGTCAGGAGGTATGGAGCTCTATGCGCGCTGGGCGAAGATGGTTACCGTAAACTTTGACCGCAATGATGGAACGGATGCACCGCTCTATGCGGAAACGACGGGATTTGTGGGATATCCAGTCACGATCATTCCGGATGCGCCGGAAAGACAGTACTATACCTTTACCGGATGGTACAAAAATAAGGCAGCAACCGCAGCTTTTGATGTGCAAAATGATACAATTACCGGTAATACAACCCTTTATGCGGGCTGGAAGGCAACTGCTTATGCGATCACCTACGATCTTGCAGGTGGAACAGAAGCGGCGGAAAATCCGACAGGCTACACCACAGAAGATACGATCACACTGACTGCGCCGACCAGAGAAGGCTATACATTCGATGGATGGACGGGAACCGGTCTGGAGGAACCAACGGTAGAGGTTACAATCAAACCGGGAGCAGGCGGCGATCACAGCTATACTGCAGTATGGTCGCCGATTGAGTATTCGATAGAATATAGGAGGGCTTTCGACAATCCGGATAATCCGGTATCTTACAATATAGAAAGCGATGAGATTATTCTGGAACAGCCGACCAGAGAAAAGTATGAATTTGCGGGCTGGACAGGAACGGGATTAGAACAACCAACCATGGAAGTACATATTCCGAAAGGTTCTATGGGAAATCGTGTTTACACGGCAACCTGGATCAGTTCCGATTCAGTATTGAACATTCTGGAAAGAATACAGGTACTGGCCCAGACTCATCCATATGAATCGGAGCTGGTCGCTTATCTGGCAGGTGGTGGACCGGCTACGGATGATCCATACAAGATAATAGATCCTAAGGTTGCGCAGGATGCGGAAGATTATTTAAAGAAACTCATAAGAGAGGATGGTACAGCTGGAAATTATCGACCTGGAGAAATTGGTGCTTATAGTGACAGGATTGAAATACAGATAAAGAGTACCAAGACAGATCGCAGGTCTGATAAACAGAAGCAGATTTATATATTTGAGGTAGAAGCAGTGTATACGGATGATGCAGGGGAAAGGCATCCGGTTACAATTGCAAATTACCAGGCGCAGCTGCAGAAAATGGTAGCAGAAAAGTTTATTGTTCCAGATATACCGAAAGGAAAATTTGGACAGAAATTGAACGAAATTACAGAAGGAGTAACCATTGGAAAAGGCATAGCGCTTTATACAAATAAAGATCTTGATTATGAACAGAATGCTTCCGGAACTTATAGCTGGAAGAATGCGGATCAGATTCCATTTGGCAGGAATAATGGTACAGAAGAAAATGAATATGAAGTGATTTTTACCCCAGATTCTGAATGTGAGGAATATTTCGCACCAGCTGAAACAAAAACCTCTGTATTGACGCAAATCGGGTTATACGTGACTGCGGCAGCAGACAGCAGAGTTTATCGATATAATGATACATCGACAACAGGAAGCGCAAAATTGTTTTATGCAGACGAAAAGGGGGATGCCACAGAAAAAGAGTTCACAGATATAGAAGAATTCTTGTCCGGCGGAACATGGAGCTTTGAATCAGCGAAAGCAGAACCGGATAAACGGGTAGAATACAGTGGATATACATTAGATAAATCTAAAAATTCAAACGAATTATATGGAGAAGATGCATATGTTGTGGTAAATGCTACAGCGACATCGACGGCCGCTATTACACAGGTGCAGCAAAAAGATGTAACGATTTCTAATGTAGGTACCGAGAAAACCTCATATTCTTACGGAACGCTCATGGGAGATATTCATTTGGCAGGTTCTGTAAAATACCGGGGAGAAGAAGTACAGGGAACATGGAAATGGAATGAAAAAGTCCTGGCTGAAAAACCGGATGTAGGAGCTTCTCATACTGCATATTTTATAGCGGATGAAAAATACGAAGATGGATTTGCGGTGTTTACTGCTGAGGTTACGATTCCTTTGAGTTATCAAAATGTATATGTTCCGGAAATTCCAACAGTATATTATAATGGACAGACGCAGAAACCAGCGTTTCCAAATGCTGACAGCGATGGATACATTGTTCTTGAAAATAATGGTGGACAAGATGCAGGCACTTATGATGTGAAATTGAGATTGAAGGATACCCAAAATGCTGTATGGATGGAAAGACGTGGAAATACAGAAAATGGATTGGGGCAAGATGACATTATACGTAAGTTCAATATTCTGAAAGCAGTGCCTCAGGTTACAACAGGAAGTGTGAAAGCTATTTCTTACGGACAGAAACTGACATCCGGTGATTCTAAAAAAGAAACAGTAAATAATGTTTCGGATATCCAGACAATGTATTCTGCAAAAGATATGTTAGCGGGCTTTAAGGTAACATATCCGTCTGTATCAGAAACAGAATCAGGAAATGGAATCTGGAGTTGGGTAACAGAAAAAAATGCGAATGGTGATGAACTTTTGCTTGAGAAATCTGGATCTGGTGAAAAGAAAGTGGCACAGCCATTGGCAGTTGGAAAACACAGCATAAAAGTAAAATATACACCGGGCAATAATCAGAATAATCTGGACAGTTATGAAATATATGTTGAGGTTACGGTACAAAAAACAACGCCATATGTAGTGGGAGAAATGGGTGATACTATTATGTATCAGGGTGGAAATCACACAATAGCCAATGCGGAGATCAAAGCCGATTCAGTAAAAGCATATAATCCATACATCGAAAATGAAGTACTGAATGGTAGCTGGGTATGGGGAGACAGTACTTATATTCCTATGCAAAGCGGTGAAAATTCCGTTAGATTTATTCCTTCCGATGCCAATACATATACATCTGATGCAAGTAAAAACTGTAAAGTAACAATAAGAAATACAATCGAAATACATTATTCAATCATTGCGAAAAAGCCTACAATTGGTACAGGCAAACTCGAGGATAGAATAGGAATATTGAAAAACTGGAATCCGGGTAACAATACGTTTACAATCGAACTTAAAGGAACATATGATTCTGGAGTTTTTAAGTCTGCGACAATAAAATGGAAAAACGAAGAAGGCGCACAAATTGAAAAGAAGATTTCAGCATTAAATACGGTTACAAACGGAATTAAGGTAGAGCAGCCGGATAAAAAATCTTTTAAATTCAGTTTTACCGATGCAAAATTACCAAATGATTTGAGTATCACATTAGATGCAACAGGCAATACCAGAGCAAGGTCTAAAATACAAGCCCGGATAATGGAGCCTGAAACAGAACTTTCAACAGAAACCATTATGGAAACACAGACTTCATCACAGGATACCGAATCTTCTGAACCGGAAAGTACAACATCTAATCCTGCTGTACCGGAGACAACGATGACAGAGAGTCCTACCACAGAAACAACGGCGCCAGAGACGCAGACCCCTGAAACAAAGTCATCACAGACACAGGCGCCAGAGACTTCTGCACCGGAAACGACAGTTCCGCAGACGGAGTCTCCGGAACCGGAAACACCGGCGCCACAGACGGAGCAGCCGGCATCGGAAACACCGGCGCAACAAACGGAGCAGCCGGCATCGGAAACAGCGGTTCCACAGACGGAAACATCCGCACCGGAAACATCAGCTCCGCAGAAAGAGACATCCGCACCGCTGCAGCCAGTCGAGACACAGACTGCAGATACACAGGCGGCAGAGCATGCGGAAGCGGCACAGGATAGTGGTAACCAATGAGAAGAACCTGCTTTTATGCAAAGGCTCTGACTGTCATCCTTCTGCCGCTGCCCCTTACAGCGGGGGCAGCGGCCTCTGATCCGGTGACCGTCTGCATTCTGGATTCCGGCTGCAATCTGCCGGATATACAGGGAAGAAATTATCTGGATGGTACACAGGATCTGACCGATCCGGAAGGCCATGGGACGTATGTATATGAGCTCCTGAAAGAAACGGCACCGGAGGCAAGGCTTTATATGCTAAAATGCTTTGACAGCAGCACTGCCATTATTCAGGCTGTTTATGATGCAGTGGATGTATATGATGCCGACATCATCAATATGAGCTGGACCCTGAATCAGGACAGCGAGGAGCTGCATGAGGCGATTTGCTATGCAGCGAAACAAAATGTCCTGCTCGTGGCGGCAGCCGGAAACCTGTCGCTGTCCACACCACTGGGAAGTCAGGTTTACCCTGCTTCGTGGGAAGAAGTCATTGGCGTGTCAGGCGCGGATTTAAATGAGCAGGGGGAGCCGGTCAGCTCCCTCTGGTATCTGCAAAGTGATGCGGTATTTGTGTCTGCCAACGGAAATTATCAGGGCGAAAAAGGCTCATCGTTTGCGGCGCCGAGAATCAGCGGTATACTGGCCGGGTATCTGGATAGAACGTCAGAGGAGAAGCATACACAGAGCTATGCAGAGGAATATTTAAAAAGTATCGCAGTAGATGCGGGAGAACCGGGCTATGATACGGTTTTTGGATGGGGATATGTGAAAAATACAGCCGGTTAATGAAAGCGCCAGTGTTCTGGCGTTTTTATTCCGGCCTTTTTCACTTCTGATCTGGACTATTGGACAGGAATGCGCTAAAATGATACAAAATGCCGGAAATGGAGGAGCTTTTTTTATGTTTTTATTGTACTTTGCACTGTGGATCATTTTCAACGGTGCGATTACGCCGGAAATCTGCCTGTTCGGGCTCGGAGTGGCGGCTGTCATGTTTGCATTTACCTGCAAATTCATGGACTACAGCGTCGCCCGGGAGATGCAGGTGCTCCGGCGGTTTTTTCCGTTGGTCCACTATATCTTTGTACTCGTAAAGGAGATTATCAAGGCGAACTTTGCGGTCATCCATATGATCCTGTCAGAAAAGGAGGAGCCGGAGCCTGCACTTGTGCATTTTACGGCGGATATGCAGACACCGACCGGGCGGGCGCTTCTGGCCAATGCGATTACGCTGACGCCGGGGACGATTACCGTGACGCTTCAGGATGCGGACTATGTCGTGCACTGCCTCGATGAGAGTCTGGCAGAGGGGATGGATCATTCCATTTTTGTAGAGCTGCTGGAGGATCTGGAGCGGCCGACACGAAAAGAAGGAGGAAAAAAGCATGAACAGTGACGTGGCGGGCCTGGCGCAGGCATATCATATGTTGTTTGTAGTGGCTTTGATTTTTCTGGCCGTGATGGTCGTGCTCTGCCTGATCCGGGCGATTATCGGCCCGAAGATCGCGGATCGGATCGTGTCGGTCAATATGATGGGGACGATGATTATGGTCATCATCGCGATTCTCGCGGTCATGCTAAAGGAAGGGTATCTCGTGGATATCTGCATCATCTATGCGATGATCAGCTTCCTCGCCGTGATCGCGCTGACGAAGGTATACATGGGCGTTTATCAGGAAAAAAAGCAGAGGGAGGAGAGAGAACATGGCGATCATTGAATGGATTCGGTTTCTGGCAGGCGCCATCTGTCTGCTTTGTGGCCTTGGCATTTTTCTCGTAGAAATGATCGGGGTATTCCGGTTTAAATATGTACTGAACCGTATGCATGCGGCGGCGATGGGCGATACGCTTGGCATTGGCTTTGCACTGGCCGGGCTGATGCTCATGAGCGGATTTACGTTTACCTCGGCAAAACTGCTGCTTGTGATCGTTTTTCTGTGGTTTGCATCTCCGGTATCTTCGCATCTGATCGCGCGCCTGGAGGTGACGACGAATGAGGACGAGGAGCCACATTTTCGGAAACTGGAGCTTGGCGAGCTGGAGCAGGAGCTCTCCGGTAAAAGAGCGCCGGAAGCAGTGGAACAGAAGGAGGCGTGAGTATGGAAGTGTTTCGACTGATTCTGCTTGGGTTTCTCGTGGTCTGCGCCATCTCGGTCAGTCTTTCGAAGAACCTGCTGAATTCGATTCTGATTTATATGTCCTACAGCCTTGTGGCATCGGTGATCTGGATCCTTCTGGAATCCCCAGATCTGGCGATCACAGAGGCGGCGGTAGGAGCCGGTATTACGAGTGTGCTTTTTTTCGTCACGTTGAAGAAAATTCACGCGATGATGAAGGACGAAGAGGGAGAGGAGGAGCCGTCCGATGAGCCGAAAAATTCCTGAACAGCAATACGAAAAGACGATCTCCTACCGGTTCAGGCAATGGCTGGACGGGACGAAGGATCCGTTCCTCGGGACGGTGGAGATGAAGCCGCAGAAGGAATTCCACGAGGATGACACTGCGGTGGAAAAGCGAAAAGAAGAAAAAAAAGAAATTTTTGCACGGGTATTCGACACGGAGCACAATGCAGAGCTGCGCATCTTCCGGAAGTTGTACCGGCTGTTCAGCGTCCTGTTCTGCATCGGTCTGGTATTTGTGCTTCTGACCGGAGTCTCCCACCTGCCGCCGTTTGGCAATGCGGACAATCCGGTGAACAATGAGGTTCCACAGCGCTATATCGAAAATGGCCTGCAGGAGACCGGGGCGGTCAACATCGTGACAGGCATGATTCTGGATTACCGTGCGTTTGATACGTTAGGCGAATCTCACGTGCTCTTTGTCGCGACGTGTACGGTGCTCATTTTGCTGCGCATCGACAAAAAGAAGGGCAGGAACAGCATCGAGGAGCGGGAGGCCAACGACCGGATCTATGAGCCGAAGAACGATATCATTCTTCAGACGGTCGCAAAGCTGCTTGTCCCGCCGATCATGATCTTCGGTATTTACGTAATTCTCTGCGGCCATCTGGGGCCGGGCGGAGGATTTTCCGGCGGCGCGGTCATCGGGGCCGGCCTGATCCTGTACCTGAATGCGTTCGGCTTTGCGAAGACGGAGCAGTTCTTCACGGCAAAGACGTATAAATGGATGAGCTTTGGCGCACTGGCCTGCTATGCACTGGCGAAAAGCTATTCCTTCTACACCGGTGCGAACGACATCCACAGCATCATTCCGCTGGGGACGCCGGGGGCGATCTTATCGAGCGGGCTGATCCTGCTTCTGAACATCTGTGTCGGCATCGTGGTAGCCGGTACGATGTATACGTTTTATGTCATGTTCCGAAAGGGAGGCTACTGATATGAATGTGACGAGTCTGATACAGAATAATTATGAAGAAGCAATTGCGATGATCCTGTTCGGGATCGGGTTTTCCAATCTGCTTCTGCAGCAGAACCTGATTAAAAAAATCATCGGATTGAACATCATGGATACCGCCATGTATCTGTTTCTGGCACTGAAGGGCTATATTTCCGGGCGGAAAGCGCCGATCGTGGTAAATGGGGTCCAGAAAGTGACGGCCTACATCAATCCGATCCCGGCAGGTCTTGTGCTCACGGGTATTGTCGTATCCGTATCGGTGACTGCGCTCATGCTTTCCCTGACCATCCGGCTGTACCGAAGATATCATACGCTGAATCTCGATGAGATTACGACGCAGCTGGAAAAGGAGGGTCTGTGATGGCGTTTGTACAGAATTTTCCCTTTTTTTGCATCATCCTGACCCTGTTTTCCGGACCGCTCTCCTCGATCTTGAGCGGGAAAGCGGCACGGCGGCTGAACCTGATGGTGATCACACTCGTCGGTGCGATGAATACGGCGGTGCTCGCATTTGTCCTGAAAAATGGCACGTATTACGTCTATAAGATGGGCCATTTTCCGGCACCGTGGGGCAATGAGATCCGGGTAGGTGTGCTCGAAGCAGTGATGGCGGTCTTTTTCTGCCTGATCATGCTGCTCTCCATGCTCGGTGGTATGCGGGAGCGGGAACAGGAGATCGAGGAGTCCAAGCAGAATCTCTACTATATTATGGTAAATCTTCTGCTCTCTTCGCTGCTGGCGCTGGTTTACACGAACGACCTGTTCACGGCGTATGTGTTTGTCGAGATCAATACCATTTCCGCCTGCGGCCTGATCATGATTAAGCAGAACGGCCGGACGATTGTCGCGGCGACACGGTATATGATTATGAGCCTGCTTGGCTCCGGTATGCTGCTGCTCGGCATCTGCTTTTTATATGGCATTACCGGCCAGCTGCTCATGAGCAACATTCAGGAGAGTGTCAGCAAAATTCATTTAAGCGGTGTGTATGACACGCCATTGATTGTCGCCCTTGGACTGATGTCAGTCGGGCTGGCGGTCAAGAGTGCGCTGTTTCCCTTTCACGGCTGGCTGCCGGATGCCTATGGCTACTCCACCGTATCCTCAGCGGCGATTCTTTCCTCGCTTGTATCGAAGGGCTATATCTTTCTGCTGCTGAAGATTTTTTATCGCGTGGTAGGCTTTGGCATCGTGCGGGAGAGCAAGGTCATCCATGTACTTTTTGTATTTGGCATCCTCGGCATGATCATTGGATCGGTGGACGCGATTCGGGCGAACAGCATCCGACGGATGATCGCTTACTCTTCGGTCGCACAGATCGGTTACATTTACATGGGCTTTGGACTCGGGACGACGGCAGGTGTGCTCGCGAGCGTGTTCCATATCATCTCCCATGCGGCGGCAAAGTCGTTGCTGTTCGTCTCCGCTTCCGGCATTACGGATGCATCCGGAGACAGTACGGATTTCTTTGATCTGACCGGAGCAGGCTACCGGAACAAGGTCGCGGGCGTGGCCTTTACGGCAGGTGCGCTTTCCATGGTCGGGTTTCCGATGTTTTCCGGGTTTATCTCGAAAATCATGTTTGCACAGGCGGCGGTCGGACATGCACATAAAATGCTGCCAACGCTCATTGCACTGGCGATCAGTACGATCCTGAATACCGTATATTTTTTAAAGACGGTGATCCGGATCTACACGCCGGCACGGAGGGAAGAAGCGAAAGAGAAGCAGTATCAGACGATCACGATGCGGCAGCAGCCGGCGAAAGCGGCAGCCCTGATCTGCTTTATTATCCTGAATCTGATTCTGGGACTGTTCTCGCAGCCGATCGTCAACTGGCTGGAACAGGGTCTTCGGATGTTTGCATAGGAGGATGTTATGAATATGTGGATTTTTCTTCCGGTACTGCTGCCAGCAGTTGCCGGGATTACGTTGCTTGCCGCCTCCTTCCGGGGACATCTGGCCGGGAAAGCGGATGGCGAAAGCACACAGGCGCGCAGAACGCTGCATACGTTTACTGCAGCGGTGCTCGTGCTCACAGCGGTGCTCGCGCTGCTTGCCGCGTGGAGCGGTGAGCACGAGGTGACCTTGTTTTATCTGATGGAGGATATTCCCGTTTACTTCCATATCGACGCGGTAGGAAGGCTGTTTGTGACGGTCGTGAGCATCGTGTGGCTGTGCGTCGGATTTTATTCGTTTACGTACATGGAGCACGAGGGGGAGGAGAAGCGGTTCTTCGGATTTTTCCTGCTCGTCTATGCCGTGCTCATTGCATTGGATTTCTCCGGCAACCTCGTCACGATGTATCTGTTTTATGAGCTGATGACCTTATGCTCGATGCCGCTTGTATTACATAATGGCTCGCGGGAGGCGATTATGGCGGCTTTGAAATATCTGTTTTATTCGATGTGCGGTGCATATCTCGGACTGTTCGGCATCTTCTGCCTGTATCACTACTGTGACACACTGGCATTTACGGCAGGTGGCACGTTAAATAATGCGGCAGCCTCCGGACATACGGGTCTGCTGCTTGTGGCGGTGTTTGCGATGCTGATCGGTTTTGGCGCGAAGGCAGGCATGTTCCCGCTGCATGCATGGTTGCCGGCAGCACATCCGGTGGCCCCGTCCCCGGCGTCAGCAGCCCTGTCCGGAATCATCGTAAAGTCCGGCGTGCTCGCCGTGATCCGCGTCGTGTTTTATATCGCAGGGCCGGATCTGATCCGTGGCACGTGGGTACAGACGGTCTGGATGACATTGACCTTAATCACCATATTTATGGGATCGCTGCTCGCGTTCCGGGAGCCGGTGTTTAAAAAACGGCTCGCCTATTCGACGGTCAGCCAGGTTTCTTATATCCTGTTTGGCCTCTCTGTGTTGCAGCCGGAGGCAATGGGCGGCGCACTGTTGCATGTCGTATTTCATGCGTTTATCAAATGCGCCCTGTTTTTGACGGCTGGTGTCTTCATTTTTAAATATGGAAAGACGAGAGTGGAAGAGCTGGATGGAATTGGAAAACGGCTGCCGAAGACGCTCTGGTGCTATACCTTTGCATCCCTGGCGTTGATCGGGATTCCGCCGACGAGTGGTTTTATCAGCAAATGGCATCTGGCCGAAGGCGCGCTTGCCGCACCGGTCGGTATCTTCCGGTATCTTGGCCCGGTAGTGCTGCTCATCTCCGCGCTTTTGACGGCGGGCTATCTGCTCCCGGTGACGGTTCGTGGATTCCTGCCGGGAAGAGACTGGCAGACGGAGCACCGTGCAGAGACGATTCCGGAAAAAGAGCCGGTCGGTATGCTTGTGCCGCTGCTTGTGCTCGCAGCACTTGCGGTACTGCTTGGCCTGTTCCCGAATCCGGTCATTTCCTATGTCACGGATCTTGCGGCGACGCTTTTATAAAGGAGGGAGAGAGATGGATCCGATCATTCTGGCTGTGGCTGTGCTGCTCCCGGTCTTTGGGGGCGCACTGATTCCGCTGCTTCCATTTCGCAGTCGGCGGCAGATGCTGATCTATATTGAGGCAGTTGTGCTGCTGAATACGGTGCTGGTGCTCACCGCACTGCTGAACCGCCCGGCGGACGGCTTTGTCCTGTTTCATCTGAACGGAAAACTGAGCATCAGTTTTCAGCTGGACGGGCTTGGGACGGTCTTTGCGGCGATCGTGTCGCTGTTGTGGCCGCTTGCGACCTTATATGCGTTCGAATATATGACGCATGAGGGGCATGAGAAATACTTTTTTATGTTCTATACGATTACCTATGGGATTACGCTTGGTATTGCATTTGCAGAGGACATCGTGACGATGTACTGCTTCTATGAGATGCTGACGCTCGTCACACTGCCTCTGATTCTCCACACGCTCTCGCGTGAGGCGATTCTGGCGGGAAGGACGTATCTGTACTATTCGCTTGGTGGAGCGGCATTTGCATTTATCGGGATGATTTTTATATTGAATTATGGATCGACGGCGGATTTTACGCCGGGGGGCGTGCTGATGCTGGCCAAGGTCGGCGACAGCCAGGATCTGCTGCTCTTGATCTATGTACTCTGTTTTCTTGGGTTTTCCGTCAAGGCGGCGATGTTTCCGTTTGGCGGCTGGCTTCCGAAGGCGGGCGTGGCACCGACGCCGGTGACGGCGCTGCTCCATGCAGTGGCGGTCGTCAAAGCAGGTGCCTTTACCCTGATGCGGATCACGTATTACAGTTTTGGCGTATCCTTTCTGCGCGGGACATGGGCACAGACCGTTGTGATGGTATTTGTGCTGATTACGATTGTCTATGGCTGCAGCCGGGCACTGAAGGAGACACACTTAAAAAGGCGTCTGGCCTATTCGACGATGAGCAACCTTTCTTATATCCTGTTCGGCGTGGTGCTCATGTCGCCGCTCGGGCTGACCGGGGCGCTGTGCCATATGATTTTTCATGCGGTGATGAAGATCTGCTCGTTCTTCTGTGCAGGTGCGGTGATTTACAAAAGCGGGCGCAATTACATCCATGAACTGGATGGGATGGGGCGGAAGATGCCGAAAGTATTCGGTGCATTTACGGTTTCTGCATTTGCCCTGATGGGGGTTCCGGGACTGTGCGGGTTCATCAGCAAATGGAATCTGGCAAAGGCGGCGGTAGAGAATCCGCACCCGCTCGCGATATTCGGCGTGGCGGCATTACTGATTTCCGCCTTGCTGACAGCGATCTATATGCTGACGATTGTCGTGCGGGCGTTCTTTCCGGGAAAAGATTTTGATTACCATACCTTGGACGGGATCACGGATCCGACGTGGAAGATGCTGCTCCCGCTTGGCATTTTTGTGGTACTGATGGTTCTGTTCGGCCTGCATTCGGCGCCGATTGTGTCGGCGTTATCGAAGCTGGCGGCTGCAGCGGTATAGAGGGGAGGAGAGAACGATGACAGGTGTATTTTTAGGTGTGCTCGTATTTTTTCCGTTTCTCGGAGGGCTGCTGGCGGCTGCGGCGGGGAAAAAGCATGCGGATTACCGGGATTTTCTGGCAGACATCGTAGTGGTGTTCGAATTCCTGACCGCGTTTGGGCTGTTTGCCGTACAGTCGTTTGCCGGTGAAGCGGTGCTCACGATAGACGGCATCTGTGGCATGGGTCTGCATTTTCGGGCAGACGGCTTCCGGCTGATCTATGCGCTGGTGGCGGCATTCATGTGGATGATGACGACGGTTCTGTCACGGGAATATTGCCGGGGACATGCGAATACGAACCGGTTTTATCTGTTTTTACTGCTCACACTCGGGGCGACCATGGGAGTCTTTTTATCCGCAGACTTGTTTACGACCTTTATTTTCTTTGAGCTGATGTCCTTTACTTCCTACGTGTGGGTGGCACAGGAGGAGACCGCGCCGTCCCTGCGCGCCGCTCAGACGTATCTGGCGATCGCGGTGATCGGTGGTATGGTCATGCTGATGGGACTGTTTTTGCTCTACCATATGTTTGGCACGCTGGAGATTTCAGAACTGCGTGCGCACGCGGCGGATGCGGATCCGCGATTGCTCTATGCCGCAGGCGGATGTCTGCTCGTCGGCTTTGGTGCAAAGGCAGGTGCCTTTCCACTTCATATCTGGCTGCCAAAGGCGCATCCGGTCGCTCCGGCGCCGGCCTCTGCGCTGCTCTCCGGTATTCTGACGAAGGCGGGGATTTATGGCGTGCTCATTTTAAGCGCGCAGCTGTTCTTTGGCGACCGGATCTGGGGAATGTGGATCCTTGGCATCGGTGTGCTCACGATGTTTGGCGGGGCACTGCTCGCCGTCTGCTCGATTGACCTGAAGCGGACGCTTGCCTGCTCGTCGATGTCGCAGATCGGATTTATCCTGATCGGCACTGGCATGCAGGGGTTGCTCACAGAGGGCCGGGAACTGGCGGTTCACGGGACGCTGCTTCATATGGTGAACCATTCGATGATCAAGCTCGTACTGTTTATGGCGGCTGGCGTCATCTTTATGAATGCGCATGCACTCGACCTGAACGCGATTCGGGGCTATGGCCGGAAAAAGCCGCTCTTAAAGGCGATCTTTGGCATCGGGGCGCTCGCGATCGCCGGGGTACCGCTGTTCGGTGGCTATATCAGCAAGACGCTGCTGCATGAGAGCATCGTGGAATACGGCGGTGGCTGGCAGATGAAAGCCGTTGAATGGATCTTCCTGATTTCCGGTGGACTGACGGTGGCGTATATGACAAAGCTGTTTGTTGCCATATTCATAGAGAAAAATGACCGGAAAGAAGTGCAGGAGCAGTTTGATGCGCAGAAGCGTTATATGAATGTAGAAAGTACGGTTGCACTGGCTGGCAGTGCGCTCGTGCTTCTGGTATGGGGACTGTTCCCGCATGGCCTGATGGATCGGGCGGCAGTGATGGGACAGGCATTCATGGGACTGGAGGAGACGGGACACCGTGTCACATATTTCAGCCTTACGAATTTATCAGGCGCGCTGATCTCGATCGGGATCGGGGCAGTCGTGTATCTGTTCGTGATCCGCAGGTTCCTGATGGACCGGGCGGGACGTTATATCAATGTCTGGCCGGCATGGCTGGATCTGGAAGACCTGATTTACCGTCCGGTACTGAAGCTGCTGATTCTCCTCAGTGCGATTTGCTGCCGGGTGCTGGACAGTCTTGTGGATTTCCTTGTCGTTCTGCTGCGCCGGAGCATTTACCGGGACAGTCCGCTGCCACACGAGCTTCCGGAAGGAAATATCCTTACGGCGACGGCAGGAAGACTTGCGAATGCGTTTGCCTGGGTGGGCAATCATACGTGGCGCAGGAAACAGCCGGTGGAGCGCGACTATGTGCATGTCCTTGCAGTGCGGTATGAAGAATTAAAAGAGAATAACATGGTCATCGGCCGAAGCCTTTCCTTTGCCCTGTTGCTGCTCTGCGTCGGATTTTTGCTGACGCTGTTTTATCTGATCTGGTGGTAGGACTTGACAAATGTTTTGAAATTTTGTAAATTATAGGTACAAAACCCTTCGGGGCGTGGATTTTTCAAGAGAGATCTTTTTTCGCCACACAATTACAGCTCGTAGTTGTGTGGCGTTTTCTTGTGCTAAAACGGCATTTGACTCGTTGAAAATGCAAAGCTTTGAGGGGAACTAGGCCCCGCAGCAAATCTGCAGGGATGAGCTGCAGGGATAGATTGCCCGCTTTATGAAAAAGAAAAGGAGAGATAAGAAGTTCTATGGATCAGGAATTCATGAAAACACGAAAGATTCTGCCGCTCGTATTGTCCATGGCTTTGCCGATGGTCATTTCGATGGCAGTCAATTCCCTCTACAATATCGTAGACAGCTATTTTGTAGCGAAGATGAGTGAAGATGCGCTGACCGCGCTGGCACTCGTCTATCCGATTCAGAATCTGATTACAGCAGTGGCAGTCGGATTTGGAGTCGGAATGAACGCGACGGTCGCCTTTTTTCTGGGCGCGAAGCAGCAGGACCGTGCGGATGCGGCGGCGACGCAGGGCATGGTGCTCAGTCTGCTGCATGGAATCATTTTGACGATTGTATGTATCGGCGGTATGCCGATGTTCCTTCGGATGTTTTCTTCCGATGAGAAAATCATCGCACTGGCGCTGACCTACTCGAACCGTGCCTTTGCCTTTGCGATCGCAGTCACACTTGGCATTGCGATAGAGAAAATCTTTCAGGCGGTCGGCCGGATGGAAGTCAGTATGTTCTGTATGATGGCAGGCTTTATTGCGAATATCATCCTCGATCCGCTGATGATTTTCGGCATTGGGATTTTCCCGAAAATGGGAATTGCCGGGGCGGCTTATGCGACCGGCATCGGTCAGTGCCTGACCTTGATCCTGTATCTGATTATCTATAAACTTTCCCCGATTCCGGTCCGGTTCCGTGCGGATGTCATGAAGCCGGAAGCTTCGATCGCAAAGCGGCTGTACCTGATCGGAATACCGGCGGCATTGAATACGGCACTGCCGTCGCTGCTCGTATCTGCCTTAAACGGCATTCTTGCGGAATTTTCAGAGAAATACGTCCTTGTGCTTGGCGTTTACTATAAGCTCCAGACCTTCATTTATCTGACCGCAAACGGCATCGTGCAGGGGATCCGTCCGCTGGTCGGCTACAATTACGGAGCCGGGGAGACGAAGCGGGTACACCGCATTTTCCAGACGACCTTAGTCTTGAGTGCGGGTGTCATGCTCATCGGTACCATCCTGTCATGGCTGATTCCGTATCAGCTTATCGGGCTGTTTACGACGAACCCGGAGACGGTCGAGATCGGCGTGACGGCACTGCATCGCATCAGTCTTGGCTTTATCATATCAGCAGTATCCGTGACCTGTTCCGGCGTGCTGGAAGGACTTGGCAAAGGAACCCCGTCACTTGCGATTTCCCTTGCCCGCTACGTCGTCGTGATGATTCCGGTGGCATTTATCCTCAGCTGGATGATGGGCGCCGATGGCGTGTGGACTGCGTTTTGCATTACCGAAGCGATCACTGCAGCATTTGCCTACCTCATTTATCGAAAAGAAGTAAATAAAATTTTACCGGCTGCTTCGGAACACTGACTACCGAACACGGTTTCCATTCCTGAAATACCCCACTGTAAGTTTCGCACCTCGCTGCTTGCAGTGGGGTATTTGCTTGATTCAGTTAAAAGATAAAAAATTCCTCAAAAAAGTACTTTACAAATCCAGAATAAGGATATATAATCTAGTAAACCAGTAGGGAATATATGAAAAGCAAATCAAGGAGGAATATAAAAATGGCTAAGATTTATGGAAGCACATTGGAGCTGATCGGAAATACCCCGCTTGTAGAGGTAAAGAACATTGAGAAGTCAGAGGGGCTGGAAGCAACCGTTCTTGTAAAGCTTGAATATTTTAATCCGGCAGGAAGCGTGAAGGATCGTATCGCAAAAGGCATGATCGAGGATGCAGAGGCAAGGGGAGTCCTGAAGGAAGGTTCGACCATCATTGAGCCGACTTCCGGAAATACCGGAATCGGTCTGGCAGCGATCGCAGCGGCAAAGGGCTATCGGATCATCCTGACAATGCCGGAGACGATGAGCGTAGAGAGAAGAAACATCCTGAAGGCATATGGTGCAGAGGTCGTACTGACCGACGGAGCACAGGGCATGAAGGGTGCGATTGCAAAGGCGGAGGAGCTGGCAAAGGAGATTCCGGACAGCTTCATTCCGGGACAGTTTGTGAACCCGGCGAACCCGAAGGCACACAGAGAGACGACCGGACCGGAGATCTGGAACGATACCGACGGACAGGTCGATATCTTCGTCGCAGGTGTTGGCACAGGCGGAACCCTGACCGGTACCGGTGAGTATCTGAAGTCCAAGAATCCGGGCGTAAAGGTCGTAGCAGTAGAGCCGGAGACTTCCCCGGTACTTTCTGAGGGCAAGGCAGGCCCGCACAAGATCCAGGGTATCGGAGCAGGCTTTGTGCCGGATACACTGAATACCAAGATTTACGACGAGATCATCAAGATCGCAAATGACGATGCATTTGAGACATCCAAGCTGCTCACGAAGAAGGAAGGCATCCTGACCGGTATTTCCTCCGGTGCGGCACTTTCCGCAGCACTGCAGCTTGCAAAGCGTCCGGAGAACAAGGGCAAGACGATCGTGGCACTGCTTCCGGACAGCGGAGACCGTTACTATTCCACACCGCTGTTCCAGAGCAAGTAAGTAAAAGCAATTCAGATTGAGCAGCCCTCCTTGTATGAAGAGATCTTCAGGCGAGGGCTGCGACGGTTGCGATTTGCAGAGAAACTGTAAATTACAACGATGAAATAGTACGGAGGACAGACGGAATGACGCTGCAACAGCTAAGATATGTCACAGCGGTCGCGGACTGCGGCTCAATGAACGAGGCGGCAAAGACTTTATTTGTCTCTCAGCCGGGACTTTCCGGCGCGATCAAGGAGCTGGAGGAGGAGACCGGCATAGAGATCTTCAAACGGACGAACAAAGGAGTGCTCCCGACACCGGAAGGCGAGGAGTTCCTGGGCTATGCCCGCCAGCTGCTCAATCAGTATGAGCTTCTGGAAGACCGCTTTATCCGCCGGACGAAGGTGCGCAAGAAATTCAGCGTGTCCATGCAGCATTATTCCTTTGCGGTAAAGGCATTCGTCGAGCTCGTGAAGCAGTACGGGATGGATGAATATGAGTTTGCGGTCTACGAGACCAAGACCGGAGAAGTCATCTCGAATGTCCGAAATTTCCGCAGCGAGATCGGCGTACTATACGAAAATGAGTTCAACAGTCAGGCGCTCAACAAGATCCTGAAAGAGAATAATCTGGAATTCCATCCGCTCTTTACATGCGGGACCTATGCGTACCTGTGGAAAAACCATCCACTCGCCAAAAATAAGACGATCCGCATGGAAGAGCTGGAGGAGTATCCGTGCCTGGCGTTCGACCAGGGCGACAACCCTTCGTTCTTTCTGGCGGAAGAGGTGATGAGCACCTATGATTACAAACGGGTCATCCGGGCCAATGACCGCGCTACGATGCTGAATCTGATGGTCGGGCTGAATGGCTATACCCTGTGTTCCGGAATCATCTGCGAGGAGCTGAACGGCAGCGACTACTGTGCGGTGCCGCTCGCAGAGGATGAGAGCATGGTGATCGGCTACATCAAGCGAATCGGTATGATGCTGAGTCCGCTGGCAGTGCGATATCTGGATGAACTGAAAAAATATGAGGACTGCATTCTGTAAGGGGTGCAGTTCTTTTTTTGCATCACAGGAAAATGCACTGCACGGTTCTCGTCGAAACAAATCGGGAACTTATATTTATAACTCTGCACCTACAGGTTTTAATAGAAAATATTTTCTTACAACTGAGCGATTTGATATAAGAAAAACCGATAACAAGTCTATGCTTTTCCATATTGGACAGACTACCATTTATTCGTTATAATAACCCCTGTAAGTTGATAGGAATTACCGAAATGACGGACATTGAATCAGACAATTTTATGATATAAGTACCATACAGATGTCTGCACGTCCAACAAAAGAACATACAGTGGCCCGTAAATCAATTGGGTACATCGCGAAAACGACGAAAACGAATAGAAAAGGAGCAAATGAGATGAGTAAGAAGACAAGAGCAGAGCGCAATTTTAAATTTGAGACATTACAGCTTCACGTAGGACAGGAAAAGCCGGATCCGGTGACCGGGGCGAGAGCCGTTCCGATTTATCAGACCTCATCCTATGTATTTGACAACTGCGACCATGCAGCGGCACGTTTCGGACTTTCGGATGCCGGAAATATTTACGGCAGACTGACGAATCCGACCGAGGATGTGTTTGAGCAGCGTATCGCGGCACTGGAGGGTGGCGTGGCTGCACTGGCAGTCGCATCCGGAGCAGCAGCGGTATCCTATACGTTTGAGAATCTGGCACAGGCCGGGGACCACATCGTATCCGCGAAGAATATTTACGGCGGCACGTTCAATTTCCTCGCGCATACCTTCCCGGATTTTGGCGTGAAGACGACGTTCGTAGACATTTTCAATCTGGAAGAAGTAGAGGCAGCCATCCAGGAAAACACCAAGGCGATCTTTATCGAGACACTCGGCAATCCGAATTCGGATGTCGTTGATATTGAGGCAGTCGCAAAGCTGGCACATGCGCATAAGATTCCGCTCGTTGTCGATAATACCTTCGCGACTCCGTACCTGGTAAGACCGATTGAGTATGGTGCAGATATCGTTGTACATTCCGCGACGAAGTTCATCGGCGGCCATGGCACGACGCTTGGCGGTGTCATCGTAGACGGTGGTAAATTTGACTGGGAGGCATCCGGCAAATTCCCGTCCCTTGTAGAGCCGAACCCGAGTTATCACGGCATCAGCTTTGTAAAGGCAGCAGGACCGGCCGCCTTTGTGACGAAAGTCCGCGCGATTCTCTTAAGAGACATGGGTGCGACCCTTTCTCCGTTCCATGCATTCTTCTTCCTGCAGGGACTTGAGACACTCTCTCTGCGCGTGGAGCGCCATGTGGAGAATGCGCTGAAGGTCGTACAGTACCTGAACCAGCATCCGCAGGTAGAGAAGGTACATCATCCGTCCGTATCCACGGATCCGTCTCAGCAGGAACTGTATAAGAAATACTTCCCGAACGGCGGCGGCTCGATCTTTACCTTTGAGATCAAGGGTGATGCGGAGACCGCAAAGAAGTTCATCGACAATCTGGAACTGTTCTCCCTGCTGGCAAACGTCGCAGACGTGAAGTCCCTGGTCATCCATCCGGCGACCACGACCCACAGCCAGTGCACCGAAGAAGAACTGGCCGATCAGGGCATCCGTCCGAACACGATCCGTCTGTCTATCGGTACGGAAAATGTGGACGATATCATCGAGGATCTCGATGAGGCATTCCGCGCGATCGCAGAATAACATTTGACTTGTGCATATGGTGGCTTGTATCAGAAATGATACAGGCCATTTTTTAACCGAATCAAGCTGCCGTAGACAACCACCTGCTTCGGTGTTAAAATGGTAGATACAAAATTTTACCAACAAAGGAGAAATGTGAGCTATGAAAAAAGCAATCGCATTCATGCTGGCGGCTACGATGTTATACACTTCATGTACGCCAGCCATCCCGGTCAGCGCTGCCTCTTCCGAAGTGAACTACGCTGAGTTGTACAAGGACGTAATAAAGGATATAGAGAAAAACGGTGTATCAGGAATTCCAACCCCACAGAATCTGTATTATAACCTGGATTATGTGAATAATGACGATATTCCGGAATTGATCGTAAGCGCAGGCTGCTATGATGATGATACAGATTACAGCTACGGGAAAAATGTTATCTATACAGTAAAAGGTAATAAAGCGGTACAGTGCTTTGATTTTCTGGCCGATAATGGGGAGCAGGATGTGAATGGCACGTGGGATTTTGAGCTGTTTTCAAATTCGATAGAATATAGCCATTATAATGATCAGGGAATGTATATTACGGAACTTTTTTCGATCAGTCCGGACAATGACGAATTGGAGGCACCATATGCTTCCTATTACAATGACGATGATAACAGGTTGTATTTTAATGACCATCTGGCGACCGCTTATGAACGGGAATCTATATATCCTCTGGATGGAGGAGCATCTGACTTTACTGTGCAATATAATGCTTACGGAGGTTCGGACGCGGATGAAATGCTAGCGTATCTCGATGTGATATCCGATCATATCAGCCAGATTTATGAAACCTATGAGCAAAACTATAACGAAGAATATGACGGCTTCAATGAATATATGGCAGAATACAATAAAAGCCGGGAAGACGCAGAAGCCGCAGACGACGGGACGCGCGAATTATTTTCTTCGGATGAGATCATGGATATGGCCGAGTCTCTTGTACAGGGGGAAGCCGAATTCAGTGAGGAGCATCCGGAATACCGCGATGCGCTCACATCGGATCTTGCTGCTGCCCATTCAGACTCTCTGCTAGGATATTATCTCTTTAAGGGGAGTGCCGATTATCTGCTCAGCGACGACTCTGCGGCACAGGAACTCCGGACTTACGCGGTCGCAGGGGCACTTGGACTGTTAAATGGCGTATTTTCTTTATGTTACGATAACGCACCGAGCATTCAGGCTCATATGTATGAGCCGGTAGCGGTAAATGACAATTATGCGTTATTGCGAACATATGGGACGCTTGATTCTGTAATTCTGGATTCTTTCTTGAAGAGCATTCGGGAAATACTGGATCCGGCAGATGCCAGACTTCAGGAACTGCAGGAACGCCTATCTGAGTGCGAAAACGGTTATCAGTTCTATCGTGATGGTTACGATGATGACTCCCTGGCGGTCATTGCCCGTATGCATGCGATACAGAATGTTCGAAATGAAGAGATTGATCTGTATCTGGGCTTCTATCAGGACATCTGCGAAATGTATCAGGCACCATACGCAACCGATGGGTATATTTATCAGATCATCGACTCCAAAGGCAATATATATGGCTCTTTTTACGCAGATCCCTCTGCGAACGTGGTATTCGGCAACGATGGGACCTGCATCATCGATAAGAAATTCGAGAGAGATGATTACGTGAATATGAGCAACAGCCATACGATCATTGACAAAGATATGAATGTCCTGTTCCAGTCAAACCAGTCTGAGGATGATGGGTATTCCTACTTAGGCGCAGGTCCTTCCGGAAAAGCCCTTAGGATCAGCAGCAAGACGGATTTTGATAATGGTCAGTACTATTCGCTGGAACTGGTGAATCTGGATAACAATTCACAGGAACTGGCCAAAATGACAGAGTTTACCATTGACACCCTTTACACGGATTTATATCCGGTATACTATTGGGATCCTGAGGGACATTCGCATGATGTGGTCATTGATCTGAAAAATGAAAAAGTCTTAGATTCTGACGACGTGGATCTCTCTACCGATACGGAGCTGCCAGAAGGACTTCCTTCCAACTGTCAGGTGCTGAATCCGGACTACTTCTTCAATCCGGAAGACAATTGCATTTATGATCAGACGGGCAAATCAGTTACAGATTTATCCGCAGGACTGGGAGTCAGCTACATAGGGTATGCGCTTGAAAAATATTGGGTTGTTTCAAACAGTGGTTATTATTACATACTGGATGAATACTTTAATCGCTTATTTGAGCCGGTTCAGATCGTTCCGAATGATTATATGGTCCTGTCGCCGATTGGACTGATCATCGGAAATGTGCTTTGGGACAGCAATGGCAATTCCCAGGAATATGAGTATGTAAGACAGCGGCCGACCCTTGACCATTTTATCTATGGAAACGCGGAGACCGGATATATTAACATGAATACGAATGAAATTCTGGAGCTTATCGCACTGGATCAGATTCCGGCTGTGCTGTGTCTGTACAGTGGCGATCCGAGCGATTGGTAAGAACCATCAGGCAAACAGCGATTCGGTTCATGATAGGGCAAAGGAAGGATCCGCAGCAGGGATGGATTGCAGAACGTATAGGAGCGCAGGAGAATGAGAACACGAATTTCTAAATGGCTGATGGCGTTTGTTGTGTGTGTACTTTTGTTTACGATGAGCGACCAGTCAGCATATGCAGCAGGAAAAACGATCCAGGTGTCCAGTTCCAAATCCACGATTTATGTACTGGACAATCAGAAGAATACGTCACAGCTTCAGGTGATGTACGGAGACAAGAACGTCACCAGAGCCTGCAAATATTCCGTGAATAACAGGAAAGTTGCTTCGGTATCAAAAAGCGGAAAGATCACGGCAGCAAAAGCAGGAAAAGTGACGGTGACGGTGAAATACAAGAAAAACAGCAAAAAAATAAAGATCACAGTCAAAAATCCAAAGCTGACGGTGAAGGAAAAATCCCTGCAGCTGCAGAAAAACCAGACGTATGCGCTGAAAGCTTATGCGAACCAGTCTGCAATCAGCCAAAAGAATGTCACCTGGAGCAGCAACAATAAAAAAATTGCCACGGTCAGCAAAAGTGGTGTCGTGAAAGGCTTAAAAGCAGGGACGGCGGTCATTACCGGAAAGACAAAAACGGGAAAAGTGAGCTGCAAGGTAACAGTAACAAAAGCAGTGAGCGGCGGTAACAACAATAATAGCAATAGTAATGGCAACAGCAACAGCGGTAATGACACTGCCGAAAACGGGGAATGCAAACATGATGGGCCTATCAGTCAAGTAGACAGAGGTGGTAAGATGGTATGGGGGATGACCTGTGGCTGTGGCATAAGCTTTGCTGAGAGCAATGACAGCCTTAAGATCCATCAGGCGGAACAGTTTGCCAATACATTAACTGCTTATAAGAATGATTTCCCGGCCGATTATGCGTGCAGCAGGTGTGGCGGTCCGACTCCGCTTGATACAATTGAGAATCCGTACGTGGAAGCAATTTGCATGAAATGTGGAAAATCGCTGGGAGTTACGTATGTATATGATATGCACGTAGACAATTGGGTGGTTACGGTTGATACGCCGAAGGATTTTGAATTTACAGAAAACAACACGACGTATCATGTGCAGCATTACAAAGAAAAACGGTGTACGACCTGTGGAATGCGGATTGGAGAGTATCAGTATTATACTACCACAGAGTAATGCTTTTTATCAGTTGCCTTTCTTTTATGGTGGCCTGTATCAGAGATGGTGCAGGCCACTTTTTACATGTTATCTTCATATAATTCATATTGAAATAATAGGAAAAATGGTTTATAATGATGGAAGCAGATGGAGAAGTTATTGGAAGAAAGGAGAATAATCCATTACCCTTAAAAGAGGATAGTTGGATTATGCGAGTCAATATGAGAATATCGACCAAGGGAAGATATGCATTGCGTCTGATGCTGGATCTCGGGACCAACTGCTCCGGGGATCCGATCCGACTGAAGGATGTCGCCAGACGACAGGGGATTTCTGAAAAATATCTGGAGCAGATTATCTCGGTTCTGAACAAGGCCGGATTCGTGCGCAGCATCCGCGGCCCGCAGGGCGGCTACGTCCTGAGCAGACGGCCGGAGGAGTATACGGTCGGCATGATCCTGCGCCTGACCGAAGGCAGCCTCGCGCCGGTCGAGTGCGCAGAGAAAGAGTCCGGCGTCTGCGAGCGGGAAGATGACTGCGTGACGCTCATTCTCTGGAAAAAGTTGAACGATGCGATCAACGGCGTCGTCGACCACGTCACACTGGCAGACCTGCTTGAGTGGCAGGCGGCGAAGGCAAATGATTATGTGATTTAAAAAACCACTTGCAATCCCCCAAAAACAACGCTATAATAGACACGAATTTAAGAAAAATTCTTCGGGGCGGGGTGTGATTCCCCACCGGCGGTATAGTCCGCGACCCGCGCAAGCGGCTGATCTGGTGACGCCAAGGCGAATTCCAGAACCGACAGTATAGTCTGGATGGTAGAAGAGAGCAGTTGAAGTTTCGGCACATCGACCGCTGTAAATAGAGTTCCCCCGTGGAGATCTGTTTGCAGCGGTTTTTTTACCGGATAAACTGCATCTGAAGGACTTTTCTTGAAGAAGAAACTGCTTCCGTGAGACGCAAATTTGCGGCGGAGGACATTCATTCAGAAAAGGAGAACAGAATTATGGGAAACGGAATTTTACAGTCAATCAGTGAGAACCTGCAGTTTGTGCTGGTATGTGCGGTTGTCATCGCTGCGATCATCGGTGTATCAGAGGTGTTTGAACGCACAGTGCTGGCAAAGAATATGGTGCGGGTGCGCAGGGCGCAGTACGTGACGGTCTGCGGTATGCTCGGCGCGATTGCAGCGATTCTCTACCTCTTTGATTTTTCCGTAGCATTTCTGGCACCGGGATTTTACAAGCTGGACTTCAGCGAGGTGCCGGTCATGATCGGAGCATTTTATTTAGGACCGGTTGGCGGCGTGATCGTGGAGCTGGTCAAGAGTCTGCTGAAGCTGGCCATGCGCGGGACGGATACGGCGTTTGTCGGGGAACTGGCGAATTTTGTGGTTGGCTGTTCCTTTGCAGTACCGGCGGCGATTGTGTATCATATGAAGAAGAGCAAAAAGACGGCGAAGCTGTCGCTGGTAGCCGGAACTTTATGCATGGCGGTGTTTGGCAGTGTATTTAATGCCATTTACCTCATCCCGGCTTTTTCCACGTTGTACGGCATCCCGCTTGATGTGATTGTCGGGATGGGAACGGCAATCAATCCGGCGATCACGAGTGTCTGGACGCTTGCGCTGTTTTCCGTAGTACCGCTGAATCTGTTAAAAGGTGTATTGATTTCTGTGCCGACTATGTTATTATATAAGCGAATCAGCAAGATTTTGCAGAATGCCGCACAGGGACATCGGGTACCGGAGAGCCGGACTGAGAACTAAAGAGACCTGAATCGGACAAGACGTGCTGTTATCCGTTGCTGGAACAGCACGTTTTTTCTGTTGTGGAGCAGCAAAAATGCCGCGTTCGTCCAGAATAAAGGAGAAAGTACTTATGGCAGAAATTAAAAAAGTTACAAAACAGACAGAAAACCCATATGTCAATTTATATGAGCTGGATACGACAAATCGCAAGGGGAATCCGGGCAAATATTACGTTGCTTCCCGGGCGAAGAGTACAGAGACGCTGGAGCTTACGACCGGCAGGCAGCATTCCGATGGGGTGATTATTTACAGCCTTTACGGAGAAAATCACGATAAGGTTGTCCTGGTCCGCCAGTATCGGTATGCGATCAATGGCTATATTTATGAGTTCCCGGCCGGACTCGTAGAGCCTGGGGAAGATTATCACACGTCTGCGGTCCGGGAGATGAAGGAGGAGACCGGCCTGGATCTGCATCCGCTTCCGGTGAAAAATTTATACCAGAAGCCTTACTATACGACGATTGGCATGACCGACGAGTGCTGTGGTACGGTATATGGCTATGCCACCGGCGAGATATCGGCGGATGGACTGGAAGATACCGAGGAGATTGAGGTCGTGATTGCTGACCGCACCGAGGTGGAGCGGATTCTGCGGGAAGAGCGTGTCTCCATCGTATGTTCCTATATGCTCATGCATTTCCTGCATGATGAGGCACCGTTTGCATTTTTACATATCGAGGGTTAGAATCTGTGCATCTTGCAGAAGGTATGTTACAGTATCATCCGTCTGATTGATACGCCACACGAATACAGATTTTGAACGCAGCTTGCGAAGCAACTGCGTTCATGAGCAAGTAGCGAAGCGGATTGCGAATGTTCGCTTTACAGGAGGATTCATGAAAGCAAAATTTTCGATCAAGGTTACACAGAAAAACATGTATAATTTTATGATGTATTATGCGTACCATGGTGTGAGTGGGATTTTCAGCATTGTAGCGGCAGCCGCGCTGCTCGGGCTGGCAGTCTGGTCCGGGACACATGGAGGAGAAAATACATGGCTCTATGCCCTGTTTGGCGTGCTGTTTTTGATTTATCAGCCGTGGACACTGTTTACGCATTCGGCAAAACAGGTGACATCTAATCCGGTATTTAAAAAGCCGTTGTCCTATGAGGTAAATGAGACTGGGATTACCGTGCGTCAGGACGATACGGAAAATGAAATCCCGTGGAGTGCGGTGACCCGCGTATGTGAGACATCTCAGAGCATCCTTGTCTATACCGGCAAACGGAATGCGTTTATCTGGGTAAAATCGCAGCTCGGTGACAACGAAACATCCGTGAGAGCCCTGCTCACCGCACAGGTGCCGGAGAGCAAGCGGAAGCTGAAAAAGGGTTGAATGGCGAAAAAGGAGAAGAGACGATGATAATAGAGACACATTCCGAACAGGAGACCTGGGAGGTCGGGAAAACGCTTGCCGCGCAGGCGAAGCCGGGGCAGATCTTTGCACTGATCGGGGATCTTGGCGTCGGGAAGACGATATTTACAAAGGGTATGGCAGCCGGGCTCGGGATTTTAGAGCCGGTGAACAGCCCGACCTTTACCATTGTACAGGTATATGAAGAGGGACGGATGCCATTTTATCATTTTGATGTGTACCGGATCGGAGACATTGAGGAAATGGACGAAATCGGTTACGAAGATTATTTTTATGGAGAGGGCGTATGCCTGGTTGAGTGGGCAAATCTGATTGAAGAGCTGATGCCGGAGCAGACGATTTGGCTGACGATCGAAAAAGATTTGGAAAAAGGGTTTGATTATCGGAGGATTACGATCGAAGAAGGCCGCCCACGGGCATAGAAAAGGAGAAAACGATGAAAATACTTGCAATAGACAGTTCCGGACTGGTAGCTTCTGTGGCAGTAGTGGAAGATGAGATCCTGCTGGCAGAGTTTACGATTGATTATAAAAAGACACATTCCCAGACATTGCTCCCGATGCTGGATCAGATGACGAAAATGATTGAGCTGGATTTGAACAGTATTGACGCGATCGCAGTTGCAGGAGGACCGGGGTCTTTTACCGGACTTCGGATCGGATCAGCTACAGCGAAAGGGCTTGGACTGGCACTTGATAAGCCACTTTTGCACATCCCGACGGTCGATGCGCTGGCATACAATCTTTACGGCGTGGAGACGTTGATCTGTCCGATTATGGATGCACGCCGCAATCAGGTCTATACCGGTGTGTACCGGTTTGAAGGGGATCAATTCTGCACGATAAAAGAGCAGGAGCCGATGGCGATCGAAAAGCTGGCAGAGCTGCTGAACGACCGCGGGGAGGCTGTGGTATTCCTTGGAGACGGTGTGCCGGTCTACCGGGAAGCGCTCAAAGGACTGCTGAAAGTACCGTATCGCTTTGCACCGGCACATGTGAACCGTCAACGTGCGGCAGCAGTGGCGGCACTCGGACTTTTATATGCGGCAGCGGGCAAATTTGAGACTGCGACCGAGCATTGCCCGGATTATCTGCGCCTGTCACAGGCAGAGCGGGAACGCGCGGAACGGGAAGCGGCTCAAAAGGGAGAACATTGATCGTGGAGTATGAGATTGATCAGATGAAGCCGGAGGATGTCCGTGAGGTGGCGGCACTGGAGGCAAAGATTTTTTCTGTACCGTGGAGTGAGGCGGGATTTCTTTCCTCACTGCAGTCGGAAGACACCCTGTATCTTGCAGTTCGCAAAAGCGGGAAGCTGATCGCATACTGCGGACTGTTGCAGTCTTTGGATGAGGCAGATATCACGAATGTTGCGGTGGAAGAGAGCTGCCGTGGATGTGGAATTGCCTCCCGGATGCTTGGACGTCTGATGGAACTTGGAAAAGCGCGTGGGATTGTGCGCTATACGCTGGAGGTGCGGGTGAGTAATGCATCTGCCATTCATGTATACGAGAAGCTTGGCTTTCATTCTGTAGGGATCCGGAAAAATTTTTATGACCGTCCCAAAGAGGATGCGATGATCATGTGGACAGAGGACTCGTTTTGACAGACATTTCCGGTAGGCAGGCCGGAGATCTCCGGATATAATGGAGAAACACTTCCGGGTATTCCGGAAGATGCGATTCACATGATACGGAGGAAAGTCCTATGAAGAATTGTAACTGTTGTGGAAAAAAGATACTGTCCCGGACGGAGCAGGATGTGCTTACGGTAGAGCAGAGATGGGGATATTTCTCCGGGAAGGATGGGGAAATACACCGCTTCTGCCTCTGTGAGTCGTGTTACGACCGGATTCGGGCAGGATTTCAGATACCGGTGGAGGTAGAGGCTGCACAGGAATATTTGTAGTGATCCGCCGGAGAGAATAGAAAGATGAGGAAGAGGAATGCTGGATATTTGCTTACTTGGCTGCGGTGGAATGATGCCGCTGCCGTATCGCTGGCTGACTGCGCTGATGATGCGCTACAATGGAAGCTCGCTGTTGATCGACTGTGGAGAAGGGACGCAGATCGCAGTAAAGGAAAAAGGCTGGAGTTTTAAGCCGATCGATACGATCTGCTTTACCCATTATCACGGGGACCATATCAGCGGTCTGCCGGGACTGCTTCTGACGATGGGAAATGCGGACCGCACGGAGCCGCTGACCCTGATCGGACCCAAAGGGCTGGAACGTGTCGTAAATGCGCTTCGCGTGATTGCGCCGGAGCTTCCGTTTCCGATCATTTTTAAGGAAATTCAGGGAAATGAGCAGACGTTTGAGGAGCATGGCTATCGGATCCGGGCATTTCGGGTGAACCATAATGTGATCTGCTATGGCTATACCGTAGAGATTGCGCGTACCGGAAGATTTGATGTGGAGCGTGCCAGGGCGGCGGAGATTCCGATGAAGTTTTGGAATCGTCTGCAAAAAGGTGAGACGATCGAGGCGGATGGACATACGTATCATCCGGAAGATGTGCTCGGGCCACAGCGAAAGGGACTGAAAGTAGCCTACTGTACGGATACCCGTCCGGTGGCAGCGATTGCAGAGCATGCAAAAGACGCGGATCTGTTTATTTGCGAAGGAATGTATGGCGAGCCGGAGAAGTCGCAGAAGGCGGTCGGCTACAAACATATGACATTTACCGAGGCTGCACAGCTGGCGAAGCAGGCGCAGCCAAAAGAGATGTGGCTGACGCATTACAGTCCGTCGCTTGTCCGTCCGGAAGATTATATGGAGAGCGTGCGTAAGATTTTCCCGCGCGCTTATCCGGGAAAAGATGGAAAATCGACAGAGCTGGATTTCGAGGAAGAATAAAAGATGTATGTTTACATGATTTTACAGGAAACCTGCTTCCACGCAGCAAAGCATCAGAGATGAGCAGTAGGGATGGACTGCGAATATCCGCTTTACAGAGGTCAGGAATGACATACAGAATGGAGAATGGAAATGGAAAAGGACGTATTAATACTTGCAATCGAGAGCTCCTGTGACGAGACAGCTGCAGCGGTTGTAAAAAATGGAAGAGATGTTTTATCGAATGTGATTTCTTCTCAGATTGAGCTGCACAAGCTTTATGGTGGTGTGGTTCCGGAAATCGCATCCAGAAAGCACATTGAGAAGATTAATCAGGTCATCACGGAGGCACTGGAGGAGTCCCATACGACGCTGGATGATCTGGATGCCATTGCAGTTACCTATGGGCCTGGCCTGGTCGGTGCGCTGCTGGTCGGCGTGGCAGAGGCGAAGGCGATCAGCTTTGCCCGGAATATTCCGCTGGTCGGGGTACATCATATCGAAGGGCATATCTCGGCCAATTATATTGAAAATAAGGATCTGGAACCACCGTTCATCTGTCTGGTTGTTTCCGGCGGTCATACCCATCTGGTAAAGGTGGCGGATTATGGTACGTACGAGATTCTTGGCCGTACACGCGACGATGCGGCAGGAGAGGCATTTGATAAAGTGGCGCGTGCCATTGGACTTGGCTATCCTGGAGGACCGAAGATTGATCGTCTTTCGAAAGAAGGAAATGCAGATGCGATTCATTTTCCGAAGGCGAAGATCGCAGATGCCCCGTATGATTTCAGTTTCAGCGGCCTGAAGTCTGCCGTTTTGAATTATCTGAATGGGTGTCAGATGAAAGGGATCGAGGTAAACCGCGCGGATGTGGCAGCTTCTTTTCAGAAGGCAGTCTGTGATGTGCTGGTCGAACATGCGATGCTGGCAGTGAAAGAGTCTGGATTGAATAAACTTGCAATTGCAGGTGGAGTGGCTTCAAATGGGACACTCCGGGCAGCCATGGAGCAGGCATGTGCGGAAAATGGCATTCGTTTTTACCGTCCATCCCCCATTTTCTGTACGGACAATGCGGCGATGATTGGCGCGGCCGGATATTATGAATACATGCAGGGGACACGTTCTGGCTACGATCTGAATGCGGTGCCGAATCTGAAATTAGGAGAACGGTAGGAGGAACCATGAAATATACAGCGATTGTACTGGCCGGTGGGAGTGGAAGCCGGATGAAAAGTAAAGTGAAAAAGCAGTATCTTCAGATGGGAGATTATCCGGTACTTTGGTATTCGCTTGCGGTGCTGGAAAAAAGCAGCCGGATTGATGAGATCGTTCTTGTATGTGGCAAGGGCGAACAGGAGCAGTGCAGATCGCTGTTTGTGGATACCTATGGTTTTCAGAAGATTGTAAAAGTAGTAGAAGGTGGCAAGGAACGCTACCATTCTGTTTATGAAGGCTTGAAGGCGGCAAAAGGCTGTGATTATGTGCTGATTCATGATGGGGCGAGACCGTTTCTGGATGAGGAGATGCTGGTGCGTCTGACGGCAGCGCTTCCGATCTGGAATGCATGTGTGGTCGGTATGCCGGTAAAAGATACGATCAAGCTTGCAGATCCGGACACCGGGTGTGTACAGGCGACGCCGGATCGTTCCTTACTCTGGACGATTCAGACACCGCAGGCATTCCGGTATGATTTGATCCGTAGTGCATATGATACGCTGATACAGGAGGAGTCTGCAGGGACGCTGACCCAGAAAGTGACCGATGATGCGATGGTGGCAGAGCGTGCCGGAGCTAGCGTAAAGCTGATTGAAGGTTCCTATAATAATATTAAAATCACGACGCCGGAGGATCTGGTATTCGCCAGGGCGATTCTGGAAACACGCTGAATTGCGCGTTGAACTGCGCCACGAGAGATGGTATTCAGATATTCTGAAAAAACATGAAATATATGAAAAACAAGAAAAAACGAAAAAAATAAAAAAGTTGAAAAAACTGCTTGACAGATGCAGATATTAATGATATTATTCTATCTGCGCTGAACGAAGCGCTTCGCCTTGGAGAGGTATGGAGAGGTAGCGAAGTGGTCATAACGCGGCGGTCTTGAAAACCGTTTGTCCGAAAGGGCGCATGGGTTCGAATCCCATCCTCTCCGTCGCTTTTTATAAAAGGAAGCGAATAGCGAATCAATCGAATATCATGAGTGATGACTCAGGCATTTGGAGAAGTACCCAAGCGGCTGAAGGGGCTCCCCTGGAAAGGGAGTAGATCGTTAATAGCGGTGCGAGGGTTCAAATCCCTCCTTCTCCGTTCTGTCGAAAAGAGTTAAAAATGTTTTGAAAAAAATATTTAAAAAACTTGTTGACAGATGATGAAAAATGTGGTAATATCAAAAAGCTGATGCAGATCAGCAAAAAGGAACATTGATAACTGAACAGTGAAACAACCTTGAAAAATTCTGAAAAGTTTTAATTTTTAAGGACTGACCTTTAAAACAGTAAAGGAAAAGATAGCCAAAGTTATCTTGACCGAATCAAACATTTCATCAGAGAGTTTGAT
>JAQXGF010000099.1 GCA_029006155.1 Lachnospiraceae bacterium
TCTTCTGTACCGCTGCTATCAGGAAGCATCCTTGGGAGCAGATTACCACAATTCTATGGAAAAGATCCGGAAGCGATATCAGGACATTATAGATGAGCTTTCGCTCACCGTGTCTCTGGATACAGAATTTGAAAAAATCACGCAGGCCTTTCTTGGCCGTGCGGGAGAGGAATATGCAGCTTCGCGGGGAGAGTATCTGAATGCGATCCTGCTTGCCAGTTTTCTCGGCTATGAATTTGTCGATGCGGCAGAGGTGATCCGCTTTGACCAATATGGCAATTTTCAGTCGGAGAGGACGAACTTTTTCTTAAGAGAGCGCCTGAAGAGTGCGCCCTGCGCGGTCATTCCCGGCTTTTACGGGGCGGATGACGCGGGGAATATCCATACGTTTTCCAGAGGGGGCTCGGATGTGAGCGGTGCGCTCGTGGCGCGTGCCATGCTGGCTGATCTGTATGAGAACTGGACGGATGTGAGCGGATTTTTGCTGGCTGACCCGACGATCATTGACCATCCGAAGAAAATTCATGCGATGACCTTTGGCGAGCTGCGGGAGCTGTCCTACCGCGGGGCGAGCGTGCTGCACGAGGAAGCGGTATACCCGGTGCGCCGGGAAGGGATTCCGATCCAGATCCGCAATACAAACGATCCGGAGGATCCGGGTACGATCATCCGCAGCGAGTTACGCGCGGAGGAAGAAGTGCCGATCACCGGTATCGCCGGGAAAAAAGAGTTTGCGGCGATCAGCATTGCGAAGAACTGTATGAACTCCGAGGTCGGTTTTATCAAGAAGCTGCTCGAAGCATTTGAGGAGAATCAGATTTCCTTTGAGCATCTGCCATCCGGCATCGACACCGTCAGCGTGATCCTGCCGCGTGTGGAGTACGAGGAGAAAAAGGATGCGATCATGGAGTCACTGGAGCGTCTGCTCGCCCCGGACAAGATCGAGGTGGATACGGATCTTGCCCTTGTGACGGTGGTCGGAAAAGGGATGCGTTCCGTCAGCGGAATTGCGGCGACGTTCTTTACCTGCCTTGGTGTGGCACATGTCAACATCAAGATGATTGATATGGGATCGAACGAGATCAACTGTACGATCGGTGTGAAAAATGAAGATTTTGAAAAAGCGATTCAGGCGCTGTACCATGCACTCGTAGAGGAATAAAGAGGAAGACAAAAATCATTTGCAGAAAAATCTGTAAATGATTTTTTTTTGAAAAAATATGGAAAAAGGGCGAGAGGATTTACTTTTTTATGTATTTATCTAAGTAAAGTGATTTCATTGCGGCGGATCGCGTAAAAATGCTTACATGAATGAGCGTGAAACGGGAGGGAAAAGTATGAAGAGAAAACGAAGACAACGATGGATTGCTATACTGATGGCGGTGGTTATGCTGTCTGGTACTATAGGGAGTGCCGGACTGGCACAGGCGCCGGAGACGGAACGTGGCACAGTACAGGAGAAGGAAAGCCAACTGGATCCGTCGCTGCTGCCTGAGCGGGTAAAAACATGGGCCGGAGAATATGAGACGGTTACGACACAGGAAGAGGCAGATGCGCTTCGGACGCAGGATGAATCGAAGAATCTGCTGATTGCCGCAAAAGAGTGTACATTATCCGGATTGAGCTATGGTGAAATCGCAGCGGCTGCAGCAGATAAGCTGGAGCTGTCAGATGTGAAAGCAAAAGTACTCACAGCGGATCAGGTCAGTGAACTGCGGCTAAGCGGAACAGAGCTGGAGCAGCTGTATGTTCAGACTGCAAAAGGCCAGAGTGTGGCGCTGCATATAGATGCCAGGACGAAGATTCCGGAAATCTTTCTGGAAGGAGAAGGGAGTGTCCTGCTGGAAGGCAACGGCGCACTGGGCATGGTTCGTGTAACGGGTGCACTGGAGGCTGCAACGGTCAGAGCCACCTGCTCTGTGAAAAATGAATCCGGACAGGCGGTTGTGCTTGAAACGCCGGACGGAAATCAGATGACACTGGCAGATAGTCAGCAGGAGGAACTGGTACTGTCATCCTATCAGGTGACCTTTCTGGCAGACGGACAGGTTTATGACAGCAAGCTGGTGAAGCCGGGAGAAACGATTCCTTTCCCGGAACAGAATCCGGAAAAGGACGGATTCATTTTCACCAGCTGGTATCTGGATGAAGCGTTTACAGAGAGCTGCTCTCAGTTTGCAGTGGCAGAAGGGGCGACGACCCTGTATGCCAGATTTGTGGATGCATCGGAAGCCATCGAAGTGACCTTTGACGTTATGGGCGGGCGTGAACTGCAGCCGCAGCTCTTTGCAAAAGGCGAAACGCTGTTAAGCCGTCCGATTAACGAGATCTATACCGAGAAGGATGGCTATACCTTCGGCGGATGGTGCACAGATCCGGAATGTACGACCGCCTTTTCCTATACAGAACCGCTGGAAGCGTCTGTGACGCTGTATGCGTTCTTTGTATCAGAAGAAGCACAGGAAACCGAAAAAGACGGAACATCCGCAGACCTGGCGGATTTTGACTGGCAGGGAACGATTCCTCTTCGTACAGAGCCGGAAATGACACTGGATGAAGTAAAAAAGAATGTCCGTGTGGAGACTGGCTCAGGATCCCTGGATCCGGAACTGGATATTACAGAGACAGAAGACGGATTCGCTGTTTCCGGATCTTACTATGAAAAAGACGGTGAGAGGGGATTTGAACCGGGAGCGACATTCAGTATTATTGTATCGGGAGGAGTCCATTTTGCAGACTATCCGGATGATACCGATACAGCAATCGTATCGGTCTACAAGGAACAGGTGGAAGTAGTCGGATTTTCTGATGACATGACTTATGTGCTCTGGAATGAGGTCATGGAGTATCAGCCGGTAGTATCTGTGGAGTAAGCATCCGAAGAAGAGACAGATTCTGAGACAGAGGCAATCGAAGAGGCAGAATCAGAAACGGAAACCAGTCAGGCGGTGGCAGATCCGGACGGCGCGGATGCCGAGGAAGTGGAAGAAGCTGCTTACATTCCAGGCGAACTTCTGGTAAAAAACAGTGATACCACCTATCAGGAAGGCGATATAGTAGCCTTCTATGATGGTGAGATCGGCAGAGATGAAAAAAATATCGATGCGTATACAGAAGGCTCTTTTGACGGATATGTACTGTTTGCGCAGATTCTGAGCGTGGAAGATACCGCAGACGGGGTACGTCTGACTTACGGATATGCCAGCCCGGAGGATTATCTGGCAGACTTTGATGTGCATGTGACAGACGATGTGGAGATGGATCAGCAGCTGTCAGAAGAAGATCTGGAAGTGCTGACATCCAGACTTTCCAGCCAGGTAGAGGAGAATGAGGAGCTGAAGGCTCAGATGCTGGTATCGGTCATGAGTGCGCCGGAGACACAGGATATGCTGAATGACCTGTACGGGAAAGGCACGTATGCACTGGCGAGTATGACAGCCACGCTGACACCCGGCAGACCAGTGGTGAAGCTGAAGGCATCAGGCAGTGAAGTGACGGCAAACATCAGTATTTCTGCGACTGCCAATATTAAAAAAGACGGTAAGAATATGCTGACGGTTCAGCCGAAGCTGTCCTTTACCCAGTCTTTGTCCGTGCAGACAAATGTAAACGGTGGCAAGGTCTGGATCGATATGTCTGTGACGATCCGGTCCATGTCGAAGATTGAACTGACTGTTACCGCTAGCACAGGCGGAAAAACAACGGTATTCTCAAAAGCAAAGGATACCTTAAGTGAGATTGTCAAACCGGAAGGAATCCAGGAGGGTGATTATGAATCCTATGATCAGTCTGTATCCGATCTGATGGATACGATGAACTCCATCGTGGCAACCTCTTTGAAATATAATGATCTTTTTGATATCCTGCTGCTGAATCTGAGATTCTCTTTCTATGGAATTATCACCGTAGGCTTTGAGGTTCATCTGGTAGGTCAGGTGGGAGTCCTCGCAACTTTTGGCGTAGAGATTGTAGCCAGAAGCGGGGAACGCATCGGCTTTAAATACAATTTCCTGAAATTCAAAGGAAGCTCCTATACGGAGAAGCTGGAGAGCTCCGTAACCAACAATATTTATCTGATCGGAAAGGTAGGAGCCCGCGTGGGACTGCGGCTGACATTGTCCGTAACCATGTGCGGAATTGCCACGGCCTATATAACCGGAAGCCTGTATGCCTATGCGGAGCTGACAGGTCTGTTCTTCAATACCACGAATCTTTTGAGCGGAGCCAATACGAATCTTGGAGCATTAAAATTTGAGGTAGGTATTGATGTCGTAGTATCCCTTGGTCTGAAAGTAAGACTGATTTTCAAGACCATACGCAAGAACTGGACGGTCTATACCGGACGCTGGCCATTGTGGTCCACTTCCGTATC
>JAQXGF010000100.1 GCA_029006155.1 Lachnospiraceae bacterium
CTTCAAGCTTCTGGACTGCCTTTACATGGCCTCTTGCCAAATCTACTACATGGATGTAGTCGCGCACACCGGTACCGTCCGGCGTATCATAATCGTCGCCGAACACGCCAAGCTTCTGAAGCTTGCCGACTGCTACCTGAGCGATGTACGGGAGCAAGTTGTTCGGGATGCCCTTCGGATCCTCACCGATGAGTCCGGACTTGTGTGCGCCGATCGGATTGAAGTAACGCAGCAGCACAATGTTCCACTCCGGATCGGATACGTGCAGATCGGTCAGGATCTGCTCCAGCATACCCTTCGTCTGTCCATACGGATTGGTGATCTTGCCCTTCGGGCACTCTTCTGTGATCGGGACAAACGCCGGATCTCCGTATACCGTCGCGGAGGAGCTGAAGATCAGCTTCTTCACGCCATGATGCCGCATGACATCACAGAGATTCAACGTACCGGTGATATTATTGTGATAATACTCCAGTGGCTTCTGCACGGACTCTCCGACTGCCTTATATCCTGCAAAATGGATGACAGAATCAATGGATTCTTTCTCAAAGATTGCATTCATCGCATCCTTGTCCAGCATATCTACATTATAAAATGTCAGCTTCTTGCCTGTGATCTGCTCTACACGCTCCAGCGCTTTTTCGCTGGCATTGTAAAGATTATCCATTACTACTACTTCATAGCCGCTGTTCAGCAGCTCTACGCATGTATGGCTGCCGATATATCCGGCGCCGCCGGTTACTAAAATTGCCATGCCAAGCCCTCCTGTGTCTATGCACATGTGCATACTTAATGTCTGTATGGAAACCGTTTCCACACCACGTCCATTATACGAAGAAAGAACTGGTTTGTAAAGAAAAGAGTACGAATTTTTTCTGATCCGGTCGAAATTCAAACGCTCAAATGAGGAGATTATTCTCATTGCCCGGTAAATATAGAAAAGTAATCGACGAACAATCCATGTTGTGCTATGATAAAAACACTGACCGGATCAAATTACACGTCCCCTGCTTCCATCGCAAAAAGTAAATAACATCATTAATATAGAAGGAACATACCATGAACATAAAAAAACGATCTTTTTGGGGGTTGCTCTGCCTCTGCACGCTTACCCTGACGGTATCCATGCTGACAAATGGCTGCTCACTTTCTTCCGATAAAAACGCCACGGCCTCCAAGACCGGCTTTTGCCTTGATACAGTCGTCTCCCTGACACTCTATGGCACAAAAGAAGAAGCACCCCTCGAGGAGTGCTTCTCTCTTCTGGAAACCTATGAATCACTGCTCAGCCGCATAAAGGAAGGCAGCGATGTCTGGAACATCAACCACAGCAGCGGTATGCCCGTGACCGTCTCGAAAGAGACCGCACAGCTGATCGAAACGGCCCTGGACTACAGTGCCCGTTCGGATGGCGCGTTTGATATCACAATCGCTCCCTTGCTGGATCTGTGGAATTTCAAGCCGGAACAGCACGAGGGAACCGTGCCGGATGCCGACCAGATTCAGGAAGCGCTCTCCCATGTAGACTATAAAAAAGTACAGCTGGACGGTGCGACTGTCACCCTCCTTGACCCTCAGGCATCCATCGACCTTGGCGGCATCGCAAAAGGCTATATCGCAGACCGCCTTCGCGATTACCTCATTTCCGAAGGCTATGACAGCGCCCTGATCAACCTCGGCGGCAATATCCTCACCGTAGGCGCGAAGCCAGATGGCTCGGCCTTCCGTGTCGGCATCCGCAAACCATTCTCCGAATCCGGTGAACAGCTCGAAACCGTTGCCTGCAAAGACCGCTCCGTCGTCACCTCCGGCACCTACGAGCGCTATTTTGAACAGGATGGCAAACGCTACCACCACATTTTGAGCCCTTCCGACGGCTATCCAGTCGAAAACGGACTCGCCAGCGTCACAATCCTCTCCCCCTCTTCCACCGATGCCGATGCCCTGAGCACCGCCTGCTTCGTACTCGGACCGGAAAAGGGGCTGGAACTGATCGAATCGCTCGACGGCATAGAAGCGCTGTTTGTGACGGATGAATTGGAAGAAATTTCGTCATCGGGGTTCCAGGCATATACCATTTCCTGACATTTACACGCTCAGCTTCTTCTCTGCCATCCATCCGGAAAGCATGAGCAGCAGGACTGCGAGCACCGCGAGCACGCCAAGCTGCGCCCAGAAATGGGTAAAGTCAGAAGCGGTGACCGGAATCATCCGGTCTGCCAGGTCGACAATCTTTGTCATGCCCCAGTTGAGCACGAAAAACAGCACAACTGCCAGAGGCGTCGCAAGCTTGCTCCTGACGAGCACGGTACGGACGGCAATGATCGCCGTAAAGCCTGCCGCAATCATTCCGATCCAGCTGATGACCACTTGTCCCAGCCCAAGCAGAATCCAGTCCCAGGTAATATCGATCTCTACCCAGTCGTTCATCAGCCGTTTTAAGATCTCAAAGAACTGTCCGAAGCTGCTGTTTGCTGTCAGATATGCAGAAAAGCAAAGAAAAAAAGCTCCGGCAAAAAGCGCTGCTGTCAAAAGGATCTGGCAGATCGCCGCCAGAATTTTTGCCCCGAGAATCGTATAGGCCGAGTACGGAACCATAAACAGCATATGGCTCTCTTTTGTCCGCAGATCCCGGTTGAGCACGAGCAGGCATTCCACTCCGATATACATGGAAGTAAATGCACCTGCCACCACCAGAAAAACGAGCGACGTCGTCTGCCAGTTCTCTTTTTCGAGCATCGTGCCGAGCACGAACATCAGCGTGAGCACAAGCAGGATGCCTCCGATAATGTACTTTGAAAACATCTGTTTTTTCCATTCATATTTAAAGATCTTTCCCATCTCTCCATCTTCCTTTCGCACCAGATCATATTTTTTCGTTTGCAGGGATATTTTTCCAGGCAGCTCCCAGTACTCAGCCATAAATTTTGCGATATAGGTCTACAATGGAACATCCGTACTTCTGTCGTAACTCCTCCACGCTCCCCTGTGTCTCGATCTGTCCTTCCCGCACAAAGATGGCTCCGTCAATCACCGGCTCAATCTCATCGACCAGATGCGTTGACATCACAATCGTGTGCTTCGGATTGCAAACCTCTCCGATCGTCTGCATGACATGATCCCTCGCGACCAGGTCAATCCCATTCAATGGCTCATCGAGCAGATAGAGCTTCGCATCTCTCGCCAGCGTCGCTGCCAGCTTCAGCTTTGCCGCCATACCGGACGAAAGTGTCCGTGCCTTATCGTTTGGATCCAGATCCATTCGCACGAGCAGTTCTTCAAAGCGCTCCAGGCTGAAATCTTTGAAAAAATCCGCATAATACTTTCCCACATCCCGGATCTTCATATACGAATAGAAAAATGGCTCCGTCGACATATACGCGATCTCTGCCTTATCTTTATAGGTCAGCGGATGTCCTTCAAACAGGATACTCCCATCCCAGTCTTTGACGAGTCCGGCCACCATTTTCATCCACGTCGTCTTACCGCTCCCGTTCGGTCCGAGCAGTCCGTAGATCTTCCCCTGCTCCAGATTCAATGTCATGTCCCGTACTGCCAGCTTTCGCCCATAGCTCTTTTTCAGTCCACTACATTCCAGTAACATCGTCCTTCTCCTTCCCTGCGCATTACACAGCAGACGCCCTGCACGTTCCTGCCACACCAATGCCATTTGGTCTCTTTGATTTTTGCACTGCTTATAAATTCGATTCTCATATTACACTATTTTCCTGCGATTCACAACGAAAGAATGTCTTAACATTTTCCATTTCCTGTCCTTCGGCGCTGGAATTCTTTTCACTTTTTCGATATACTAGGTTCGTGATTTTATGGTATGAGCCAAATGTCCATTATAGTTTCTATCCAAAACACAAGAAAGGAACACAACGATCCACTATGATTCGAGAAACATCTATCCTTCCGGATTTTCCGGATTATCATGACTTCTGGGGTTTTGACCCGGAAACAAGTCTCTTTTTTGATATCGAGACGACCGGACTTTCCGCCGCTTCCTCCCATGTATTCCTGATCGGAACGATCTGTCACACAGAACATGGCTGGCAGCTCACCCAGTATCTTGCAGAACATACCTCCGAGGAGCCGGCGCTGCTCACCGCATTTTTAGCCGATGCTCTGCCATTTTCCACACTGATCCACTTCAATGGTACGACCTTTGATCTTCCTTATATAAATGCCAGGGCCAAAGCCTGCCAGCTGCCAGTGCTCTTTGACCGTGCTTCCGGTCAGAAATCCTCCATTGACCTTTATCAGAAGCTGCGCTGTCTGAAAAATCTGTCCGGGGCTGCTCACATGAAGCAGAAAGATCTAGAAGCATTTGCCGGGTGGCAGCGCGAAGATACGCTGACCGGCAAGCATATGGTCGCCATGTTTCGTACTTATGAGAAAACTTCGGATCCGGAGCTGCGCCGCCTGATGCTGCTCCACAATCACGACGACCTGACAGGGATGACACACCTTCTGCCGCTTGCCGCGTATCGGATGCTCGCGGACGGGACATTCGCACAGATCACGGGCTGCTCGCCGGTGGCTGCATTTTCCGGCAACGCTTGCACGGATTTATCTTTTGCTCCGGCAACCGATTACGGCTCCCCGCACCTGCGCATCCATTTTACACTCACTGCGCCGCTGCCACACGAACTGACCCTTTCCATTCCGCATGCCACAATCGGATCAGAAGAACATTTTTTTCGGTTGATTGTTAAAAATACGACAGCAATGCTCGACATCCCAGGAGTCAAAACAGAACTGAAATACTTCTTCCCAGACTATAAAAACTACTATTATCTGCCGCTGGAGGATCAGGCCATCCATAAAAGTGTCGCTTCCTACGTCGAAAAAGAATACCGCATCCCTGCAAAGGCCGCGACCTGCTACACCAGAAAAAGCGGGATTTTCTACCTGCAGCCATCTGCGATCCTGACTCCGGCTTTTCGTCCTTCCTATGAATCACAGGCCCTTTACTTTGCCTGGCAGGAAAATTATGAAGCAAACCCGGAGCTGCTCCGGCCACTTCTTACGGCGATTTTGCAGCAAATACTCTCTTAAACGTCCTGCAGAGGATTCTATTTTTTCTTGTTTTATGCAAAACAGATACATCCGGAAGTTTGTCAAATCTACTCTTTATCTTTACAACACCATTCCGATTTCCCTCCTCTTTTTGTGTCGTTATTTTGACCAAAAAGTTATTTTTTTAACGCAATATTCTGTTGAAAAAGCTGGAATTTTTACTGAGAATCTGTTATCATTTTACTTATAAACTGCGAGGAGGTATCGTATGAAGCACAAAACATTTCGGGGCGGTGTTCATCCGAAGGGCTGCAAAGAGCTTTCGCTTGGAAGTCCGGTCGAAGAATTCCTTCCCTCAGGAGATCTCGTATTTCCTGTAAACCAGCACATTGGCAAGCCAGCAAAGCCCATCGTGAAAAAGGGCGATACCGTACTTGCCGGACAGTTGATCGCAGAAGCAGACGGATTTGTCTCCGCAAACATCGTCAGTTCCTGTTCTGGCACCGTAAAAGCCATCGAGGAGCGCCACACCATATCCGGAGGACGGGCCACCTGCATCGTCATCGCAAATGACGGACAGTTTACACCGGCACCCGGAATCGGCATCGACCGGGACGCATCTGCCTTTTCCGGACCGCAGATTCTCGACGCCATCAAATGGGCCGGGATCGTCGGACTCGGAGGCGCAGGCTTTCCGACCCACGTAAAGCTCGCCCCACGCAATCCGGAACAGATCGACTACGTGATCGCAAACGGATCCGAATGCGAGCCCTACATCACCTGTGACGACCAGCTGATGCGTACACAGAGTGCCGGGATCGTTGAAGGGATGCGTCTCGTCCTCCGCCTCTTTCCGAATGCCAAAGGTGTCATTGCCATCGAAGATAACAAGCCAGAAGCCATCGAAGCGATGACGCGTGCCTGTGAAGGCGACGCAAATCTCTCTGTCCTTCCAGTCATGGCAAAATACCCGGAAGGCGGCGAGCGCAGTCTGATCGGTGTCGTCACCGGACGGCAGCTCCGCTTCGGACAGCTTCCGGCGGATCTCGGCTGTGTCGTGTGCAACGTCAGCACCTTAAATGCCATCTACCGCGCCGTCTGCAAGACAGAGCCGCTGATGGGCCGTCTCTTTACCGTATCCGGAGATGCCATTGCCAATCCACATACGCTCTCCGTCCGGATCGGTACTTCCTGCAGCGAGCTGCTCGAAGCAGCCGGCGGGATCAGGCCCGGATCAGAAGCAAGGAAAATCCTCTGCGGAGGTCCGATGATGGGGATCGCAATGTCTACACTGGATGTCCCAATCGCCAAAAATAATAATGCACTGACCGTGCTCGCCGTGGATGAAGTCGAGCTCGCCGAGCAGCAGATGACCGCCTGCCTGCGCTGTGGGCGGTGCGGACATGTCTGTCCGATCGGCCTGGTGCCGCAGATGATGGCAGAGGCCGCCGAACGCCAGGACTATGAGCGCTATGAGAAAAAGCTGTATGGTCTGGACTGTATCGCCTGCGGAAGCTGCACCTATATCTGCCCGGCAAAGCGTCCGCTGATGCAGCTCTTCAAGCAGACCAAGGCCGTCATCATGGCCGCAAAGAGAAAGTGAGGGAACGGAAAATGAATGAAAAATTATTAAATATGTCTTCCAGTCCTCACATCCGGCATTCGCTTACGACCGGATCTGTGATGACGGATGTCGTGCTCGCATTGCTTCCGGCAACGGTATTCGGTATTTACCGTTACGGACTCCATGCATTTCTCGTCATCCTGATTTCCGTGGCCTCTGCGGTACTTGCGGAATATCTGTTTGACCGGATTGCCAAACATCCGAATACAGTCCGCGATGGCAGCGCGGTCGTCACCGGACTGCTGCTCGCGCTTTCTCTTTCGCCGACGGTTCCGCTCTATCTTCCGTGCATCGGTTCCGTATTTGCGATTCTCTTCGTAAAATGCTTCTTCGGAGGGCTCGGCAAGAACTTTATGAACCCGGCGCTGACCGGCCGCTGCTTCCTGCTGATTTCCTTTGGAAGTGCCATGACTGACTTTAGCATCGACGG
>JAQXGF010000101.1 GCA_029006155.1 Lachnospiraceae bacterium
CTGCGTGCCATCGCACATACGATCGCAGCAGCACACCGCCACAATGCGAAAGCCGGTATGTGCGGTGAGTTTGCAGGGGATGAGAAAGCGTCCGGACTCCTGCTCGGCATGGGGCTGGATGAGTTCAGCATGTCTGCAAACAGCGCAGCGCGCATCAAATATCAGCTGCGCGGCAAGTCGTATGAGGAGATGCAGAAGCTGGCGGCCGAGGTACTGAAGCAGAATACGATTGCAAAGGTAATGGGCCTTCTGGAAGCATAAGGAGAAAAAAAGATGAAGCCGTATACACTTGGATTATATGAAAAGGCAATGCCAAAGGAGCTTTCCTGGAGAGAAAAACTCACTGCGGCAAAGGAAGCAGGCTACGATTTCGTGGAGATCAGCATTGATGAGACGGAAGAGAAGCTCGCACGTCTGGATATGCCAGGAGAAGAACGCACCGAACTGGTAAATCTCATGGCAGAGATCGGTGTGCCGATCCGGACGATGTGCTTAAGCGGACATCGCAAATATCCGCTTGGCAGCAATGATCCGGCGACCTGCGCACGTGGCATGGAGATCATGCAGAAGGCTGTGACTCTGGCAGCAGATCTCGGTATCCGCATTATCCAGCTCGCCGGTTACGACGTTTATTATGAGCAGGGCAGTGAGGAGACACGGGCGCGTTTTGAGGAGAATCTGAAAAAGGCGACCTTAATGGCAGCCCGCGACGGCATCCTGCTTGGTTTTGAGACGATGGAGACCGAGTTCATGAACACGGTCGGAAAAGCAATGAAGTATGTGAACCTTGTAAATTCTCCGTATCTGAATGTATATCCGGATGCCGGCAATATCACAAATGCGGCAGTGACCTATGGAACGGATGTGCTGGAGGATCTTCGAAGTGGTGCGGGACATATCGTTGCGGTACATCTGAAGGAGACAGTCCCGGGCAAGTTCCGCGAGATTCCGTTCGGAACCGGTCATGTGAATTTCAGGGATATGATCCACACGGCATATGCGCTGGGCGTTCGCAGGTATGTGACGGAATTCTGGTATGTCGGCAATCCGGAGTGGAAAAAGGATCTGGATTTTGCCCGCAGCATGATGGGCGATCTTCTGGATCAGGAAGCATAAGACAGAGGTAGAAGAAAATGAAAATTGAGAAGAAAGTACTTGCAAAGCTGAATAAATGTTATTCGATTGCACCGCTGCACTATCAGGGAAAGGATCACCTTCTGGTGGCCGCTGAGAAGCAGGATCCGTGCTATCTGTTTGACCTGGACGGAAATATGGAAGATACCGTATGGGAAGGACCGGGCGGAGTCATGAGCATGGTACAGGTGCCGGGTACGGATGGACAGTTCCTTTCCACTTACAAGTTCTATTCCCCGAACGATTCCAAAGAAGCGAAGATCGTGATCGTGACGCCGAAGGGAAAGAGTGACTGGGAGATCCGCACGCTCGTAACGCTTCCGCACGTACATCGTTTTGACATTCTGACCAGAGATGGAAAGAACTATCTGATCGCATGTGCGTTAAAGTCCGGACATGAGTTCAAGGACGACTGGAGCATGCCGGGTAAAGTCTATGGTGCAGAGCTTCCGGACGATCTCTCCGGATTCGACGAGGAGCATCAGCTTCCGCTCACAGTGCTCAAGGACAATATGCTGAAGAACCATGGCTATTACCGTGTGATGGAAGGCGATATCCCGACGAGCGTTGTCTCCTGCGACAGCGGCGTATATCGTTTTACTCCGCCGGCAAAGGGCGAGAGTGAGTGGACGATTGAGACGCTTCTGGAGTCCGCAGCGAGCGATGCAGTGCTCGTAGATCTGGATGGCGACGGCGAGAAGGAGCTCGGCGTACTGGCTCCGTTCCACGGCGAGAAAGTCAGCGTTTATAAAAAGAAGGACGGGAAGTTCGAGAAGGTGTACGAGTATCCGGAGGATGCCGAGTTTACGCACGCGATCTATGGCGGCGACCTCTGCGGCAAGCCGGCATTCGTAGTCGGACACAGAAAGGGAAAGAGAAATCTCTTTGCTATCACCTGTGATGAAAATGGCAAGTATGGCTTCGAGACGATCGACGAGGACTGCGGTCCGGCAAATGTCTTCCATTATGTACACGATGGAAAAGACATTCTGATCGCAACGAACCGTGAGATCGATGAGATTGCGATGTACCATCTTTCAAAATAAGAAAATCAGGACATGGAGAGGCTTCGT
>JAQXGF010000102.1 GCA_029006155.1 Lachnospiraceae bacterium
CTGTCACGGAGCAGGGCGCAGGCCCGGCGAATACGATATGCGTTTACATAGGCCATCGGCGACTGTCCGATGGCTTTTTTAAACATTCTGCAAAAGTACTGCTCGTTCAGGTTGAGCAGGCTGGCCAGATCACGGACGTAGATACGCTCTGTATAGTGCGTATGTATATAAGAAAGAATGCGTTTCAGATTTTCGATATTCTGATCGTGTGACGGCTGCTTGGATGTGAGCAGACCGTATTCGGAGCAGATGCCGAGAATATTTAAGAGTGCTGCTTTGATGAAGAGCTGCTGGGTCGCTTCTGTCACTTCGATCCCATCCTGGTCATTGCACTGTCGGACTATTTTTTTGTATTCCGCGAGCACCTGCACAAAACAGGGATCTGTGGAACGAATGCAGCGTGGCAGCAGCAGGGTATCGTCTGTCAGCGGGCCGAGCAATCGGCTCTGTGCAGCATCATTGGAGAGAAAAGTGAGCAGATACGGAGAAAAGACGACGGCGGATTCTACGCAGCGGTCCGCAGAAAAAATCCGGTGCAGCTCCCCGGAGCGGATGAAGTAAATGGCCTCCGAATCGACCGGATAGCGCTCCATATTTGCTTCGAGAATAAAATGCCCTTTCTGAAAATAGACGATCTCGATCTCCTCGTGCCAGTGCGGAGCGACGAAAAAGGAGTCTGCAGACGTGTCTGCTGTGTAATAACCGAAGCGGAACAGCTCACTTCCATGTGTCCGTTCTTCTTTCAGGGAGGAGGGGAGAGTTGGTTTCATAAATCATATCCTTTCCGGTCATGCGCCACGTATCACAAAATTTCCTTGAGTTCATCGTACAATTGTAATATAATTACATCCAGCAAACAAGAGCAAAAAAAAGGAATAAATGGAGGTTTGATCATGGATATTATCTGTATGGGGGAAATGCTGATTGACTTTACACCGGGAAAAGAGGAGCGGAGCTATGTGTGCAATCCGGGCGGAGCGCCGGCAAATGCCTGCATTGCGATCGCACGGAACGGGCTTGAGACCGGTTTCCTTGGCCGCCTTGGCAACGATGACTTTGGTAAACTTCTGAAAAAGACACTGGAAGACAATCAGGTTAAAATGCTCTGCCCGGAGCTGACGGACAAAGCGGTGACGACGCTGGCGTTTGTCACCTTGTATGAAGGCGGCGAGCGTTCTTTTACGTTTGTAAGAAAACCGGGAGCAGATATTATGCTGGATGCAAAAGACATCACAGAGGAAATGCTTGCAGATACAAAGATCCTGCACGCAGGTTCTTTCGGAATGTCTGCAGATCCGAGCCGCACCGCTCATTTTGAGGCGATGAAGCTGGCAAAGAAGCTCGGCAAGCTGATCAGCTACGACGTCAATTACCGCAATATGATCTGGAGCTTTGCGGACGCAAAGAAAGTCGTAGATGAGGTGCTTCCGTATGTAGATCTGCTCAAGATCTCAGACGAGGAGCTCGATTTTGTCGGCGGAGAGGCGAATATTCCGGCGATGATGAAGGAGAATCAGATCAGCGTCGTGATCGAGACACTTGGTGCAAAGGGGGCGAAGTTCTTCTTCGCAGGACAGGAAGAGACCGTAGAAGGCCATAAGGTAAAGGCTGTGGATGCGACCGGAGCCGGGGATGCATTCTGGGGCGGATTCCTTGCAAGCCTTCTGATGAACGGTGTGACGACGACAGACGATCTCACGGTGGATAAGATCCGCGAGGCGTTAAAGTACGGAAATGCATCCGGCGGACTGTGCGTACAGAAGATGGGTGGCATTCCGGCGCTTCCGACGAAAGAAGAGATCGAGGCATTTTTAACCGAATGAAGCGAAGCCAGCCCCGTCGGCGGAGGCCCGGCAGCAAAGCTGCAGGGATGAGCCGCAGGGATGGATTGCGAATATCCGCTTTTACAGTAAGCACTGGTTCCGGACAATCAGATGGTTTCGACGTTTATGGCGCAGCACAACAGACCATAATCGAAACCGACATCAGAGAAAAGCAGGCGGGAAACAGTGGAAAGGGAATACAGGCATGTACAGAGAAAAAATAGACGCATACATTGACAGCAAAAAAGAGGAGATGCTGGAAGACTTAAAGACACTCGTGCGCATTGACAGCCAGCGCGGTTCGGCATCAGAGGGAAAGCCGTTTGGTGATGGCCCGGCGAAAGCGCTTGCAGCGGCGGAAGGATTGATGAAGCAGTATGGGCTTTTGACGACCAACTATGACAATTACGTCGTGACCGGCGATTTCGGGGCGCAGGAGAAGGCACTGGATATTCTGGCGCATCTCGATGTCGTACCGGTGACCGAGGACTGGACGGTGACAAAGCCGTTCGAGCCGAAGGTTGTAGACGGAAGAATTTACGGCAGAGGTACGGCAGATGACAAGGGGCCGGCGATCGCAGCACTTTATGCACTGCGCGCGATCAGAGAGCTGGGGATTCCGATGAAGAAGAGCGTGCGGCTGATCCTTGGCTCCGATGAGGAGTGCGGATCCGGAGATCTGGAATATTATTATGCAAAGGAAGCGGAAGCGCCGTATACGTTTACACCGGATGCGGATTTTCCGCTGATTAATATCGAAAAAGGCTCCTTTAAGGGGGAGTTTTCCGCAGATTTTCCGAAAGAGGAAGCAAAAGCTTATGTCGTTTCCTTTACAAGTGGTGATAAGGTAAACGTCGTTCCGGCCCGTGCCGAGCTTGTGGTAGCCGGAATAGAAGCGGCTGTAATAAAAGAAGCGGCAGCGCGCGTGACGGCACAGACAGATGTGGCATTTACCGTACAGGCACAGGCCGATGGAACGGTCAGGGTCTCGGCAAAAGGGCTGGCAGCCCATGCATCCACGCCGGCAGAAGGGAAAAATGCACTGACCGCGACGCTTCGGCTGATTACCGCACTTCCGCTGGATGCGACGAAGGGACTGACGGCACTGCTTGGCCTCGAGACGCTCTTCCCGTATGAGGATACGTGCGGAAAGCAGGCCGGAATCGACCGGGAAAATGAGGAATCCGGGGCGCTGACCCTGTGCTTCAGTATTATGGATTACACACCGGAGCATCTGCATGCGATCTTCGATGCACGACTGCCGATCGGCTGCACAAAGGAGAATACAAGCTATCCGGTAAAAGAGGCGCTGGCACAGTATGGCATCACGTTGGACAACGAAGAGCTGCGCGAGCCGCACTGCGTACCGGGGGATTCCTGGTTCGTACAGACGTTGCTCGGAAGCTATGAGCGCTATTTTGGTAAGAAGGGCAAAGCGCTTTCGACCGGCGGTGGCACCTATGTGCATGAGCTGGAGCGCGGTGTGGCGTTTGGCTGCATGATCCCGGAAGTGGACAACCACATGCACGGTGACGATGAGTTCATGGAGATCGAGATGCTGCTGCGCAGCGCGAAGATCTTTGCGGACGCGATTCTGAAGATCTGTAATGCCGGGTAAGTTGTGCTTGCATTTGCGAAGTGAGGATGGTATATTAATCTAATGAGGACGTTTTGTACGCAGGTCACAGACCCGTTTGCTTGGCAAACTATCCGCTGCTAAAGCAGCTCCTGTCTGTGACTGATGGGCAAAACTATTTAGCACAAATGGGGAGGTCGTGGAGGCCTGAGAGTAAACCGTACGGTTTAGACCCTTAGAACCTGATACAGATAATGCTGGCGCAGGAAAATAGGATGTAGACGATGCAACAGGCGTCGTTTTCTGTGATGTTTGAAAGCCGGTGTGTTCTGCACCGGCTTTTTGATTTTGGAAAGAAGGTATCATGAAAAAACATTTATCACATCTGGCACCCGTGATAGTAGTCGCGGTGCTGCTGATTTTCTGGGAGCTGATTGTGCAGCTGTTGGATATTCCCCTGTATGTACTGCCGGCACCGAGCGATATGCTGAAAACGTTTGTGACAGAGTTTCCGACCCTTGCGGGACATGCAGGTGTCACAGTCATGGAGGCGCTCGTCGGGATGGGGATTTCGTTTCTTGTCGGTATCCTGACTGGCATTGTGATGGATGCGATGCCGCTGGTGCGCCGCTGCATTTATCCGATTCTCGTCGTGACACAGACGGTTCCGGTCATTGTACTGGCACCGATTTTTATCATTTATATGGGATTTGGCTATGCACCAAAGATACTGACCGTCGTATTGATGTGTTTTTTCCCGATCGTCGTCAGTTTTTGTGACGGACTCGGTGAAATGGACCAGGGATATTTGAATCTGGTCAAAACGTATGGCGGTTCAAAGTGGCAGATCTACCGGATTGTAAAAATTCCGGCGGCGATGATTTCGCTGTTATCCGGTCTGAAGGTCGCCGCGACCTACAGCATCAGCGGGGCGGTGGTCGGAGAATGGATCGCGTCCCAGAGCGGACTTGGCTACTATCTCATCCGCGCAAAAAATGGCTATATGCTGGATAAGGTCTTTGCCTGTGTGCTGATGATTGTGATTTTGAGTCTGCTGATGAACGGGGCGGTGAAGCTGTTCGGGTATTTGGTGCTGCCGTCACGCAGGAAGCACCGGCGGCAGGAAGTGTAAAGGTGTACGAGGCGAATGTATGAAAAATCGTGTGTAGCATGCGTACATGGCCAAAGGACAGAAGCAGAATATGACATCCGAGAGGATTCATATAAAAATGAGGTAGTACCTCAGCAGAAAGGCTGGCAACAAAAGAGGAGGAGACAAATGAAAAACTGGAAAAAAGTAACAGCAATGATGGTCGCGGCAGCGATGGCAATGACGATGACAGCGGCAGTATCCGCAGAGGAAGAGACGAATGGTGATCTGAAAAAAGTTACGGTGATTCTGGA